>JANRIM010000011.1:0-14693 GCA_033764865.1 Hyphomonadaceae bacterium
GCGCTCGTGAGGCCAATCACGCCTTCGCGCGTCTTCACGCCGCTGAGCAGGGCGGTGGCGGTGGGCGCGGAGTCCGAGATCTGGGAGTCGTGGCCGTAGGTGCGCGACAGCGCCACGTGCGGAAACGTATCCATCGCCAGGGTGTGGCTCTCGCCGTCCTTGCCCTGCCGCTGGCCGGCGAAGATGCGCGTGGCGGTGACGGTGGTCACGCCCATGCCGTCGCCCACGAAGATGATGACGTTGCGCGCCCGCGGCGCGCCCGGCTGGGCGGCGACGTGGGCGAGGCCGGCCTCGAAGTAGGGGTCCGCCCGTTGCGGCACGGAGACCGCAGCGCCCGTCGCAGCGGGAACGGAGGCGCAAGCGCCCAGAGCGGCCGCCAGCAGCGCCGCCGTCAAAACCGGTTTCATGGGATCAGCCTCCAGTCACCCGCGCCGTCTACGTCGCCTGCATGACGTCCCGGTGACACATTCACGTGACGCTCCAGGCACGTGACGCTCCGGGCCAGTGACGTCGCCGGCCTGCGACGCCTCAGGCGCCGCGCTTGCGCACGAAGCCCAGGCGCTCGCCCCATTCTTCGGTCTGGCGCAGGCTTCTGTCGAGGGCGGCCATGGTCTTGGCGAAGTCCCCGTCGGCGTCCTCGCGCCAGGCCTGGTGTCCGCGGGTGAGGGTGACGGCGAGCGCCTGCACCTTGGCCGCGCCGTCGACGCCGTCCACCCGTTCGCCGGCCAGCGTGAGCAGCCAGCGGGCGCTGCGCCCGGCGCGCGCGTACGCCGCCGCCGCCGCGACGCCGTCGCGGCCCCGCTCCAGCGCCAGCAGCGCGCCGCGGTGCGGCTCCATCGCCTCAAACCGTTTCATCGCGAGATCGAACACGCGATCCCGCAGGGGCTGGCTGTGGTCGATGCCGGTCACGCCCTCCGCCGCCGCGCGGTCGAAGTGGTCGTCCAGCACGTCCGGCGCATCGGCCGGGGAAAGGCCCGCGAGGCTGGCGACGTCCACATGCGCGGCCTCGGCGATGTCGAAGATCGTCACGTCCCGCCAGGGCTTCGCGCCGGCGAGCTTCAGCACGCCTTTGGCGAAGGCGGCGCGGGCGGCGGCGTCGGGACCGATCATGGCGTCTCTGCTCCCCGGCCCAGCTCCCTGGACCGTTGCGTGGCGGCGGCCACGGCCCGCCGCATGACGGGCCCCAGGCCATCGGCGCCCTGTAGCACATCGAGCGCGGCCTGTGTTGTCCCGCCGGGGGACGTCACCTGCTTGCGCAGCGCCGCCGGCGCCTCGCCGCTTTCCAGCATCAGCGCGCCGGCGCCGGCCACGGTCTGGCGCGCCAGCCGCCCGGCGATCTCGCGGTCGAGCCCCTCCGCCTCGGCGGCGGCGGCCAGCACCTCCGCCAGCAGGAACACGTACGCCGGGCCGGAGCCGGACACCGCCGTCACCACGTCCATCAGCCGTTCCGTGGGGATGCTCTCCACGGCGCCCAGCGGATCCAGCAGCTGCTCGGCCAGCCGGCGATCCGCCGCGCCGCAGGCCGGGGCGGCCACGTAGGCGGTCACGCCCTGGCCGATCTGGCCCGGCGTGTTGGGCATGGCCCGGATCACACGGTCGGTGTCGAAGGCGCGCGCGATGGCTCCGATGGTGACGCCGGCCATCACGGAGAGCACCAGCGTCTTCGGCCCCACGAAGGTGCGGGCCCGGGCCACGGTCTCGTTGAACGTCTGCGGCTTGACCGCCACCACGACCACATCGGCCGCCGCGGCGTCGTGCGGGTTGAGCACCGCGCCGGCGGCGTCCAGCTCGCGCTCCAGCGCGGGGTCGAAGTGGGGCTCGATGACGGTGAGCGTCAGCCCCCCGCCGCGGCGGATGGCGGCCAGCCATCCGCGGACCAGCGCGCCGCCCATCTGGCCGGCTCCGACCAAGGCGACGGCCGGCTGTTCCATGTCATGCTTCCCCGGCCGTCTCGAACAGCGCCGCGAACGCGGCGTCCTCTGCGCTCTTGCCGTCGTTCAGCAGGAAGCCGAAGGCGGGGTAGAAGCGGTCCGCCGCATCCAGCGCCGACGCCAGCAGCGCCTGCACCTCGCCCGGCGCGATCTCACTGCGCCCGATCATCGGCACGGCGTGGCGGAACACGATGGAGCCGTCCTCGGCCCAGAGATCGAAGTGGCCCAGCCAGAGGTTCTCGTTGATCATGGCGATGAGGTGGGCGGCTTCGCGGCGGCGGCCTTCGTCGGCGGCCAGGCCGAACGACACCGTGAACAGCATCGCCGGCAGCTCCTCGCGCCAGCTGAAGTAGCCCACGGCCTCGCACCAGGCGCCCTTGAAGCCGAACTGCACGTCGCCGTCGTCGGCGCGTTCGCTGACGAAGCGGTCATCCTCCTGGAGGATGGCCTCCACGACGTCCATCAGTTCGTCGCCGGCTTCGACTTCTTCGTCCAGATAGAGATCCATGGCGCCCCTCGTTGGGTCGCGGGGCCGCACTGGGGCCCCCGCGGGAAGACGGACCAATGAAGGCGGCGAATTGGGCCGCCCCCATGACTTGCCCTCAGGTCCGCACCTCACGGGCGCGAATCGTTACCCCAACCCAAAGTATGGAGCCCATGGTTAACACGCAATGGATGGACGCAGATGCCGCGGCGCGCCCGCGCCCGCGCGCACGACGGACGGGGAAAGGGGCGGGCGCGACGCGGCGGCGCCCAGTGTTGAGGCGCCGCGGGGCGCTGTTGGGTCTTGGATGACGTGGCGTCGCTTCGCTACCGTGGCCCAAACTGCGGAGTGGTTCATGGCGGCGTTGCCGAAGGCGTGCATCATCGGGGCGGGGCCCAGCGGGTTTTCCACCGCCAAGCGGCTGAAGGACCATGGCGTCCCGTACGACTGCTTCGAGGCGTCCGACGAGATCGGCGGGGTCTGGTACTTCGGCAACCCCAACGGCGAGAGCGCCTGCTACCAGAGCCTGCACATCGACACCTCGAAATGGCGCCTCGCCTTCGAGGATTTTCCCGTGCCGGCGGGCTGGCCCGATTTTCCCCACCACGCCCAGCTCTTCCAGTACTTCAAGGACTACGTGGACCACTTCGGTCTGCGCCCCACGATCACCTTCAACACGCGGGTGACGAAGGCGGAGCGGCGCGGGGAGGTCTGGGACGTCACGCTCTCCACCGGCGAGACGCGCACCTACGACGTGCTCATCGTGGCCAACGGCCACCACTGGGATGCGCGCGTGCCCACGTACCCCGGCCACTTCGACGGGCCCCACTTCCACAGCCACAAGTACCAGGACCCGTTCCACCCCGTGGACATGCGCGGCAAGAACGTCGTCGTCGTCGGCATGGGCAACTCGGCGATGGACATCGCGTCCGAGCTCTCCCAGCGGCCGATCTGCAAGAACCTCTACGTGTCGGCGCGGCGCGGGGTGTGGGTGCTGCCGAAGTACATGCACGGCGTGCCCGCGGACAAGGCCGCAGCGCCCGCGTGGATTCCGCGGCCCGTGGCGCTGGCGCTGGCGCGCGGGGCGATCAAGAAGGCGGTGGGCAACATGGAGGACTACGGCCTCCCCAAGCCCGACCATCAGGTGCTGGAGGCGCATCCCTCCGTCAGCGGCGAATTCCTCACCCGCGCCGGCTGCGGCGACATCAAGATGAAGCCCGCCATCAAGGCGCTGGAAGGCGCGCGCGTGCGCTTCGTCGACGACACCGTGGAGGACGTCGACGCCATCATCTACGCCACCGGCTACAACATCAGCTTCCCGTTCTTCACCGAAGCCGCGCTGAAGCCCGACGCGGAAAACCGCTACCCGCTGTTCAAGCGCATGATGCGCCCGGACGCGCCGAACCTCTTCTTCATGGGCCTCGCCCAGCCGCTGCCCACGCTGGTGAACTTCGCCGAGCAGCAGTCGAAGCTCGTCGCCGCCTATCTCACCGGCAAGTACCGCCCGCCGGCGCCGGAGGAGATGAACGCCATCACCGCAAAGGACGAAGCCTACTATCTCGGCCCCTTCTACAAATCCGCCCGCCACACCATCCAGGTCGATTTCGGCCACTACTGCCGGGACCTCATGAAGGAAATCCGCAAAGGCGAAGCACGCGCGAACGCGGCGGGCAACGCGCTGCCGGTGAAGGCGGTGGCGTAACGGATCGCCTTGTACAGCGTCGCGGGGCTTGTCACGCGTTTGTCCCGTGCGTGGCGGCGACGTGTACAGTGTTTTCAAGGTGGACCACCGATCCCCGGTGTCGCCGCAGGCGGCGTCCGGGGCCTATCGGCGCGGCCTGCGCGGGCGGTGGCGATCGTCACAGACCGTGGGGCCCGGACTGGCGGCTGTCGCCGCCATCCGGGGATGGTTGCGTGTCTTGCGGCGCGCGGCGGTCCTGCTGTCCGCTTGTCCCGCTGCGCCGGTGGACGAGGCGGTCGTTGCGAAAAAAGATTGCGATGCGCGCCAACGCGCCGCCGCCCGAAGGCCGCGTGGATAGCGTTCCATCCAATCCCACACCCCCGGGACCGGGCGTACAATCGCGTCCATGAACCTGCAGACGCCGCCCCCTTTCACCATCATCGCCTCGCTCATCGCCCTGCTGACCGCGCTGTTCGGCGCGTCGTCGGCGTGCGTGCGCCGCGTGGCGGCGATGCGGGGGCGGACGCTCGGCGGATTCTCGCGCATGGCGCGGCGGTGGATCGCGCGCGGCCACGCCATCGCCTATGACGGCGAGGATGACGCCACGGTGGAGAAACGCATCGCGCGCATGGAATGGATTGCGCGCAATCCCGTAAAGGCCATGCGCCACCTGGCGCGTCGCGCCGACGGGTTGTTGCGGGCGCGGCTGGGGGGCGTATTCGCGCCGCCGTCGTTTGCGCCCCCGATCCTGCCGTGCCCGGCGCTGGCGTCTGCCGCGCCCGCGCCGGGCGCCGACGACACCAGCTAACCGGCGCCGCCGGCGCGCCCGCTCCGGGCGCCCTGTTGCGACATCAAGGCCGGCGCTCGCCGGCGATCACGGACGCACGCCGCGCGAGCCCTCGCGCCGGCGCCGGATGTGCTGGCGTCAGTCCTTGCCGGCCAGCAACGCCTCGATGCGCGCCTCCAGGGCTTCCACGCGCTCCTTGAGGGCCTCGTATTCGTCGCGGCTCACAAGGTCCATGTCGGCCACGAAGCGGTCGGCCTGGGTGCGCACGAAGCTCTTGGCCTCCTCCTGCACCCCCTGGGCGACGCCCATGGCGCCGGTCATCAGGCGGGCGACGTCGTCGAAGATGGAGCTCTGGGTCTGCATGGGTCTGGATCCTCGGGAGGGCCTCGGTTGCACGGGAACGGTATTGCCTATTTATGGGCGCCCGCGGCGCTCGGCAACGAAGCGGGCCGCCCCGAACCGGGCCGAGAGGGGACCGCATGCTCGACGTCGCCATCCAGTTCCCGGACTTCCTCCGGCCGGAGATCGTCACGCTCGGCCCGCTGGAGGTGGGCGGGCTGAGCCTCGGGCCCTTCGTGCTGCGGTGGTACGCGCTGGCCTACATCGCCGGCCTCCTGCTGGGCTGGCGCTACATGGCGGGGCTGGTGCGCAACGAAAAGCTGTGGGGCGCCAAGCCCGGCCCGGTCAGCGTCCTGCAGCTCGACGACTTCCTGTTCTGGGCCACCATCGGCGTGATCGTGGGCGGCCGCATCGGCTACGTCCTGTTCTACAAGCCGGACATGATCTGGAAGAACCCGGGGGAGATCGTCGCCATCTGGCATGGCGGGATGAGCTTCCACGGCGGCCTCATCGGGGTGGCGCTGGCGGTCGTCTTCTTCGCGCGCAGGCACAAGCTGCCGATGTGGACGCTGGGGGATCTGGCGGCGGCGGCGGCGCCCATCGGGCTGTTCTTCGGCCGGCTGGCGAACTTCGTGAACGCGGAGCTCTACGGCCGGGCCAGCACGGCGCCGTGGGCGGTGATGTTCCCGCAGGTCGATGTCTTCGGCCAAGTCAGCTACACCGAGCCGCGCCATCCCAGCCAGCTCTACGAAGCGGCGCTGGAAGGGGTGTTCCTCTTCTTCATCCTGCGCCACGTCACCCATCGCCGGCTCCTGCTCCAGAAGCCGGGCGTCACGGCGGGCGTGTTCCTGATCGGCTACGGCGTATTCCGCTTCCTGGTGGAGTTCGTGCGCGAGCCCGACGCCCACATGCCCGAAGCGCTGCGCCAGTACGTCACCATGGGCATGCTCCTGTGCCTGCCGATGATCGCGCTCGGCGCGCTGCTGGCGTGGCGGGGGGCGAGGGCGAAGCCCGCGTGAGCGGGGCGGCGTCCGGCCCCCCGTCGCTGAAGCAGCGCATCGCCGCGCTGATCGCGCAGGATGGGCCGATGCCGGTGTCGCAGTTCATGACGCTGGCGCTGCACGATCCGGTGGGCGGGTACTATGCGCGCCACGCGCGGCTGGGCGCGGACGGCGATTTCGTCACCGCTCCCGGGATCAGCCAGATGTTCGGCGAGCTGGTGGGGCTCTGGTGCGCCCATGGCTGGGCCGAGATGGGGGGCCCGGCGCCGGTGTCCCTCATCGAGCTTGGCCCCGGGGCGGGCACGATGATGGCCGACATCTGGCGCGCCGCACGGGCCGCGCCCGGTTTCCGGGACGCCGCGCGCATCACGCTGGTGGAGACGTCGGCCCCGCTGCGCACGCTGCAGCAACGCGCCCTCGCCGACGCGCCGGCGCGGTGGGCGTCCGCGCTGTCGGCGGCCCCGGCGGGCCCCGCGCTGATCGTCGCCAACGAGTTCCTGGATTGCCTGCCCATCCGCCAGTTCGTGCGCACCGCCGGCGGCTGGCGCGAACGGGTGGTGGGCCTGCGGGGGGAAGCGCTGGCGTTCGGCCTCGCGCCGCCGCAGCCGGGCGTCGCCGCGCTCATACCGGCGGCGCTGCAGGACGCCCCGGAAGGCGCGGTGGCGGAGGCGGCCGTGGGCCTTGAGCCGTTGATCGCCGAGATCGCCGCCCGCCTCCGCGCCCATCCGGGCCGGGCGCTGTTCATCGACTATGGCGCGGCTGCGCCGTCCCCGGGCGATACGCTCCAGGCGGTGCGCGGCCATAGCAAGGTCGATCCCCTGGACGATCCCGGCGGCGCCGACCTCACCGCGCACGTGGATTTCGCGGCGGTGGCCCGGCACGCGCGCGCCCACGGCCTCGACGTGGCGGGCCCGGTTGCGCAGGGCGCCTGGCTGCGCGCGCTCGGCATCGATGCGCGGGCGCAGGCGCTGTCGGCGGCGCGCCCTGAAAAAGCCGCCGCCATCGCCAGGCAACGCGCGCGCCTGGTGGACGACGACGCCATGGGCGTGCTCTTTCAGGTCATCTGCCTGTCGACGCCCGGTTTGCCCTCTCCCGCGGGATTTGCATGACGCCGCCGCATCACACTTCGTCACTGCTGGTCGCGCCCGGCGTGCGGCACGGATTCTTCGGCCGGCGCGGCGGCGTGTCGTCGGGCATCTATGAATCGCTCAACGCCGGTCCCGGCTCCCAGGACGATCCGGAAGACGTGGCGGAAAACCGCGCGCGCATCGCCGCCGCGATGAAGGTGGCGCCCGATCGGCTGCTTTCGCTGCACCAGATTCACTCCGCGCGTGCGCTGCGGGTGGATGCGCCGTGGTCCGGATCGCGGCCGGAGGCGGACGCGCTCGTCACCGCCACGCCCGGGCTCGCGCTGTCGGCGCTCGCGGCCGATTGCGCGCCGGTGCTGATGGTGGACGAGGCGGCGGGCGTGATCGGCGCGGCTCATGCGGGCTGGAGAGGCGCGCTGGGCGGCGTGCTGGAGGCCTGCGTGGCGGCCATGACGGACGCCGGCGCGCGGCCCGAGCGCATCCGCGCCGCCGTCGGCCCCTGCATCCACCAGCACAGCTATGAAGTCGGCCCCGAATTTCGCGACGCGTTCGCGAACGACGACGCGATGGTGGAGCGCTTCTTCCGACCCGGCGCGGGCGACCGCCTGCAGTTCGATCTGCCGGGCTACTGCCTCGACAGGCTGGCGCGGGCGGGCGTGACGCAGGCGGAGGCGCTGCCGCTCGACACCTACGCCGAAAGCGACACCTTCCACAGCCACCGCCGTCACGTCCACATGAAGCGCGACGACTACGGCCGCAACTGCTCGGCTATCGTGCTGGAGGGCTGATCGCCCCGCGTCGGAACACCAGCGTCGACCACGCCTCGCGCCGGAAGCGCCGCACGAGCGTGAGGCCCCGCCCGCCATAGGCCAGCCGGATCAACGGCTCCTGCTTCGTCAGCAGACCGGACAGGATCAGCGTGCCCCCTGGCGCCAGGGCGCGCGCGAGCTGCGGCGCTAGCCGGATGAGCGGGCGCATCAGGATGTTGGCGAACACGAGATCGTAGCGGCTGCGCACGTGGCGGGCGCCATCGCCGGCGATGGTGCGCACGCGGGCGCGCACGCGGTTGTTGGCGATGTTCTCGTCCATGATGGCGGCGGCGCGCGCATCGATCTCCACCGCCAATGCCGCCGCGCCCGTCTTCGCCGCCGCGATCGCCAGCACGCCGGAGCCCGCGCCCACGTCGAGCACGCGGCGCACGCGGCGGCGCTTCAGCTCCGCTTCCAGCATCATCAGGCACCCCAGCGTCGTGCCATGATGGCCGGTGCCGAACGCCTCGCTCGCCTCGATCCACACCCGCGTGCGCCCGCCATGGACGCGGCCCAGCGCATGCGCGCCCGCCACCACGAAGCGGCCGGCCCGCACTGGCGGCAAGCCATCGAGCGACATCGCCACCCAGTCTGCGTCCTCCAGCGCCGCGATGCGGGGCTCCAGGTCGGGCGTCGTCTCGCGCACCACGGCGCAGGCGGCGTCGGCGCTGTCGGCGTCCTCTGCGTAGACCTCCAGCCGGAAACGGCCGTGGCCCTCCTCGAACCAGGACACCGCATCTGCAGGGGACGGATCGATGGCGTCGAAGGCGTCCGCCGCCGCCTTGACGCTGGCGAGCGGGCCGATGGCGGTGACGAGCAGCATCAGACGTCCACGGGCCCGTCAGCGTCCGCGGCGGGCGCGGGGGCGAGTTCGAAATCGGGCTCCTGCATGGTGTCGCGCGCATAGCGCACGGCGCACGCGCCCATCTGGGCGGCGTTGTCGACGCCGTACTGGTAAAGCGCCTCCACCATCAGCAGCACCACGGCGTTGGGAAATTCGCCGGGATCGGCGACGTACTTCATGTCCGTCTCGATGGCGTAGGCCGCAGCCTCGAACACGCGCATGCGGATGGCGAGCCGCTCGGCCCCAAGCCCCTCGGCGCGCTCGCGCGCGGCGTCGAAAGCGGCGTCCAGGTCCTTGGTGCGGGCGCCCACGAGGAATGCGTTCTCCGGCCCGTTGGCGAAGATCATGATCGGCACGATGTCCTCGCCGGCCAGCGCCCGCTCCTCGTCGGATCGGTCGGCCTCGGTGGAAATCTGGAAGATGAGGCTCTCGACCTTCAGGCCCATCGCGGTTGGTCCCCAGTTTCGGATGGTCTAGGCGGGAACGGCGGGAGGGGAAAGGGGCGGCCGCGGGAGCGCACACAAACCCGTGAGAATTCAGCGCGGTCGGCGCGCCCGGCCGCGGCGTTCAGCGTGCGTTCATGGTCCGGCCGCGCACAACCGGCGCGAGCAAGCGAGGGCTGGCGCCGCCTTGGGGCGCAGCAGGGAAGGGATCCACATGAGGAAGTTCGCGATGTTTTCCGCAGCCGCGGCCGGCGCGCTTACGGCGATGGCCGGGGCGGCGTGGGCCGCTCTGTCGTCGCAGGGCGCAGACGATCGCCCCGTCGCCGGCGGGCGTCTCATCGTGCATGGCCCCGCGGCGGCCGACGCGGACGAGGGGCGCCTCCAGTTCGCCGGCAACTCCAGCTCCAACAGCTCCTCCAATTCCTCCAGCAACCGCAGTTCGAACCGGTCCTCCAACTCCTCAAGCAATTCGAGTTCCAACAGCTCCTCCGGCGGCTGGGACGATGACGACGGCCGATGGAGCGATCGCGGCTGGCGGCGCTCTTCCAACTCGTCGAGCAATTCGAGTTCCAACTCCTCGTCCAACTCGTCATCCAATTCGTCCGACGACGACTACGACGATGACCGCTGGCGCCGCGATGACCGTCGCGTCCGCGATCGCTCGGACGATCGCCGGGGCCGCGACCGCGACGACGACCGCGACGACGACTGAGCGGGAGCCACGGCATGTGGGGCGTCGGGGCGCCGAGGATCGACTTCATCTGCGAGGAACGCGACAAGGGCGTCATCGCGGAGCCGCGCCCCGCACGGGCGGCGATGCCTGACTGGTATCGCCGCCTCGCCCCGCTCGATCACGACGCCGTCTCCACCGCCAACAACGGCCTCACGATCAAACGCTGCATGCCCTTCGTGGATGCGCTGAAGCTGGGCTGGATCCTGCCCGTGTGCGCGACGGTTCGACTGGAGATATCGGAAGGCGGCGCGCGCCTGGACGCCGGGTGGGACTTCGACCGGCCGATGGTGACGTTCCACAACCGCGAGCAGGTGGCGGGCCATCCGCGGCTGCCGCGTCCGCCCGCCAAGCTGCACAACTACTGGACCGTGCGCACGCCGAAGGGCTGGAGCTGCCTGTTCACGCCACTGCTCAACCGCGCCGACGGCGTGATCGAGATCGTCAGCGGCGTCGTCGACACCGACCGCTATCCCGCCCACATCCACTTTCCCTTCTTCGCCACGGGCGCGGACGGACGGTACACGCTGGAGAAGGGCATGCCGCTGGTGCAGGTGATCCCGTTCCGTCGCGACGCCGTGCGCGCCGTCGTGCGCGCAGAAACCGAGAGCGAGACCGACGACCGCGAACGCGCGCTGCGCGCCATGCAGGCCGGCGACGGCTGGTATCGCGCCCACGCGCGGGCCAGGCGCACGGGATGAGCGGCGCGCGTCAGCGCGCGCGGGCGTAGTCGCGCACCACGGCGTCGAGGAAATCGCGTCCCTCGTACAAGGACTTCACGCGGATCTTTTCGTTGAGGCCGTGCGGGTTGGTCTCGCCGGGGACGGCGAACATGCCAGACAGGCCGTACGTCGGGATGCCCGCAGTGTTGAGAAAGCGGCCGTCGGTGGCCCCAGGCAGCATGATCGGGACGATCGGCGCGCCTGGCCACATCCGGGCGGCCGCGCGCTCCACCGGCGCCATGATCGCGCGCGTCAGCGGCGGCGCCGCGGAGCCGTCGCGCCGGCGCACGATGTCGACCGCCACCGCAGGATCGGCGGCCACGCGTTCCAGTTCGGCCTTCACCGCTTCCGGCGTCTGGCCCTGCAGGACGCGGCACGACAGCGTGGCCACGGCGCGCTGGGGCAGCGCGTTCGCGGCATGGCCGCCCTCCACCTGCGTGACGACGCAGGTGGTGCGCATCATGGCGTTGTAGGTGGGATCGGCGGCGAAAACGTCGGCGGCGGCGGCGTCCGCCGGATCGCGCGCGATCGCCGCCATGGCCGCGCCCATCGGCCCGCCGGTGAGCGGCGCCATGCGCTCGAAGAAGCCCCGCGTCACGGGATTGAGCGCGACGGGAAAGCGATGCGCGCTCACCCGCCCCAACGCCGCCGACAGCTGCGCGATGGCGTTGTCCGGCCGCGGTCGCGAGGAGTGGCCGCCGGGATTGGTGACGGTGAGCGTCATCACCTGGTGGATCTTCTCGCCGGACTGGATCTCCAGCGCCACGGGTTCGCCGTCCGGCGCGAGGATGCCGCCGGCGCCTTCGTTGATCGCAAAGCCCGCCTCGATGAGGTCGCGGTGGTTCTTCAGGAGATGATCGACGCCGTTGACGCGGTTGGAGGTTTCCTCGCCGCAGGTGAGCGCGAGCTTCAGCGTGCGGCGCGGGCGGAAGCCTTCTCCCTTGAACCGGATCATCAGGTCCAGGAACACCGCGGCCATCGCCTTGTCGTCGATGGCGCCGCGCCCGTAGAAGAAGCCGTTCTCCTCCACCAGCGTGAACGGGTCGCGCTCCCAGTCCGCGCGGTTGGCGTTGACGACGTCGATGTGCGCCAGCAGCAGCACCGCCGGCGCGCGCGGATTCGCTCCGGGCAGGGCAGCCACCAGGTTGCCGTCCTCAGGCGCGCCCTCCGGCACGATCAGGCGCACGTCGGCTTGCGGGTAGCCCGCGTCCGTCAGCCGTTTCGCCGCCGCCTGAACGACGCGCGTGCACGACCCCGTGGCGGGGGAGGAGTCGATCTCGATCATCTCTTCGTAGATCGCGCGGAAGGCGAGCTGGTCGGGGCGCGGCGCCTGGGCCGCGGCAGGCGGGACGAGCGCGCACAGCAGTGCGGCGGCGGCGAGAGCGCGGACGATCAACGGGGGGCCTCCGGAAGCAACGGCGCACGCTACGTGGCCGTGGACCGTCGGCGCAAGCGGCCGCGACGGCGCGCCCCTCACGCCGCCTTCACGAAGCTGTCGATCACCTTCTTCTCGCCGGCCTTCTCGAAGGCCACGGTGAGCTTGTTGCCCTCCACGGCGCGGATGCGGCCGTAGCCGAACTTGTCATGGAAGACGCGGGCGCCGATGGCGAAGGCGGCGTCCGCCGGGCCGGTGCGGGTGACGAGCTTGGCCTCGCCGTCGATGGTGGGCGGGCGCGCGTAGGGGCGGTCGGCGCCGATCCTGTCCTGCGCGCGTTTCCAGCCGGGGCTTTCGTAGCCGGAGCTGAAGCCCGCGCCGGGCGCGAAACTGCCGAAGCGCGCGGCGGCCTCGCCCACGCCACCAAAACCCCCGGAGCGGCCGTAGCCGGTCTCGCTCACCGCATCGACGTTCGCCTCCGGCAACTCGTCGATGAAGCGGCTCGGCAGCACGCTCTGCCAGCGGCCGTAGATCTGGCGGTTGGCGGCGAAGGAGATCCGCACGCTCTCGCGGCCCCGGGTGATGCCCACGTAGGCGAGGCGTCGCTCCTCCTCCAGGCCCTTGAGGCCCGTCTCGTCGATGGCGCGCTGGGAGGGGAAAACGGATTCCTCCCATCCCGGCAGGAACACCAGCGGCCACTCCAGGCCCTTGGCGGCGTGCAGGGTGGACAGGTGCACCTCGTCGCCGTCGCCGCCGGCCTCGATGTCGAGCACGAGCTCCACGTGCTCAAGGTACGCCTCCAGCGTGTCGAACTGGCCCATGGCCTGGACCAGCTCCTTGAGGTTCTCCAGCCGGGTCTGCGCAGCGGGGCTTTTGTCGTTGCGCAGCATCTCGGTGTAGCCGCTCTCGTCGAGGATGATCTCGGCCAGCTCCACGTGGCTCACCTGGCGGGCGCGGGCGCGCCAGCGGTCGAGGTCGTTGAGGAACGCGCGCAGGCTCGTTCTCGCCTTCAGCGGCAGCGCATCGCCCTGCACGAGGCGGCGCGCGGCGGCGCTGAGGCTGCGGAAGCGCGTGCTGGCGGTGATCTCGCCCTGCGGCATGTCGCTCACTTCGCCGGTGAGCATGTCGAACAGCGGCTCGCTGTCGTTGAACGCGGGCACGCGCTGGCTGGCTTCGGCGTGGAGTTTCTTCAGCGTGGCGTCGGCGAGGCCGCGCTTGGGTTGGTTGATCACGCGCTCGAACGCGAGGTCGTCGTCCTCACTGCGGATGAGGCGCAGGTAGGCGTGCGCGTCGCGCACCTCGGCGCGCTCGAAGAAGCGCGGGCCGCCGATCACCTTGTACGGAATGCGCAGCATCAGGAAGCGTTCCTCGAACGCCCGCATCTGCCAGGCGGCGCGCACCAGGACGGCGCAGTCGGCGTGCGCCCGCGGGGCCGAAGGCGTGCTCGACTGCACCCATTGCTCGATGTCGTCGCCGATCAGGCGCGCCTCGGCCTCGCCGTCCCAGACGCCGCGCACCTTCACGCGCTCGCCCGCGTCGTCTTCGGTCCACAGCGTCTTGCCGAGGCGGCCGGTGTTGTGGTCGATCAGCGCCGAAGCGGCCGCGAGGATGTTGCCCGTGGAGCGGTAGTTGCGCTCCAGCCGCACGACCTTGGCGCCCGGGAAATCCCGCTCGAAGCGCAGGATGTTGTCCACCTCCGCACCGCGCCAGCCGTAGATGGACTGGTCGTCGTCGCCCACCACGCAGAGATTGCCGGTCCCCTGGGCCAGCAGGCGCAGCCACAGGTACTGCGCGACGTTGGTGTCCTGGTACTCGTCCACCATGAGGTAGGGCAGCTTGCGGTGATATTCCGCCAGCAGGTCCGGGTGCTTCTGGAAGATGTCGGTCATGTGCAGCAGCAGGTCGCCGAAGTCGCACGCGTTGAGGATCTTCAGGCGCTCCTGGTAGGCCGCGTACACCGCCAGCGCGCGGCCCTCGCCCCACACGTGGGCATCCCCTTTAGGAACGCGCGCGGGCGTCATGGCGCGGTTCTTCCAGCTGTCGATGGCGCCGGCGATGGCGCGCGCGGTCCACCGCTTCTCGTCGATGCCCTCGGCCTCGATGATCTGCTTGAGCAGGCGGATCTGGTCGTCGGTGTCGAGGATGGTGAAGCTGGATTTCAACCCCGCCAGCTCGGCGTGGCGGCGCAGCATCTGCGCGCTGATCGAATGGAACGTGCCCAGCCACTGGATGCCGCCGGCGCCGGGCCCCAGCAGGTGCTCCACCCGCTCGCGCATCTCGCGCGCGGCCTTGTTGGTGAAGGTGACGGCCAGCACCTGCCACGGCTTGGCCCGTCCGGTGACCAGGAGGTGCGCCAGCCGGGTGGTGAGCACCCGGGTCTTGCCCGTGCCCGCCCCCGCCAGCACCAGCACCGGCCCGTCCAGCGCCTCCACCGCCGCGCGCTGCTCGGGGTTGAGGCC
>JANRIM010000019.1:0-23464 GCA_033764865.1 Hyphomonadaceae bacterium
CGTCCAGGGCGTCGTCGTCCACGCCAGCAGGTTCACATCGCGCGTCTCGCCCGCGCCGATCACGCCACGCTTCTTCAGTTCGGCGGCATCCGCGATGAACTTCACCCAGGCGGAGGGATCGTCCACGTCCTCCTTCATGCCCAGCGACACCTCATGGTCGGCGAGCGAGGTGTTGCACCGCGGGCAGTGCATCGTCGTCTTGTAGTCGCGGTAGAGCAGCCCCCTGTCCCAGAGGTTCTTGAGGATCCACCACTCCGTTTCGATGTAGTCGTTCTCGTACGTGACGTAAGCGCGATCGAAGTCCACCCAGAAGCCGATGCGCTCGGTGAGCGCCTTCCAGTCCTCGATGTACTTGAACACGCTTTCGCGGCACTTCTCGTTGAAGGCCGCCACGCCGTACGTCTCGATGTCCTGCTTGCCGGAGGAGCCGATCTGCTTTTCGACCTCGATCTCCACGGGCAGGCCGTGGGTGTCCCAGCCGGCGCGCCGGTCGACGCGGTGACCCTGCATGGTCTTGAAGCGACAGTAGACGTCCTTCACCGCGCGCGCCGAGACGTGGTGGATGCCCGGGCGGCCGTTGGCCGTGGGCGGGCCTTCGTAAAACACGTACGGGCGCTTGCCGGGTGAGGACTTCCGCATGGCGCGCGCCTGGATGTCGGCCGCGCGCCAATGGGCGAGGATCGCCTTCTCCATTTCGGGAAAGGCGGGCGCTGCGGAAACTTCGTCGAACATGGGCGGACCTGAGGGGTGAACCCGGGCTTGGGGGCCGGTGATTTGGGGCGAGGGCGTGTTATGGGCGGGGCCCGGGCGCTCGGCAAGGCGGCCGCAGGGGAGGGCCGCGCGGCGGTCCCGGCGCACCAGAAAGCCCGGCTTCACCATCGCGTAAGGCCCGCCCCATCGGCTGTGGGCGCCCCCCTCCCTAATTCGGAACGCGAACGTGGGCGCATCTGGCGTCTCCGGAAAGACCGATCCCATGACGGACCTCCCCGAAGCCCTGCCCGACGATCTACCACAGGCGCTGGCAGAGAAGGCGCAGGCCGCTACGGCGCTGCTGCGCGCGGCGGCGGGGCTGGGTCCCGCGGCGCTGGCGTCCAGCCTGTCCGCCGAGGACATGGTGCTGACGGACCTGATCGTGCGGGCGGGCCTGCCCATCGGCATCTTTACGCTCGACACCGGGCGTCTCGCGCCCGAAACGGTGGCGATGATCGATGCGACCGAGCAGCACTTCGCTGTCCCCGTGACGGTGTACCGCCCCGTCGCCGCAGCGGTGGACGCCTATGTCGCCGCCCATGGCCGCGACGCCTTCTACGAGAGCGTCGAGCTGCGCAAGGCGTGCTGCGGCATCCGCAAGGTGGAGCCGCTGAAGCGCGCGCTGGCGGGCAAGGCGGCCTGGATAACGGGCCAGCGGCGCGGACAGGGCGTGACGCGCACCGATCTCGCGGTGCGGGAGCACGACGCCGCCCACGGCCTTGAGAAATTCAACCCGCTGGCGGACTGGACCTGGGAAGAGGTGCTCTCCTACGTCGCGGCGCGCGCCGTGCCAGTCAATCCGCTGCATGCGCGCGGCTACCCCTCCATAGGCTGCGACCCCTGCACCCGCGCCATCCGCCCGGGCGAGGACCCCCGCGCGGGTCGCTGGTGGTGGGAGAACAGCGACAGCAAGGAATGCGGCCTTCACGTGAGCGCCCTGCCCCGGACCACGTTGATCGGAGCGCGCCCGTGACCGTGACGGACCGCGCCCGCACGCTCACCCACCTGGAGCGGCTGGAGTCCGAGGCGATCCACATCCTGCGGGAAGTGGCCGCCGAGTTCGACCGCCCGGCGCTGCTGTTTTCCGGCGGCAAGGACAGCGCGGTTCTGCTGCGCCTCGCCGAGAAGGCCTTCCGGCCCGAGCCGCTGCCGTTCCCGCTGCTGCACGTGGACACGGGCCACAACTTCCCTGAGGTGATCGCCTTCCGCGACGCCCGCGCCCGTGAAATGGGCGAGCGCCTCATCGTGGCGCGCGTGGAGGACTCCATCGCCCGCGGCACCGTGCGCCTGCGCAAAGAGACCGACAGCCGCAACGCCGCCCAGGCCGTCACGTTGCTGGAGGCCATCGCCGAACACCAGTTCGACGCGCTCATCGGCGGCGCCCGCCGCGACGAGGAAAAGGCGCGCGCCAAGGAACGCATCTTTTCCCACCGCGATGAATTCGGGCAGTGGAATCCGAAGCTCCAGCGCCCCGAACTGTGGAGCCTCTACAACGCCCGCCTCCACCCCGGCGAAAATATGCGCGTGTTCCCGATCTCCAACTGGACCGAGCGGGACGTGTGGACTTACATCGCGCGTGAGCGGATGACCCTGCCGTCGCTCTACTACACGCATGAACGCGAGGTAGTGCGCCGTGGCGACCTGCTCATGCCCGTCACCGACCTCACCCCCGCCCGCGAGGGCGACCATGTGGAGCGCGTGAGCGTCCGCTTCCGCACCGTGGGCGACATCACCTGCACGGCGCCTGTGGCCTCGCTGGCGCGTACCCCGGCTGAGATCATCGCGGAAACGGAATTCGCCGATCTCTCCGAACGCGGCGCGACGCGGATGGACGACCAGGCGTCCGAAGCGTCGATGGAGCGCCGCAAGAAGGAGGGATACTTCTGATGTTCGACGGTGTCCCCGACGAGACCCGTGACGTCCTGCGCTTCATGACCGCCGGCAGCGTCGATGACGGCAAGTCCACGCTGATCGGGCGCCTCTTGTATGACTCCAAGGGCCTGATGCGCGACCAGATCGCGGCCATCTCGAAAGCCAAGCACGCCCGCGCCGACGTGGACGGCATCGACCTCGCGCTCGTGACCGACGGCCTTGAATCGGAGCGGGAGCAAGGCATCACCATCGACGTCGCCTACCGCTATTTCTCCACGCCCAAACGCGCCTTCGTGATCGCCGACGCCCCCGGCCACGAACAGTACACGCGCAACATGGTGACAGCCGCCTCCACGGCGGAGGTGGCGATCATCCTGATCGACGCCAGCCGCATCGTCGGCAAGGGCCTGAAGCCGCAGACGCGCCGCCACGCCGCCATCGCCAAGCTGATGGGCCTCGACGTCATCGTGGCGGTCAACAAGATGGACCTGCTCGACTGGTCCCAGGCCGCCTTCGACGAAATCCGCGAAGCCTTCGAACGTCTGGCGCGCACGCTCGATTTCACGCCAGTGGCCTATGTGCCGATCTCGGCGCGCGGCGGCGACAACGTCGCCCGCCAGGGCGGCGCGCCGTGGTACGCCGGCCCCTCGCTGCTGACCATTCTGGAGACGATCCCGCCGCGCACGGCGGACGCCCGTGCGCCGTTCCGGTTTCCCATCCAGCGGGTGGCGCGATGGGGTGAGATCGATCCCGCCGCCCGCCGCGGCTACCAGGGGCGGGTGGAGAGCGGCGCGGTGCGCGTGGGCGACGAGGTCTGGGCGGCCCCGTCGCTGCTGCCGGCGCGTGTGCGCGAAATCCGGACGTTCGACGGCGCCTTGCAGGACGCCGTCGCCGGCCAGTCCATCGCCATCGTGCTCGACCGCGACCTCGACCTCGCCCGCGGCGACACGCTCGCCTCGGCGGACGTGGAGGTCGCGCGCGCCTTCACCGCCGATCTGTGCTGGCTGGACACGCAAGGCTGGCAGAAGGGCCGGCGCTACTTCCTGCGGCAGGGCGCGCGCACCGCGAACGCGGTCATCGACGAAATTCTGTTCGTCCGGGAAGTCACGGAGCTGGCGGCCGTGAGCGGCGCGGCGACGCTGGCCCTCAACGACATCGCCTCCGTGCGGCTGAGGGCGCAGACGCCGCTGGTCGCCGACACGTTCGACGCCCTGCCCGCCACCGGGGCCTTCGTGCTGATCGATCCCGTGACGCACCAGACGGCCGCCGCCGGCATGATCCGCGCGGCGCACGACATCCACCCACGCACGCCAGTGGCGGACGAGAGTTACGAAATCTAAAGGCGCACGCCGCGCGTCCGTATCAGGACCAGACGCGGGCCTCGCGCGGCGTGATCGTCACGGCGTCGCCGGGGTTCAACGCCTGCGCCACCGCATGCGGCACGCGGATTTCCAGCGACAAGCCGCCGTCGATCTCGCAATCGAGACGCCCGCTCGCCCCCGCAGACACCACATCGCGCAGGCGCGCGCGGATGCCGGGGGCGTCGGCGGGCCCGACATCGAAACTGTCGGGCCGGATATAGGCGGTGGCCGGCCCGTCCGGCGGGGCCTCGCCGGCGATGGGCGTCGACACGCCGGCGATGTCGGCGCGCCCGCCGCGCACCACGCACGGCGCCTTCACGTGATCGCCCACGAACTCGAAGACAAACGCACTGGCCGGCTGGTGATAGAGCGCCTCCGGCGTGCCGACCTGCTCCAGCACGCCGTCCCGCAGCAAGGCCACCCGGTCGGCCAGCTCCAGCGCCTCTTCTTGGTCGTGCGTCACGAAGATGGTGGTCAGCCCGGTGCGCTCATGGATCTCGCGCAGCCACCGGCGCAGCTCCCGCCGAACCTTCGCGTCCAGCGCGCCGAACGGTTCGTCGAGCAACAGGATGCGCGGTTCGATGGCGAGCGCGCGCGCCAGCGCCACGCGCTGCCGCTGGCCGCCCGAGAGCTGGCTCGGATAGCGGTTGGCGAGGCCGTCGAGTTGGACCAGCGCCAGCAATTCCATCGCGCGCGCCTTGATCGCGGCCTTGTCGGGACGATCGCGTCCCCGCTTGGCGTTGAGGCCGAAGGCCACGTTCTGCGCCGCCGTCATGTGCCGGAAGAGCGCATAATGCTGGAACACGAAGCCGATGCGCCGGTCGCGCACCTTCTGCGTGAGCAGGTTCACCCCCTGGAACCGCACGGCGCCGCTGTCGGGCGTTTCCAGGCCTGCGATGCAGCGCAGAAGCGTCGTCTTGCCCGATCCTGAGGGGCCCAGAAGCGCGATGAACTCGCCCTCCTGCGCCTCCAGCGTCACGCCCTTGAGCGCGGGGAACTTGCCGAATGACTTGCGGACATCCTCAATCTGTAGCGGCATGCGTCCCTCACTCTCCGCGCTGCGCGGCGAGTTCGCCGGAGAACTGCCGCTCCAGCAGCGTCTTCACCGCCAGCGTCACCAGCGCAAACAGCGCCAGCACGGCGGCGATCGCGAAGGCGGCGACGAAGTTGTATTCGTTGTACAGGATTTCCACATGCAGCGGCATGGTGGCGGTCTCGCCGCGGATGTGGCCGGAAACCACGGAGACGGCGCCGAACTCCCCCATCGCGCGAGCCGTACACAGCAGCACTCCGTACATCAGCGCCCACTTCACGTTCGGCAACGTCACGAGAAGGAAAGTGCGCAGCGGGCCGGCGCCGAGCGTCGCAGCGGCGGCCTCCTCATCGGCGCCCTGCTGCTGCATGAGCGGGATGAGTTCACGGGCCACGTACGGGAACGTCACCAGCGTCGTGGCCAGCACGATGCCCGGGACCGCGAAGATGATCTCCATGCCCCGCTCGATGAAGAAGGGCCCGAACCAGCCGTGGGCGCTGTAGAGCAGGACGTAGACCAGCCCGGAGATCACCGGCGACACCGAAAGCGGCAGGTCGATCAGCGTCAGCAGCGTGCTCTTGCCGACGAACTCGAACTTCGTGATCGCCCAAGCGGCGGCGAGACCGAACACGGTGTTCAGCGGGACGGCGATGGCGGTGACCAGCAGCGTCAACCGCATGGCGGAGAGGGCGTCGGGCTCCGCAATGCTGGACAGGAAGGCGCCCACCCCCCTTTGAAGCGCCTCCACGAACACCGCCGCCAGCGGCAGGACGAGCACGAACACCACATACGCCAGACCGATGGCGATCATCAGCCCCGCAAACCAGGGCGCATCGCGCGTGGCCGCACGGCGGGGCGCGCTCATGCCGCGCCCCTGCGCGAAAGCAGGCGGTGGGCGACGTTGAGCGCAAACAGCGCCGCGAACGACAGCGCCAGCATGGCGAGCCCGATGGCGGCCGCGCCTGCATAATCGAACTCCTCCAGGCGCACGACGATGAGCAGCGGCGCGATCTCGGACACCATCGGCAGGTTGCCGGCGATGAAGATCACCGAGCCGTACTCCCCCACTGCGCGCGCGAACGCGAGCGAGAAACCCGTCAGCAACGAGGGCGCTATGGCGGGAAACACGATCTGCGTGATCGTACGCCAGCGCGAGGCGCCCAGCGTGGCCGCCGCCTCCTCCACGTCGGCGGAGAAGTCCTCCAGCACCGGCTGCACGGCGCGCACCACGAACGGCAGCCCCACGAAGATGAGCGCAGCCATGACGCCCAGCGGCGTGTAGGCGATCTGGATGTCGAACGGGGCGAGCTGGGCGCCGACGACGCCGTTGGGCGCGTAGATGGTCGCCAGCGCGATGCCCGCCACCGCCGTCGGCAACGCAAACGGCAGATCGATCAGCGCGTCGACGACGCGCTTGCCGGGAAACTCGTAGCGCACAAGCACCCAGGCCAGGATCGCGCCGAACACCGCGTTGATCGCCGCCGCCAGGGCCGCGGCCCCGAAGCTCAGCTTCAGCGCGGCCACGACGCGGGGGGACGACACCACGCCCCACACGCCCTCCAGCCCGATCTCCCACGGCCGCAACACGAGCGCGGCGAGCGGTATGAGCACGATGATGGAGAGGTAGAAAACCGTGAAACCATAGGCCGGCCAGAAGCCGCCGAGGGCCGAGCGCTCGCGGAACTCCCAACGGGTGGCGACGCTTGTGGTCACTGCACTGCCTGCCGGATGCCCGTCGTCGCCATCGCCGCCCAACTCCCCGCCTTGCTGGGCGCGCAAAAGCGCGCCGCCAAAGGCGCGCCAGAGTGTCGAACGGTCACCACGAAAACCCCACCATCACAATGGAGATTGGCTTGTTCCAGAGGTAAGCGCCTCTAACGGCAGCGTTGCGGCGTTCGCCAGATTGGTCGCCTCCAGGATCCCCGCCGTCGCCTCCCGGACCTGGAGCAGAACCCGCCGGACCGTGCACGTCGCCTCGTCGCGACAATCGTCGCAGCGGCGGTAGGCGGTCTTGCTGGCGCACGGCGCGAGCGCAAGCGGCCCGTCGCTGATGCGGATGATCTCAGCGAAGCTGATGGTCTCGGGGGCGCGGGCCAGCGCATAGCCGCCGTTCTTGCCCCGGGTGCTGACCACAAGCCCGCTGCGCCGCAGCTCCAGCAGGATGTTTTCGAGAAATCGGCGCGGGATGTCCTGCCGCCGCGCGATGTCGGCGATGAAGACCGGCCGCCCGTGGGAGGTCTCGGCCAGGTCGAGCATCGCCCGCAGCGCGTACTTCGCCTTCACAGTCAGCATCACGCCTTGTCCCACCGGCGGCGGGGCGTTTTCAAGACGACAACTTATAGTTGCATTTGTAGTTTGCGCCCGTACAAGTGGCTGCGGAGGCCAGGATGGACGTCCACGTGGTGACCGGGATCGATGCGGCGGGCTGGGGGCCGGCGCTTGCGGCCATGGGGCGGCAGCGCGCGCGCCTCTTCGTCGACACGCTGGGTTGGCGTGGGCTGGTCGTGCGCGACGGGGAGGAGCGCGACGCGTTCGACACCTCCGCCGCCACGTACCTGCTCGCGATCGATGCGGACGGCGAGGTGCGCGGCTCCCTGCGCCTCCTGCCCACGACGGGGGTGCACATGATGGCGGCGGTGTTCCCCGGGTTCGTCGACGGTCCGCCGCCCTGCGGCCCCGACATTCTGGAATGGAGCCGCCACGCCCCTGGTCTGCCCGGGTGGCCGCCGGCGGTGACCGAGGCCGCGCGGCTGGCGCTGCACCTGGGGGTGCTGGAGTTCGCCGCCGCGCGCGGCGTCACCGCCTTCACGGCGCTGATGGAGACCTGGCTTGTCCGCAGGGCGCGGGCCCTGGGGTGGGCGTGCACGCCGCTGGGGCCGCAGCAAAGCTACGGCGAGGGACAGGCCATGGCGGTGATCAACCCCGTCACGCCCGGCCACCTGCAGGCGCTCCGGGCCCGGACCGGGTGGAACGCCCCGGTGTTGCGCGCCCTGCCGGCGGCGGCCTGACGTGGGGGCGCACCTGCCCCGGGTCACCCGCGCGGCGGGGGCGGATGGTCTGGCCAGGCTGATGGACGCACACGGCGCCGTCATCCTGGAGGACGGCATGGCGGCGGCGGCCCTCGCCGCGCAGCGGGCGGCGCTCGCGCCCTGGTTCGACGCGGCGCCACCCGGCGAGGGCCCCTTCTTCGGCCGCCGCACGCGCCGGTTCAGCGCCCTCTTCCACAAGGCCCCCGAGACCGCCGCCCTGGCGATCGATACGCTCGTGCTGCCGGTGGCGGAACGCCTCCTCGGCGCCGGGGCCGGCGGTTGCGACTGCATCCAGCTTCATCTCACCCAGGCCATCGGCATCGGCCCCGGCGAGCCCGCGCAGGTCCTTCATCGCGACGACGACTTCTTCCCCTGCGCGCACGAGCGCGCGCTGATGGTCAACGCGCTGTGGACGCTCGACCCCTTCACCGACCGCAACGGCGCCACCCGCATCGCGCCCGGCAGCCACCGCTGGCCGCGCCGACGACCCGCAGAGCCGGCGGAACTCGCCATCGCGGAGGCGCCGGCGGGCGCGGTCGTCCTGTGGCTCGGGTCCACCCTCCACGGCGGCGGCGCCAACGAGACGGACGCGTTCCGGAGGGGCGTCGTGATGAGCTACAGCGTGGGCTGGCTCGCGCCTGCGGAGAAGCTGCTGCTCTCCATCCCGCCGGAAACCGCGCGGGCCCTCCCGGATCGCCTGCAACGGCTCATCGGATACCAGATCCACCGGCCGAACCTTGGCTGGGTCGAGGGGCGAGACCCCGCCGACTGGCTTCATGGCCGCGTGGGCGCCCTCGCCCCTGCCGCCGACAATCTGACCCCGGCCCAGGCCCAGCGGGTCACGGCGATGACAGGCGGCTGACGGCCTCCGCCGCGCCCCGCGCAGCGCCTCAGACCTGGCCGTTGACGGGCACCAGCGCGCCCGTGATGGCGCGGTTGGAGGCCAGGAACAAGATCACGTCGGCCAGGTCGTCGGGGGCCACCCATTTGCTGAAGTCGGCGTCCGGCATGTCGCGCCGGTTGGCGGGGGTGTCGATGGTCGACGGCAGGACGGCGTTGACCGTGACCTTGCCCTTCAGCTCCTCAGCAAGGCTCTCCGTCAGCCGGTGGACGCCCGCCTTGGAGGCCGCGTACGGGCCCATACCCGCAGCCGCCTTCAACGCCGCCCCCGCGCCGATGTTGACGATGGCCCCCCGCCCGCTGGCGATGAGCAGCGGCGTCGCCGCCCGGCTGGCGTTGACCGCGGTCAGCAGGTTCACCCGGTGCAGGAAATCCCACGTCTCCGGCTTGCCGTCCGCCAGCGGCTCCCACCGGAAGGCGCCCGCCACGTTCACCAGCACATCCAGCCCGCCGAGGGCGGCGCGGACGGCGTCCATCGCCGAGTCGGCCGCCGCGGGGGTCGACAGGTCGATCCCGCCCAGCGCGAGGCCATGCGCGCCAACCCGCGCCTGCGCGTCCGCCGGCGCGGCCGCCTGATCCAGAGCCGCCACCACCGCGCCGCCATCCCGGGCGCGGCGCACCACAGCGGCCCCCAAAGCGCCGAACGCGCCCGTCACCGCCACTCTGATTGCGTCCACAGCGTCCTCCATCCGTCGGCCCGAAAAGTGCATGACGCCCCCTCCACATCAACCCTGCGGAGCGGCCCCGGGGCCGTTCCCCCGAACGGCGAAAGGTTTCAAGAGCGGCTGCGGCAAAAACAGGCGCCAGCCAGACCGGAAATCGTCGCGGGTTGACGGGTCGATAACGATTTGTCTCATTGGGGTCGCGGAGGGGGCAAAGACGAATTTCTTCCGTGGCGTTCGGGCGATGGGGCCGGTTGGGCCGCCGCCTTTGGAAAAAAAAAGGGAAGCACCTGCCGTGACTGAAACGGGAATTCCAGGCCTTGACCGGGCGCCGACGAACCATGCACGCCTTCTCGCCTGGGTCCGCGAGATCGCGGCCCTCACCAAGCCCGACCGGGTGCACTGGTGCGACGGCTCGGACTTCGAGTGGGACAAGCTCACCCGGGAACTAGAAGCCGCCGGCACGCTGAAGCGCCTCGATCCCAAGAAGCGCCCCAACTCGTTCTGGGCGGCCTCCGACCCGCGCGACGTCGCGCGGGTGGAAAGCCGCACGTTCATCTGCTCCGAGAAGCAGGAAGACGCCGGCCCCACCAACAACTGGACCGATCCCGTCGCCATGCGCGCGAAGCTGCAAGGCCTGTTCGACGGCTGCATGCGCGGACGCACGATGTACGTGTGCGCGTTCTCGATGGGTCCGATCGGTTCGCCGATCTCGGCGCTGGGCGTGGAGATCACCGACAGCGCCTATGTGGCGCTCTCCATGCGGGTGATGACGCGGATGGGTCTGCCGGCGCTGGAGGCGCTCGGCGAGGACGGGTTCTTCGTGCCCGCCGTCCACACCGTGGGCGCGCCGCTGAAGCCGGGCGAGAAGGACGTCCCCTGGCCTTGCAACGACGACAAGTACATCGTGCACTTCCCCGAGGCGCGCGAGATCTGGTCCTACGGGTCGGGCTATGGCGGCAACGCGCTGCTGGGCAAGAAGTGCTACGCGCTGCGCATCGCCTCGGTGATGGCGCGCGACGCGGGCTGGCTCGCCGAGCACATGCTGATCCTGAAGCTCACCTCGCCGCAGAACGAGAAGCACTTCATCGCCGCCGCGTTCCCCTCCGCTTGCGGCAAGACGAACCTCGCCATGCTGCAGCCCACGCTGCCCGGCTGGAAAGCGGAAACGGTGGGCGACGACATCTGCTGGATGCGCAAGGGCCCTGACGGCCGCCTCTACGCCATCAACCCTGAATTCGGGTTCTTTGGCGTGGCGCCGGGCACCTCGGCCAAGACCAACAAATCGGCCATCGACACGCTCCACGCCAACACCATCTTCACCAACACCGCGATCACTGACGACGGCGACGTCTGGTGGGAAGGCCTCACCGACACGCCCCCGCCCGGCATCACGGACTGGCAGGGCAACCGCTGGCTGCCGGATTCCAAGTTTCCCGCCGCCCACCCCAACGCCCGCTTCGCGGTGCCCGCCTCGCAGTGCCCGGTGATCGCCGACGAATGGGACGATCCCGCCGGCGTGCCGATCTCGGCCATCCTGTTCGGCGGCCGGCGCGCCTCCGCGGTGCCGCTGGTGACGGAGTCCTTCGACTGGGAGCACGGCGTGTTCCTGGCCTCCAACGTGGCGTCGGAAGGCACCGCCGCAGCGGAGAACAAGGTCGGCGAGCTGCGCCGCGATCCCTTCGCCATGCTGCCGTTCTGCGGCTACCACATGGGCGACTACTTCGCCCATTGGCTGAAGATCGGCGCCGAGAGCGACGCCGGCAAGCTGCCGAAGATTTTCTTCGTGAACTGGTTCCGCAAGGACGAGCGCGGCAAGTTCGTCTGGCCGGGCTTCGGCGACAACTCCCGCGTGCTGAAGTGGATCGTGGACCGTCTCGAAGGGCGGGGCGAAGCCGTCGACACCCCGATCGGGCGCCTGCCCGCCAAGGGCGCGCTGGACGTCTCGGGCCTTGACCTCACCGACGCCCAGCTCGACCTGCTGCTGACGGTGGACCGTGAAGTGTGGGCCGAGGAGGCCGGCCTCATTCCCGCCCACTACGCCGCTTTCGGCGATCGCCTCCCCGCCGCGCTCACCCGCCAGTACGACGCCCTGCAGGCGCGGCTCGGCGCGGCCGCCGGCGACGAGGCGTCGCGCGTGGCCGCGGAGTAAATTGTCGCGCCCGTAAACCGGCGCGATGGCGTAGCGTATAGCCGGCATGAAGAAAAAACGGACGCAGGAAGAAGCAGAAGCCGCCGTGCGCACGCTCATCGAGTGGGCGGGCGACGATCCCGACCGTGAGGGTCTGCTGGAGACCCCCGCCCGCGTCGCCCGGTCCTACCGGGAGCTGTTCGGCGGCTACGAGACCGATCCGCGCGACTACCTTGAGCGCACGTTCGAGGAGGTGGGCGGCTACGACGAACTCGTGGTGCTGAGCGACATCCGGGTGGTGAGCTTCTGCGAGCACCACATGCTGCCCGTGGTGGGCCGCGCCCACGTGGGCTACCTGCCGAGCAACCGGGTGGTGGGCATCTCCAAGCTGGCCCGGGTGGTGAACGGCTTTGGCCGGCGCCTCCAGATTCAGGAAAAGCTCACCGCCGAGATCGCCACCGCGATCCAAGACATCCTCAAGCCGCAGGGCGTGGGCGTCGTGATCGAGGCTGAGCACAGCTGCATGACGCTGCGGGGCGTGAACACGCCGGGCTCCAAGCTCACCACGAGCCGCCTGCTGGGCGTCATCCGCGACGACCATCGCACGCGCGAGGAGTTCCTGCGGCTGGTCAACGGCCAAAAGGCCTAACGCGTCAACGCCGCCCGAACAGCCGCTCGATATCGGCCAGCTTCAGCTCCACGTATGTGGGCCGGCCGTGGTTGCACTGGCCTGAGTGGGGCGTGGCCTCCATCTGGCGCAGCAGCGCGTTCATCTCCTCGCCGTTGAGCCGCCGCCCCGCCCGCACGGAACCGCGACACGCCATCGACGAGCAGACCTCCTCCAGCCGCTCCTTCAATGCATGCGCGGCGCCCAGCTCGGCGATGTCGTCGGCGAGATCGCGCAAGAGCCCGGCGGCGTCGATCTGGCCCAGCAGCGCCGGCGTCGCGCGCACGGCGACGGCCCCGCCGAACGGCTCAATCACGAGCCCCAGCTCCGCCAGCTCGTCGGCCCGCGCGAGCAACAGCGCCGCCTCATCGGGATCGAGATCGACGATGTCCGGGATCAGCAGCGTCTGACGCTTCACGCCGCCGTTGGCGAGCGCGGCCTTCATGCGTTCGTAGACGAGGCGTTCGTGGGCGGCGTGCTGGTCGACGATGACGAGGCCGTCGGCGGTCTGCGCCACGATGTAGGTTTCATGTACCTGCGCGCGCGCCGCGCCAAGCGGGTACTCCACCGCCAGCGGCGGACGGTCCGGCGCCTCGACGACGCCGGCGGCGGGCGCGCCCGGCTCGACCCGCGCACTGGGCCAGGCGAAGTCAGCCGCCTCCGATTGCTCCGCCACGCCCCGCGAAAAATACAGGGCGCGCGACGCGCCCTGCGCCAGCGGCGCAGAACCGCCATACCCGGGCCGGAACGCCCCTAGCGCAGCGCCCGCCACCGTCGTCGACGCGCGGTGGCCGGCGCCCGCGAGCGCGTGGCTGAGCGCGCCCACGATCAGCCCGCGGATCACGGCGGCGTCCCGGAAGCGCACTTCGGTCTTCGCGGGGTGGACGTTCACGTCCACCTCTTCGGGCGGCAGGTCGATGAACAGCGCGCACACCGGGTGGCGGTCGCGGGCGAGCAGATCCTGGTAGGCGGCCCGCACCGCGCCGACGATGAGCTTGTCCTTCACCGGGCGGCCGTTGACGAACAGGTGCTGATGCTCGCGCGTGCCGCGATGCAGCGTGGGCAGCCCCGCAAATCCCGTAAGGCGCGCCTCCCCGCGCACCTGATCGAGCTCGATGGCGTTGGGGCCGAAGTCGACGCCGAGGATCGCGGCGAGCCGGCGCCGACGGGCCTCTGCGTCCACGCCCTCGCGCGGCAGCTTCAGCGTGACGCGGCCTTCGTTCTCCAGCGTGAACGCGACGTCCGCGCGCGCCATCGCGAGGCGCTTGACGACGTCGTTGACCGCCATGGTCTCGGCGCGCTCCGACTTCATGAACTTCAGGCGCGCGGGCGTCGCGTAAAAGAGGTCGCGCACCTCGATGCGCGCGCCGTGCGGGCCGGCGAACGCCGACGGCTTCACCGCGCCCACGGCGCCACCCTCCACCGCGATGGCGTAGGCGTCGGCCGCGCCGCGCGCGCGTGAGACGATGGCCAGCCGGGCCACGGCCCCGATGGACGGCAGGGCCTCGCCGCGAAACCCCATGGTGGCGATGTTGAGCAGGTCGACCGCGCCGTCCGCGGCCGCGGTCAGCTTGGAGGTGGCGTGACGCTCCACCGCCAGCGGGAGCTCCTCGGCGGGGATGCCAGCGCCGTCGTCCTCGATGACGATGGAGGACAGGCCGCCCCGCTCGATGGCGATGCGTATGCGCCCCGCGCCTGCGTCGAGGGCGTTTTCCACCAGCTCCTTCACGGCCGCTGCGGGCCGCTCCACGACTTCGCCGGCGGCGATGCGGTTGACCGCTTCAGGGGGAAGGCGACGGATGGGCATGACGACGGGAGGGCCTGGCGACTCGGGCCCACACTATAGCCCCTCCCGGCCCCCCCGCGGACAAACCCGCGTCAGAGACCGGGCAGCTTGAGCTTGTCGGTGTCGCCGCGCTGGATCACCACCGGGCCGCCACCGGTGGCGCGGCGGGTGGATTCAAGCTCGGCCAGGCGGGCCTTCTCGGCCTCGGAGTCCGGCGCACCGGCCGGCTGGGCCGCCGCGGCTGAGCCCTGGAAGCCGATCACGGCGTCCGCGAACGCTTCCGGCTTGCGCACGAGGGCCGCGCCCTCCAGGTCCACCTGCGCGCGAATCGCGGGATCCACGGCGCCAGCGCCGGCGCGCTCCACGATCGCGCGTTCGCCGGCGGTGGCGCCCTGGCCCACATCCTGGCCGAACACCGCTGCGCGGGCCGCCCCGTCGGGGCGCAGCTCCTGCGGGCGCGGATCGCCCGGGCGCGGCGGACGCAGCGAATAGTCCGGCGGCAGCACCAGCGGCGCGCGCGTGACGACGCGGAACTCGTCCGGCGCCACCTTCTCCACGCCGATGGCCTGGCGGAAGCCGCCGCATCCGGCGGCGGCGGCGCAGGCCGCGACGATGGCGACCAGGGTTGCGGGATTGTGCATCGTTCTCAGGCTCCGCCTCTTTGGCGCTCTTCTACAGGAGCAAATCGGGCAGCGCCAAGGCGCCGGCCCTCAACCGGCTGTCTTTGGGCTGCGGCCTTCCTCGCCGTTGCGGATGAAGTCCAGCGCCAGCAAGGCAGCGCCGACGGTGATGGCCGCATCGGCGACGTTGAAGACCCAGGGGAAATAGAGCCCCGAGAAGTCCAGGAAATCGGCCACGGCGCCGAATCGGACCCGGTCCACCAGGTTGCCGAGCGCCCCGCCCACCACGAGCCCCAGCGCCCATCCCGTGAGCGCCCGCGTGGCCGAACGCATCCACCAGACGAACATCCCCGCGATCCCCAGCGAGAGCGCCACAAGCCCCCACCGCGCCAGACCGTCGCCGGCCCGCAGCATCCCGAAAGAGACGCCGTAGTTCCAGACCATGGTCAGATCGAAGATGCCGGAGACCTCGATCCGGCGGCAGCCGACGTGGGTCTCCAGGCAGCCGGGCGGGCTGAACTTCAGCCCCTCCAGCACCCAGTACTTGGTCGCCTGGTCGAGCACGAAGACCCCGGCGGCGAGGAGAAGTCCGAAACGCAGCATCGGGGGCTTATGCAGGACGACGCGGCGGAAACAAAGTCCCGCTCCGGTGATCGCCCGCGTCCGGCGCGGACGTCATCGTCGCGCCCCCGGCGCCCGCGTCGCCTCGGGCCAGCACACTTCCAGATCCTCCAGCGCCACGCCCTCACGCAGCGCGGCGCGGTGATCCACCCACGTGGGATCGCCCCAGGGGCGCGGGTCGGCCTCGGTCTCGAAGTATTGCAGGTGCGGCAGCCAGCCGCCGAAGCGAGGCGCGCGCGCCGGGATGTCCTTCACGCCGGGGCCGAACACGTTGGCCGCGCTCCCGCCCACAAGGTCGCCGCGCAGCACGCCCTGGGCAGGGAAGAAGATGTTGGTCCAGCACACGGCGGCGAACACGGCGGCGTTGTGCGGCGCGCGGGGGCCGGCGTCGGGGTCGTCGGCCTGGCCGTGCACGCGGCAATACGAAAAGCGCGCGCGGCCGCCGGGGAATTCCTCGAAGTGCGGCGGGGACGTGGCGAGCTCGCGCCGGCGCAGGGCGGCCTCGAACTCCTGCAGGGTCTCCGCCAGCAGCGTCTGCGCGTGCGCCAGCGGCGCGCCGAGGGTGACGAAATCGCTGATCAGCCAGAGCGGTTCGCCGTCGCCCACGGGGGCGTCGCGCAGCGCGTCGAACAGGCGCCGCTGGGCCTTGCGCCAGGCGGCGCGGGTTTCGTCGGAGGGGGCGTCAAGCAAGGCCTTGGCGGCGCGCTCGCCCTCCTCGATGGCGCGCTGGATCGGGCCGTCGCGGTCCATCCGGCGGTTGCGGCGCGCCCACATGTGGGTGAGCAGGTCGTAGCCGATGAGGCCGCCCAGCGAGTGGCCCACCAGGATGATGCGGTCGTACTTGCCGCTCTTGTGCAGGTCGTCGAGCAGCGCGAGGCCCTTGGCGCGGATATCCTGGCGACGCTGGATGTCGCCGGGCTCGCGCGAGAGGTAGCGCGCGGCGTCGCCGAGGACCGGCGTGAGAAAAAGCTTCTCCGCCACCAGGATCACCACCCACAGCACCGCCAGGAACACGCCCATCGCGTACGCGGGGGCCGTCCAGCTGGGCGCGAACAGCGCCAGCAGCAGCGTCATCAGGAACATCGCCAGCAGCGCGCCCCCGACGATGAGCGGCGCCTGGAGTACGCGCCACGGCTTCAGCAGCGAGGCCGGCACCTGGTCGCGCTTGCGCAGCGCGAGCCGGCCCAGCCACGCCACCACGTGGCCGAAGCGGTTCCCGTGCATGAGGTGCGCCCAGTAGTATTCGAAGAAGTCGGTGCGCTTGCCGTGCGTGTTCTCGTTGGTGGAGAGCCGGCGCAGCTCGAAGATGCCGCTGACCTCGTCGGGCTCGGAGTAGACGGCGCGGGCTTTGCCGTCGTCGCGCGGTTCGTTGATCCACACCGTCTGGACCATCTGCCAGAGCGTGGCCATGGGGCGCTGTTCGCCGATCCCGTGGATGAGGACCACGGCCTGCTTTCTCGGTTTGTCGCGCACCGGCTGCGCGCCGCCCGTCGCGTCCGCCATGACCGCTTCCCGCCTCGTACAAGGCCCAGACCAAACGCCCCGCCTCCGCCCCGGTCAACCGGGTTCGCGGGACCGAGGCGGCGCCGCTCGCGCCGGAGGCGAGCCTAGAGCTTGTGCTTGCGCCGCATGGCGGCCACCGACTGCGCCACAAGATCCCGCAGCACGTCCGTGTCCACGTCCGCGAGCTTGTTCAGGTAGATGCACGACTGGCCGGTCTTGTGCTTGCCCAGCTTCGCCATCAGGCCCTCGTATCCTGCAAAACCCGGCATCACGTAGAGCACGAGGTTGGCCTTGCGGGGGCTGAAGCCCACGATCGGCCATTCGCCCGAGGGCGTCGGATAGGCCCCGAAGCCGACGATGGAGGGACCCCAGAGGGCGGGCTTCTCTCCCGTGATCTCCTGCATCAGCGCAGCGACGGCGCGGGCGTCGGCGCGGCGGGTTTCGTTCTCCACGGCGTCGATGAAGGCGGCGACGGAGGCGGTGGTTCTTTTGGTCTTTGGTTCGGCGGCCATGGCGATCATCCCACGAGGGCCGGCCGCGTGCATTGCGGCGGCGGCGGTTTGAAGGGCGCGGCGCCCCGCCGGAGGGCGAAGGTGGTGCACGCGGCGGGATTGCCCGGCGCCAGGACGCGGCCCGTGAACGCGCCGTCGGCGGCGATGGCGCCGTCGAGCACGGTGGTGCGCCAGCCGTCGCCCGGGCGGTGGATCCAGGCCCCGGGATTGAGCACGAGGCGGCCGGTGGCGGCGTCATACCGGCCGCTGGCGGCGTAGCAGCCGGACTCCACGCCGGGATTGTCGGGGTGGGCGTAGAAGGTGACGGTGGCGTCCACGGCGCTGGCGCCGGCCGGGCGCAGCGCCACGGTCATGCCGGTGAGGCCCTGCGAGCAGGTGTAGGCGCCGCTCCACGCGCCGCCCTGCAGGCGCGGCGCCTGCGCCTCCGCCGCCCCCGCGACGACCGCCGTCCACGCCATGGCCGCCAGCATCATGCGCCCGATCATCGGCCCTTCCCTCGAAGCCCGGTTCCCGTAAACAGTCGCTCGAGCGTCGCCGGCACCGGGGGCGACTGTCCGCGCGGAGAAACCTTGAGCATGGCCTATTGGCTGGTGAAGAGCGAGCCCGACGTGTTCTCCTGGGACGACCAGGTGAAGCTTGGCGCGAAGGGCGGCGCGTGGACGGGGGTCCGCAACCACGGCGCCAAGCTGCACCTCATGGCGATGAAGAAGGGCGAGCGGGCGTTCTACTACCACTCCAACACCGAGCGGGCCGTGGTGGGCGTCGTGGAAGTCATCCGCACCGCGTACCCCGATCCGACCGACGAGACCGGCAAGTTCGTGTGCGTGGACCTGAAGGCCAGGGCGCCCTTCCCCACGCCGGTGACGCTGGCCGCCATCAAGGCGCAGGCCTCGCTTTCGTCCATGGTGCTGGTGGTGAACTCGCGTCTCTCGGTGCAGCCGGTGACGGACGCGGAGTGGACGACGATCTGCGCCATGGGCGGCCTCAAGGAAAAACGCGGCGCATCGTGACGCGCACGCCAGGCGCCGCCGGCGCAGGGGCTTTTGCACGGCGTGGGAGCGATCGGCGGCGGGAGACCCCGCGTCAGCTTGTATCGTCGAGCGCAAGCCGCGCCGGCGCCGCCACGCACGCCGCCAGCCACAGCCGCGCCGGCGCGAACGACAAGGGCGCGCGCTTGCCCATCCGCGCACGCCGCCAGCCCGTGGCGCGCCGCGCAAGATGACGCGCCGCCGCCGGCGGATCGAACGCGATCCACGCGTAAAGATCGATGCGCGCCGCCACGGTGGCGAGGCTTTCGCCGGGATAGCGCAGCTTTTCCCCGTTGGCGCACATCTCGGCGAGACCGTACGCGAACACGAAGAGCTGCACGGCGCCGAACCCCCGCACCCGCGCGCACGATCCCGCCGGCGCGCACAGTGCGGCCAGCAGGATGGCGATGAGGCGAGTGAGGATGGCGATGGTCAACGCGGGGTCCTTCCTGGTGGATGAGGCGGGCATCCTACCACGGCCCCGAGCGGCGGGGATTGGCGGGGCGTCGGCGGGGCCGGCGTTCCGGCGGCGCCCGGTCTGTGATACGTTTCTCGCAATGAACGCTTCGACCCCCGCCCCCGCCAAGGCTGCGCGCCACGCCTTCACCCTGGAGGATGTGCTGCGTCTGCAGGATCAGGGTTTTTTCGCGGATCCGAAACGCATCGCGCTGCACGAGGGGGACATCGTCGAGATGGCGGCGGACGGGGACCGGCACATCGCGCTCACGATGGCGCTCAACGACGCGATCACCTTGCAGCTTGCAGGCAAGGGCTATTTCAAGGGCGTGCAAACCACCTTGCGGCTATCACGGACCAACGCGCCGAGCCCGGACATCTACATCCTCGCCGGCGGCCCGCCGCGGGGAGACGTGCCGACGGCGCGCGTCCTGCTGGTGATCGAGGTCGCCGATACGAGCCTGGACGACGACCTCACCGACAGCGCGCAGCGTTATGCGCGCGCCGGCGTCGGCGAGTTCTGGGTGGTGGACGCAAAGCGGCGCGCGATCTGGGTGCACCGCGGACCCGTCGACGGTCGGTACCCGCCGCCGCAGGCGGTTCCCGCCGACGCGCCGGCCACGCCGCAGCAAATCCCCGACCTGACGATCGTGCTCGATCGCGACGCGCCGGAGGCGTAAGTACGGGGGCGCTCGAGCGCGGGTGGGTGGCTCTGACGTTCACGCCCACGGCGTTCCGCGCCGCCGCGCTCTGTGATACCCTCCGGACGATGAACGTTTCGACTGCCGCCCCCGCCAAGGCTGCGCGCCACGCCTTCACCCTGGAGGATGTGCTGCGTCTGCAGGATCAGGGTTTTTTCGCGGATCCGAAACGCATCGCGCTGCACGAGGGGGACATCGTCGAGATGGCGGCGGACGGGGACCAGCACATCGCGCTCACGATGGCGCTGGCGCGACGGATCGGAAGGGCCTTGCCGGATGCCTACTTCGTAGGTGTGCAAACCACCTTGCGCTTCTCCCAAACCAACGCGCCGAGCCCGGACATCTACATCCTCGCCGGCGGCCCCCCGCAAGGGGACGTAGCGGCGGCGCGGGTGCATCTGGTAATCGAGGTCGCCGATACGAGCCTGGACGACGACCTCACCGACAGCGCGCAGCGGTACGCGCGCGCCGGCGTCGGCGAATTCTGGGTGGTGGACGCCAACCGGCGCGCGATCTGGGTGCACCGCGGACCCGTCGACGGTCGGTACCCGCCGCCGCAGGCGGTTCCCGCCGACGCGCCGGCCACGCCGCAGCAAATCCCCGACCTGACGATCGTGCTCGATCGCGACGCGCCGGAGGCGTGAGCGCGGGGGTGCGCCCGACGTCGGGGCGCTGACGCCTCGCCGCCGACGGCCCCGCGCCGGCTACAGCGCCTTCGCGATTTCCTCGGTCATCTTCTTGGCGTCCGCGAACAGCATCATCGTGTTGTCCCGGAAGAAGAGTTCGTTTTCCACGCCGGCGTAGCCCGCGGCCATCCCGCGCTTGATGAACAGCACGGTCTTGGCCTTCTCCACCTCGAGGATGGGCATGCCGAAAATGGGCGATTGCGGGTCGGTCTTGGCGGACGGGTTGGTCACGTCGTTGGCGCCGATGACGTAGGCGACGTCGGCCTGCGAGAACTCGCTGTTGATGTCCTCCAGCTCGAACACCTCGTCGTACGGCACCGGCGCTTCGGCCAGCAGCACGTTCATGTGGCCGGGCATGCGGCCCGCCACGGGGTGGATGGCGTACTTCACCTCCACGCCCTCGGCCTTCAGCTTGTCGCACATTTCCTTCAGCGCGTGCTGGGCCTGGGCCACCGCCATGCCGTAGCCCGGCACGATGATCACTTTGCTGGCGTTCTTCATGATGAAGGCGGCGTCCTCCGCGCTGCCTTGCTTGACGGGGCGCGTCTCCTTCACGCCCGCAGGGCCGGCCGCGTCCCCGCCGCCGAAGCCGCCGAGGATCACGGAGATGAAGCTGCGGTTCATGCCCTTGCACATGATGTAGCTGCGGATGGCGCCGGAGGAGCCCACCAGCGCGCCCGTGATCACCAGCGCGTTGTTCTCCAGCGTGAAGCCCAGCGCCGCCGCCGCCCAGCCGGAGTAGGAGTTGAGCATGGAGATGACCACCGGCATGTCCGCGCCGCCGATGGGAATGATGAGCAGCACGCCGATGAGCAGCGACAGGAGCACAATGGCGATGAACACCCACGCCAGCGTGCCCGTCGTCATCACCATGTAGACCACCAGGCCGCCGATCGCGAGCGCGAGTGCGATGTTGATGAGATGGCGCGCGGGCAGCAGGATCGGCGCGCCGCTCATGTTGCCGTTGAGCTTGAGGAACGCGATGACGGAGCCCGTGAACGTGATCGCGCCGATGGCCACGCCGAGCGAGAGCTCGATCAGCGAGGCCGTCTTGATGCCCCCCTCGGGCAGCGAGATCTGGAAGCTGTCGGGCGCGTAGAACGCCGCCACCGCCACCGCGACGGCGGCGAGACCCACCAGCGAGTGGAACGCCGCCACCAGCTGCGGCATCGCGGTCATCGAGATGCGGTTGGCGATCACCGCCCCGATCACGCCGCCCACCGCAACGCCGCCAGCGATGAGGCCAAGCGTCATGGCGTCGAACGGGATGGACAGCAGCGTCGTGCCGATGGCGATGGCCATCCCGATCATGCCGTAGAGGTTGCCCTGGCGGCTGGTGACGGGGCTGGAGAGCCCGCGCAACGCCATGATGAAGAGCACCCCGGAGGCGAGGTAGGCGAGTGCCGCGATGTTGGCGTCCATGGTCTAGCCCCTTGAATCCCGCAAGTTTTGAGACACGGCGTCGATCCAGCGATGGAGCGCCGCACACACGAAAAAACCCGAAAACCACACCGAAAACGTATCGCCCGTGCGCCAGCCGTGGCCGCTGACGAGCAGCGCGACCCCCGTCACGACGAGCGCGCGCGACCAGTCCCCGCCCGCCGCCAGCGCCGGCGCGAAGCGGGCGCCGATCATCCACAGCGCGCCGGCGGAGAATGCGCAGTGCGCGGCGATCGTCCACGCATCGAGGCTCATCGTCCGCCCCCCATACGCGCGCGCACGACCCCGCCCCCGCCCAGCAGCGAAACCAGCGGGAGCGCGAGGAACGCCAGCGCCGCCGCCCACGGCTCCCAGCCCCAGACGTCCTTGGCCCCGAAGAACGCCACGATGGAGCCCACCACCGGAATGAACGCCAGCGGTATGGCGATGAGCGTCGACGGCGCGGGGCCCCAGTCGCTCACGCTCTGGATCTGGGCCGCCACAGCGAAGAACTGCAGCACGCCGATGGCGATCCACAACGCCGCCACCGCGCAGCCCGCGGCGCCCACCGCGCCGAATCCGATGGCGGCGCCGCGCATGCGGTCGCGGGCGGCGCGCAGGTCCTCGGCGGAGAGCGCATCCATTGGCGGCGCGATGGCCTCCGCCGTCGCGTCCTCCGGCAGAAGCGACAGCGCGCGGCGCGCCGCGCGCAGGAGGTCTTCGTCGTCGGCCACGTCGTGGCCGCGCGCCATCGGGTCGCCGGCGTAGGCGTCGACGGTGTAGGCGAGGTCCTGCACGGAGGCGGGCGTGGGCGCGCGCGAAGCCACCGCCGCCTCGAAGGCTTCGGTGAACCGCCGCTTGAACGCATCCGCCGACAGCCTGCCGGCGACGTACGCGTCAATCAGCTCGCGCCAGGCGCCCGGCGTCATCGCGCACGCGCCCCCGCCCCGGCCGCCCTCGCCTCAGGCCTTTGCAACCGGCTTGTCCTTCTTCTTGTACATGGCCAGCATCCGCTGGGTGACGAGGAAGCCGCCGAAAATGTTCACCGACGCGAGCAGCGCCGCGAGCACGCCCGCGCCCTGCGCGATCCAGGTGCTGACCTTGGCCCCCGGCTCGGGCGGCTGGGACAGCCGCTGCAGCGACACCTCCCCGTAGTGCTGGCGGCAGCCGCCGGCGAGGCCCTCGCGGTCGCGCGCGGGCATCCAGAGTTCCGGCGGAGCGAGCGCCTTGTCGGCGGCGTCGAAGGCCTTGATGATCCCGCCGCAGGCCTTGTCGATGTCGCGCGACGAGGGGCCGGTGGCGGCCGCGCCCGCCGCGGCGGCGATGATGGCGCCCACGATGATCACCGACGAGATCGCGTTGGTCACCGACATGAGCGGCGTGTGCAGCGCGGGCGTCACGCTCCAGACGACGTAATAGCCCACGAAGATCGCCAGCACGAAGATCGCGAGACGGAAGATGATGGGATCGACGGCTTCCATAGTCAGGCTCCGGTGGAGTCGCGGTGATTGCGGGACAGCAGGCCCCCATGCCCCGCTGCGCGGGGACTTCCCCCGCATGCGGGGGAAGAAAGGACGCCGTTGAATATCTTCCCCCGCATGCGGGGGAAGTCCCCCGCGGAGCGGGGGGATGGGGGCTGCGCGACGCCGCTCACGAGCCCGCCTCGTAGGTCGCTTCCGCGCGCACGATGAGACGGGCGGCGTTGAGCACGTGATGTTCGGCGGCGC
>JANRIM010000025.1:0-51586 GCA_033764865.1 Hyphomonadaceae bacterium
CATCTCGTCGGTCCACGCCGGCCCGAGCGCGTCAGCGACCACATCGCGCAGCACGGCGAAGAATCCGACGTAGGCCTCGTCGCTGACCGTGAGGTCGTCCACGTGGTGGATGCGCTCGGACGCGATGTAGCCGCGCGCGTAGGTCCGGTCGCCCGCCATGTCCAGCACCGCTTCGATCGCCTCGAACAGCATGTGCCCGCGGATGGCGTGGTCGTGGTCGCGGAAAAACAGCCGCTCGGTCTCCGGCCAGCGGGCGAACACGCGGGCGTAAACCTCCGCCATGGGATCGACGCCGCGTTCGGCGAGCAGGTCGAGACTGGCGCGGACGCCGCTCACGCCGCCTCGCTCGCGGCCCAAGCTTCCGCGCACCCCTTGGCCAGCGTGCGCACGCGGGCGATGAAGCTCTGCCGCTCGGTGGGGGAGACGACGCCGCGCGCGTCGAGCAGGTTGAACAGGTGCGACGCTTTCAGCGTGTAGTCGAACGCAGGCAGCACGTTGTTCTCGGCGAGCAGGCGCGTCGCCTGCGCTTCGGCGTCGGCGAACCAGCGCAGCGCCATCTCGGGATCGGAGAGCTCGAAGTTGAAGCGCGACTGCTGTTTTTCGTTCTCCAGGAACACATCGCCGTAGGTGAGCGGGTGGGCGCTGTCGGGGGCGTTGAACGGCATGTCGTACACGCGATCGTGGCCCAGCACGTACATGGCGAGGCGCTCCAGGCCGTAGGTGAGTTCGCCCGACACGGGGCGCACGTCGAGGCCGCCGACCTGCTGGAAATAGGTGTACTGCGAGACCTCCATGCCGTCGCACCACACCTCCCAGCCGAGGCCCCAGGCGCCGACGGTGGGGTTTTCCCAGTCGTCCTCCACGAAGCGGATGTCGTGCAGCAGCGGGTCGAGGCCGATGGCCTTGAGGGAGCCCAGATAGAGATCCTGCATGTCCGGCGGGTTCGGCTTCAGGATCACCTGGAACTGGTAGTAGTGCTGGAGGCGGTTGGGGTTTGCCCCGTAGCGCCCATCCTTCGGGCGGCGCGACGGCTGCACGTAAGCGGCCCGCCAGGGCTTCGGACCGAGCGCGCGCAGCGTCGTCGCCGGGTGCAGCGTGCCCGCCCCCACCTCCATGTCGTAGGGCTGCAAGATCGCGCAGCCCTGGGCCGCCCAGTACTGCTGGAGCGTGAGGATGATGTCCTGGAAGCAGGTGATGCGGGCGTCGGTCATGGGGCCTCGATAGTCCGCGCGGGCGCGGCTGCCAACCCGGACGGATCGGTAGCCCCCCGGGGAGCATGGGCGCCCGCGCTTCTGCGCCGCACGCGCCATGGCGCTGCGGGGTTGCGTCGGTGTGGCCCATGGAGGGCCGGGGACGCGGGACGGCGCCCGCAGTGAAAAATTCCGGAGAAGAAGGGCGACCACCGCCCGCGTCCCCGCGATCGTTTCCCACCAGCTCCGCGCGGGACGTTTTTTCACGCCACTGACGGGTCGCCGGCGCACGTGCAGGCCGGGGCTGTCACCCGGTCCCTGTATCGCCCGCGGGAACCGCGCCGGCCTTCCACCGACGTCGCCCGCGGGCTTACGCCCATCGCTGGACGCCACGCTCGACCGCATCGCCGCCGCATCTGCCGACAGCCGGCCGACTGCCCTCCCGCGGAGACGATGGGCAAAGCCTAGCCCGGCCGCCATCTCCTCCGGATTGATTTTTTGCACGGCGCACCGTCGCCCGCGAAGACCGGCCCCCAAAACCCTGCAACGACGGGCGTTCTGCGCATCCACGATCACGCCCGGCGTCGCCGCGCCGGCGCCTTTTGCTGTGGGACAGCGGCGCTGCCTGTCCCCCTATTGCGCCCTACCCCCGGTCCTTCATCAGCCTCGCCTGGTCGCGCTTCCAGTCGCGGTCCTTGGCGGCCTCGCGCTTGTCGTGGGCCTTCTTGCCGCGGGCGAGCGCGATCTGGAGTTTCGCGATGCCGCGCTCGTTGAAGTACATCTTCAGCGGCACGATGGTGCGGCCCTCGCGCTCCACCGCGCCCTTGAGCTTGTTCAGCTCGCGCTTCTTCACCAGCAGCTTCCGCGGGCGCCGCGGTTCGTGGTTGAACTGGGCGGCCGGCGCGTAGACGGGTATGTAGCTGTTGATGAGGAAAAGCTCGCCGCGCTCGGCGGAGGCGTAGCTTTCGGCGATGTTGGCGCGGCCTTCGCGCAGGGCCTTCACTTCCGTGCCCGTGAGCGCGATGCCGGCTTCGATGGTCTCCTCGATGAGGTAGTCGAAGCGCGCGCGCCGGTGTTCGGCCACGAGTTTGGAATTGTCCGGTTTCTTGGTCACAGCAGGCCCGCCCGCCCCATGGCGGCGTCGAGCGCCTCGCGGGTGGCGGCGCTCACGGGCGTGAGCGGCAGGCGCACGTCCTCCCGGCAGAGCCCGAGGCGCGCGAGCGCGTACTTCGCCGGCGCGGGGCTCGGCTCCATGAACAGCGCGCGGTGCAGCGCCGACAGGCGCAGGTCGATGTCGTGGGCGCTGCCGTAGTCCCCGGCGCGACAGCATTCCTGCAGGCGCGCGCACAGTTCCGGCGCGACGTTGGCCGTCACCGAGATCACCCCGTCCCCGCCCATGGCGTTGTAGCCGACGGCGGTGCCGTCGTCGCCCGACAGCAGCGCGAACTCCCGCCCGCACAACGCGCGCTGGCGGGTGGCGCGGTCGAGCTGGTTGGCGGCGTCCTTGACGCCCACGATGGCCGGATGGCGCGCCAGCGCCGCCACTGTCTCGGGCGCGAGATCGACGCCCGTGCGCGCAGGCACGTTGTAGAGGATCACCGGCAGGCCGCCGCCCTCGGCGACGGCCGTGAAGTGCGCGATGAGGCCCGCCTGGCTCGGCCGGTTGTAGTAGGGCGTCACCACCAGCACGGCGTCCGCACCCACCGCCTTCGCGTGCGCCGCCATGGCGACGGTGCGCGCGGTGTCCGACGAGCCCACGCCCGCGACGACGGGAACCCGGCCGCGGGCCACCTCCACGCACAGCGCGATCACGCGCTGGTGTTCCTCGGTCGAGAGCGTGACGGATTCGCCCGTGGTGCCCGTGGGCACGAGACCATGGACGCCGGAGGCGATCTGGCGCTCCACCAGGCCGGCAAACGCAGCCTCGTCCACCATTCCGTCACGAAACGGCGTAATGAGAGCGGGCAACGCCCCGAAAATTCTGGTGGTCATGACGGTGGAGTCCGGACGGCGGTCATCTTTGGACGCGTGATTTGCCGTAGAGAGTCAGATAGGCGGGACGGGGTTGAGAATGCAAGCGGAGCGGACCATGGCGCAACGGGGCATGAAGGGCGCAGCCGCCGCGCTGGCCATGACGCTGCTCGTGGCCGGCGGAGGCGTGCGCGCGCAGGAGGACGCCGACCCCTCCAACGCCGTGGTGACCAGCGAGGATGGACAGACGTCCATCTCCGTCACGCCTGCGTCGACGCCGGCGGCGCCCCTCACGCAGGGCCTCGCGCCGAGGGCCCCTGCGCCCGGCCTGCCGTCCCCCGCCGAAATCGCGCGACTGCGGGAGGGCGTCATCGCCGCCGACGCCCGCAACTGGGACGCCGTGCGCGCCGCCCGCGCCGTCTCCGGCGATCCGCTGGTCAAGCGGGTGCTGCAATGGCGCCTCGCCAGCGACATGGACGCGCCCGCCTCGTTCCTCGAACTGCGCACCGCGCTGGACGAACTGCAGGGCTGGCCCGGCCGCACGACCATGCGCCGGCGCGCCGAGCAGGCCATCTTCGATTCCGGGTGGTCGCCCGCCCAGCGCATCGCCTGGCTCCAGGCGGAGGGCCCCGTCTCCGGCGACGGCAAGGTGGCGCTGGCGCAGGCGCTGAAGGCCGCCGGCCGGCGCGAGGAGGCCGCCGCCGTCATCCGCGACGCCTGGCGCACCAACACCATCACCCCGCGCGCCGAGGCGCTCGCCTTCTCCGATCTCGCCGACCTCCTGCGCACCGCCGACCATGCGGCGCGCGTCGACTGGGCGCTGTGGCGCGACGACCGGGCGGTGGCCAACCGGCTCGTGGCGCGGCTCGGCGCCGAGGACGCCGCGGTGGCGCGCGCGCGCCTTGCGCTGCAGACGCGCCCGCGCAAGGGCCTGCAGGCGGCGGTGGACCGCGTGCCCGAGGGCCGGCGCAGCGACGCGGGCTTCCTTTACGACCGCACGCGCTACTACCGCGTGACGGGCCGCCCGGAGCTTGCGTTCCCCGTGGCCGCGCGCATCGACGTGACGGCCGCGCCCGAGGTGGCGCGCGAGCCGCTGTTCAAGGAACGCCGACGCTACGTCCCGCGCGCGCTGCGCGAGGGTCAGCGCACGCAGGCCTACAATCTCGTCAACAACCACGGCGTCGCCACGGGCGGGGAGGCGTTCGCGGAGGCCGAATGGCTCGCGGGCTGGCTCGCGCTGCGCTTCACCCGCAACGCCGCCGACGCGGAGCGCCATTTCGTGGTGATGGACGGGGGCGTCTCCACGCCGATCTCGAAGGCGCGCGCGGCCTACTGGCGCGCCATGGCCGCCAAGACGCAAGGCCGCGACGCTGAGGCGGCCGCCCTGCTGAAGGAAGCGGCGCGCTACAACTTCACGTACTACGGGCTGATCGCGGCGGCGAAGGTCGATCCGGCGGCCACGCTCTCGTTCGGCGATCGCCTCGCCATCTCGCCGCAGGAGCGCGCCGCGTTCGACGCCCGCGAGGTGGTGCGCGCCCTGCGCCTCATCGCGCTGGTGGGCGACGAGCGGGACTTCGAATCCATCGCCTACTTCCTCGACGACCAGCTCACCACGCCCGCCGAGCACGAAATGCTGGCCCAGATCGCGCGCGAGCAGGCGTTCACGCGCATCGCGGTGCGCAGCGCCAAGGCGGGCATCCGGCGCGGGATCCTGGCCCCCGACGCCGCCTACCCGCTGCTCGACATTCCCGCCGCCGCGCGCAAGCCGGGCCGGCCGGAGCCTGCGCTGATCCTTGCGATCACGCGTCAGGAGAGCGAGTTCGATCCGCGCGCGGTGTCCAGCGCCGGCGCGCGCGGGCTGATGCAGATCATGCCCGCCACCGCCCGCGCCGTGGCGCAGCGCGAAGGGCTGCCCTACCAGCCCGGCTGGTTGATCGACGATCCCGCCTACAACATGACGCTGGGCGCTGCGTACCTGGAAAGCCTGCTGGCGGACTGGAACGGCTCCTACGTCCTCACCATCGCCTCGTACAACGCAGGGCCGGGGCGCTCGCGCGAGTGGATCGGCGACTGGGGGGACCCGCGCCAGCGCAACGTCGACGTCATCGACTGGGTCGAGCTCATCCCGTTCTCCGAGACGCGCAACTACGTGCAGCGCGTGCTGGAGAACGTTCAGGTCTACCGCCACCGCCTCGCCGGCGCGCCGGTTCCGGTGCGCATCGAGCAGGACCTGAAGCGCGGCGGAACCTAGATGTGGATGGCGTGACCGAGGGCCTTGAGCGCGCTCTCGTGGAAGGCCTCGCCCAGCGTGGGGTGCACGTGGATCGATCCCGTCACGTCGTCCAGTCGTTCGCCCATCTCGATGGCGTGGACGAACGCGGTGACGAGTTCGGAGACGTGCGCCCCCACCGCCTGCACGCCCAGCACGCGCTGGTCCGACCGTCGCGCCACCACCCGCACAAAGCCTTCGCCCGCATCCATGCTGAGCGCGCGGCCGTTGGCCTGGAAGGGAAACTGGCCCACGAGCACGTCATGGCCGGCGGCGCGGGCCTCATCGGGTGAGAGGCCGGCGCTGACGATCTCCGGCTCGGTGAAGCAGACGGCGGCGATGGTTGCGGGCGCGAAGCGGCGGCGCCGGCCGGCGATGATCTCGGCCACCATTTCGCCCTGCGCGCTCGCCTTGTGCGCCAGCATCGGCTCGCCCACGAGGTCCCCGATGGCCCACACGTTCTTCATCGCGGTGCGGCACTGGTCGTCGACGCGCACGAACCGGCCGTCCATGTCCACGCCCATCGTCTCAAGACCCCAGCCTTCGGTGAGCGGACGGCGCCCGACCGTGACGAGCACCTTGTCGGCGGGCAGTTTCAACGGCTTGCCCTCGCCCGTCTCCGCCACGAGCGCGCCCTTCTCGTAGGCCTTGGCCCGTGCGCCGAGGTGCACGTCCACGCCGTTCTTCTGCAGCCACCGCGCCACCGGCGCCACGAGGTCGCGGTCATACAGAGGCAGGATACGATCCGCCGCCTCCACCACCGTGACCTCCGCGCCGAGCTTTCGGAACGCAATGCCCAACTCCAGCCCGATGTAGCCGGCGCCGACCACCACGAGCCGCTTCGGCGCCGCATCGAGCGCCAGCGCCTCCGTGGAGGAGATCACCGCCCCGCCGAACGGCAGGTGCGGCAACGCCACGGGCGCCGAGCCGTTGGCCAGGATGACGTGCTCGGCGCGGATCACGGCGTCGCCCACCGCGCACGTCTTGGCGTCGGTGAACGTCGCCCAGCCGTCGATCGTGCGCACCTTCGCGCGCTTCAGGAGCGCAGCGACGCCGCCGTTGAGTTTGTCGACGATGGTTTCCTTCCACGCGACGGTCTGTTTCAGGTCGAGCCGCGGCGCCGCCTCCAGCGCGATGCCCGCGTGACCGGCGCCGACAGCCCGCTTCATCGCCGCGAACTCGCTGGCCACATGGATCAGGGCCTTGGAGGGAATGCAGCCGCGGATGAGGCATGTGCCGCCGAGGCGGGAGGATTCGACCAGCGTGACGTCGAGCCCGAGCTGGCCTGCGCGGATCGCCGCCACGTAGCCGCCCGGCCCCGCGCCGACGACGAGAACCTGGGTGTCGATGGTCCGGGTCAAGGGCTCAGTCCATGAAGATGGTGGCGGGATGCTCCAGCAGCGCCTTCACGCGCTGGATGAAATCCGCCGCGTCGTACCCGTCGACGACGCGGTGATCGAACGAGGAGGAGATGTTCATCATCTTGCGCACGACGATCACCCCGCCCTGCACCACCGGCCGCTCGATGATCTTGTTGGGTCCGATGATCGCCACCTCGGGATGATTGATCACGGGCGTGGTGGCGACGCCGCCGAGGGGCCCCAGGCTCGTGACCGTGATCGTGGAGCCGCTGAGCTCCTCGCGCGCGGCCTTGCCGCTCCGCGCCGCCTCGCCAAGGCGCGCGATCTCCGCCGCCAGCGCCCAGACATCCAGCGCCTCCGCGTGGCGGATGACGGGCACGATCAGGCCGTTGGCCGTTTGCGCAGCGATCCCGCAGTGGATGGCGCGGTGACGCGTGACGACGCCAGCCTCGTCGTCGAACGTGGCGTTGATCTGCGGGAACGCGGGCGCAACGCGCACGAGCGCGCGCACGAGGAAGGGGAGAAGGGTGAGCTTGGGCTGATCGGGTCTCCGCGTGGCGTTGAGGTGCGCGCGCAGCGATTCAAGCTCGGTGACGTCGACCTCCTCCACGTACGCGAAGTGCGGGATGCGCCGTTTGGCCTCCTGCATCTTCTCGGCGATCTTGCGGCGCAGGCCGATGACCTTGATCGTCTCCTCGCCCTCGCGGCGCGCGTACGCGTCCCCGCGCGGCGCGCCGACCGATCCGCCCGATCCGCCGCGGGCGACGTAGGCGTCGAGATCCTCGTGCCCGATCCGCCCCGCGGGACCGGAGCCGGCGACATATTGCAGATGGACGCCAAGGTCGTGCGCGCGCTTGCGCACGGCGGGGGACGCAAGCGGCTTGTCGTCGGGCGTCGCGCGCGTGGTGAAGGCGTCGGGGGTTGCCGCCACTGTCGAAACAGGACCGCCGGCGCCCTCGCCGGCCTTGCCGTTGGTGACAGGCGCAGGCGCAGACTTTTTCAGCGCCGCCGCCGGTGCGGCGGCGACCTTTGCCGGCGGGGGCGCCGGCGGTCCTGCATCGGCCGCCGCGCCCTCCGTCTCGAACACCGCCAGCACCGAGCCGATGGGCGCCATCTCCCCCGGCTCGCCGTTGCGCTCCACGATGCGCCCGCTCACCGGCGCCGTGATCTCGATGGTGGCCTTGTCGGTCATCACATCGGCGAGCGGCGCATCCTCCTCGACCATGTCGCCGAGCTGCACGTGCCAGGCGACGATCTCCGCCTCGGCGGTGCCTTCGCCCACGTCGGGCAGCTTGAATGCGAACCGCGCCATGCTCAGCCCTCCATCACGCGCTTCATCGCGTCCGCCACGCGCTGCGGACCGGGGAAGTATTCCCACTCGAAGGCATGCGGATACGGGGTGTCCCATCCCGTGACGCGCAGGATCGGCGCCTCGAGGTGGTAGAAGCACTCCTCCTGCACAAGCGCCGACAGCTCCGCGCCAAAACCGCTCGTGCGCGTGGCTTCGTGCACGATCACGCAGCGCCCCGTCTTGGTGACGGACTGCACGATGGTCTCGATGTCGATGGGCACCAGCGTGCGCAGGTCGATCACCTCGGCGTCGACGCCCGCGTGCTGCGCGGCCGCCTGCGCCACATGCACCATCGTGCCGTAGGCGAGCACCGTGAGGTCCTGGCCCGGCCGCGTGACCTTCGCCTTGCCGAGGGGCACGGTGTAGTGGCCTTCAGGAACCTCGCTGTCGGGGTGTTTGGCCCACGGGCTCACGGGCTTCTCGTGCCAGCCGTCGAAGGGACCGTTGTAGAGGCGTTTCGGCTCGAACATGATCACCGGGTCGTCGTCTTCGATGGCCGCGATGAGCAGGCCCTTGGCGTCATAGGGATTGGACGGCACCACCGTCTTGATGCCGGCGACGTGCGTGAACAGCGCCTCCGGGGACTGGCTGTGCGTCTGCCCGCCAAAAATCCCTCCGCCATAGGGCGTGCGCAACGTGAGCGGGGCGGTGAAGTCACCGGCGCTGCGATAGCGCAGGCGCGCCGCTTCCGAGACGATCTGGTCGTAGCCGGGATAGATGTAGTCGGCGAACTGGATCTCGATCACGGGACGCAGGCCGTAGGCGCCCATCCCGATGGCCGCCGCGACGATGCCGCCCTCGGCGATGGGCGCATCGAAGCAGCGCGTCAGGCCGTGCTTCTTCTGGAGGCCCTCCGTCGCGCGGAACACGCCGCCGAAATAGCCCACGTCCTCGCCGAACACGAGCACGTCGGGGTCGCGCGTCATCATCACGTCCATCGCGGAGTTCAGCGCCTGGATCATGTTCATCGCGGGCATGGGCGTCAGACCCCCATTTCCTGGCGCTGCCGGCGGATGTGCCAGGGCGTCTCCTTGTAGACGTCCTCGAACATCTCCTTCACCGACGGGCGCGACTGGCCGAGCGTGCCGATGGCCTCGGCCTCCTTGCCGGCGGCGCGCACCAGATCGGCGGCTTCCTTCTCCAGCGCCTTCTGCTCCTCCTCGCTCCAGGCGCCGATGGCGATGAGGTGGTCGCGCAGGCGCGCCACCGGATCGCCCAGCGGCCAGGCATCGGCCTCGTTCACCGGGCGATAGCGACCGGGATCGTCGCTGGTGGAGTGCGGCGCGGCGCGATACGTGAAGTGCTCGATGAGCGTGGGCCCGAGATTGGCGCGCGCGCGATCCGCCGCCCACTGGGTGACGGCGTACACCGCCAGGAAGTCGTTGCCGTCCACCCGCAGCGCCGGGATGCCGTAGCCGATGCCGCGGGACGCGAACGTGCTTTCCTCGCCGCCGGCGATGCCCTGGAACGCGGAGATGGCCCACTGGTTGTTGACGACGTTGAGGATCACCGGCGCCTGGTAGACCGAGGCGAACGTGAGCGCGGAGTGGAAATCCCCCTCCGCCGTGGAGCCTTCCCCGATGTAGGCGCACGCGATGCGGCTGTCGCCCTTGTACGCCGACGCCATCGCCCAGCCGACCGCCTGAGAGAACTGCGTGCCCAGGTTGCCGCTGATCGAGAAGAAGCCGTGCGCCTTGGAGGTGTACATCACCGGCAGCTGCCGGCCTTTGCAGGGATCGGCGGCGTTGGAATAGATCTGGTTCATCATGTCGACGAGCGGATAGCCGCGCGCGATCAGCAGGGCCTGCTGGCGGTAGGTGGGAAAGCACATGTCGTCGGCGGCGAGCGCGAGCGCCTGCGCGGAGGCGACCGCCTCCTCGCCGGTGCACTTCATGTAGAACGACGTCTTGCCCTGCCGCTGCTGGCGGTACATCCGGTCGTCGTAGGCGCGGGTGATCACCATCGTGCGCAGGCCCCGCTTCATCTGCGCGGGCGTGAGCCGGGGATCCCACGGGCCGACGGCGGCATGGCCCTCGTCGAGCACGCGCACGAGCGTGAACGCCAGATCGCGGACGGCGTAGGGCGTGGCGGAGATGTCGGGCCGCGGAACCGCCCCCGCCGGCGCCACGACAAGCCCGCTGAAGTCGATCGGATCGCCGGGCCGGGCCCGCGGCTCGGGCACGTGGAGGCTGAGGGCGGGCGCGTTGGTCAGCGGTGCGTTCATGGCGTCTCTCATCCCTGGCGAGCGGCGGCCGTGGCCCCCGAGGCCCGGCCTGCGTGTTTTTCGGTCACGTTACCCCTGTCGGGCGGGCATGTCTGATCATTCGTGTCCCATTTCACCCGTTTTTGGGGTTACGTCATCCAATAATCGGCGGTTTCCAACATTTTTCATTCCATCACGCCGGCCGCGGCGCGAGCCGCCCGCCCGTGAGCGGCGCGGGGACCGCGGTGGTGCCCGGGAAGCTGAGCGGCAGACCGGCGCGGGTCCGCGCGGCGAGAAAGGCGAAGCATTCCGCCTCCACAGCGTCCCCCCGCCAGCCCACCGCGTCGGCGTCCACCGCCGCCACGCCGGTCCGTTTGGCCAGTTCCGCCATCAGCGTCGGGTTCTTGCGCCCGCCCCCGCACACGATGAGCCGCGCGGGCCGTTGGGGCAGCCGGTCCAGCCCGAGCCCCACGGCGGCCGCGGAAAACGCGGTGAGCGTCGCTGCGCCGTCGGCGGGGGACAAGCCATCGGCTATCGCGGCGGAGAAATCGTACCGGTCGAGGGACTTGGGGTACGGGCGGGCGAAGTAGGCGTGCCGGAGCAGCCGCGCGAGCCGCTCCTCGTCCACCGCGCCGGACGCCGCCAGCGCGCCGTCCACGTCGTAGGCGCCGCGTCCGCAGCGTTCCATCCACTCGTTGATGGGCCCGTTGGCGGGGCCGGTGTCGAAGGCGATCAGCGGCGCGCCGTCGCCGCCCCACCAGGTGATGTTGGCGACGCCGCCGAGATTGAGCGCCGCCGCCGGCGCGGCCTGGCCGGAAAAGGCCAGGAGCGCTGCGTGATAGACCGGCGCGAGCGGCGCGCCCTCGCCGCCTGCGGCCACGTCCGCACTGCGGAAGTCGAACGCCACCGCCACGTCGAGCTCGCGCGCGAGCAAGGGGCCGTCGGCCAGCTGTCGGGTGCGCCCCGGGGCGCCGTCCCGCGACGGGCGGTGCAGCACCGTGAGACCGTGGACGCCGACGAGAGCCACGTCCCCCACCGCCACGCCCACGTCCGCCAGGAACCAGCGGATCGCCTCGGCGTGGGCCAGCGTGAAGCGCCGCTCCGCCTCCGGAAGGATCGCCGGCTCCGGTCCCTTGAAGTCCCAGGCGCGGGCGGCGGTCACGGCCTCGGCCATAAAGGCGCGCAGGTCCTCCCCGTACGGCACAAGCCCCCAGGGCCCGAGTTCGAGGATCGCTGCGCCGTCGGTGCGCACGAGGGCGAGGTCGATCGCCCCGTCCAGCGCCGTGCCCGTCATGCACCCCAGCGCCCAGATCGCGTCGCCCGGCGCTTTGCTCATGGCCCGCACCCCATGCTACCTCGCCCCGTCATGACAAGTTCCGCCCTCATCCGCACCCTCGACGAGAGGGGCTATATCCACCAATGCACCGATTTGGAGGGCCTCGACGAGGCCGCCGGCAAGGGCGTCGTCACGGGCTATATCGGCTTCGACATGACCGCGCCCAGCCTGCACGTGGGCAGCCTGGTGCAGATCATGCTGTTGCGCCGTCTCCAGCAGGCGGGCGGCAAGCCCATCGTGCTGCTGGGCGGGGCGACCACGAAGGTCGGCGACCCCACCGGCCGCGACGAGAGCCGCAAGATGCTCTCCGACGCCGACATCGCCCACAACACGGCCTCGATCCGCGGCGTGTTCGAGAAGTTCCTGACTTTCGGCGACGGCCCCACCGACGCCGTGCTGGTCAACAACGACGACTGGCTGTCGCGCTACAGCTACATCGGGTTCCTGCGCGAGTACGGCACGCACTTCACGATCAACCGCATGCTCTCCTTCGACTCTGTTCGGCTGCGCCTGGAGCGCGAGCAGCCGATGACGTTCCTCGAGTTCAACTACATGCTGATGCAGGCGGTGGACTTCCTGGCGCTGAACCGCTCGCTGGGCTGCACGCTGCAGATGGGCGGCTCCGACCAGTGGGGTAACATCGTCAACGGCGTGGAGCTGTGCCGGCGCGTGGACGGCGCCGCCGTATTCGGCCTGACGACGCCGCTGCTGGCCACCGCCTCCGGCGCCAAGATGGGCAAGACCGCCGCGGGCGCGGTGTGGCTCAACGCGGACATGCTGAGCGCCTATGAGTACTGGCAGTTCTGGCGCAACGCGGAGGACGCCGACGTCATCCGCTTCATGAAGCTGTTCACCGACCTGCCGCTGGACGAGATCGAACGCTACGGCGCGATGACCGGCGCCGACATCAACACCGCCAAGATCGCGCTCGCCAACGCCGCCACCGCCATGCTGCACGGCGAGGCCGCCGCGCGCGATGCCGAGGCAACGGCACAGGCTGTATTTACAGGCGGCGGCGCGGGGGCGGCCCTGCCCACGGTGGATGCGCCGCGCGCCGAGATCGCGGGCCTGCGGGTGGCCGATGCGCTGAAACGCGCGGGCCTTGTGGAGTCCAACGGCGAAGCCAAGCGCCACATCAAGGCCGGCGCGGTGTCGGTAAACAACATAGCGGTGTCCGATGAACTCGCGGTGCTGAGCGACGCCGACATCGACGCCGACGGCGTGGTGAAGCTGTCGGTGGGCAAGAAGCGTCACGCGCTGCTGCGCGCCACATGAGGACGACGGGTGTTCGGGAGATGACAATGCGGATCGGCGTTCTGGCGTGCGTTTTGGCCCTCGTGTGGGCGCCCGCGGCGCAGGCGCAGGCCCCCGATGGGCAGAAGGCGCTGGCGCGCGCGATCCTAAGCGACATCGTCGCCATGGACACCTCGCCCGAAGGCGGGCGCACCCCGGCCATGGCGGCGTACCTGGCCGACCGCCTCCGGGCCGGAGGTTTTCCCGCCGCCGACGTGCACGTCGTTCCGCAGGGCGAAGTCGCTGCACTGGTGGTGCGCTATCGCGGCGATGGGACGGGCGGACGGCCCATCCTGCTGCTTGCGCACATGGACGTGGTGCCCGCGCGGCGCGCAGACTGGGCGCGCGATCCGTTCACGCTCGTGGAAGAGAACGGCTACTTCTTCGGGCGCGGCGCGGCGGACAACAAATCCGGCATCGCCGCTCTGACGACGCAATTCCTGTCGCTGCGCGCCGAAGGCTTCATGCCGACCCGGGACCTGATCATCGTGTTCACCGGCGATGAGGAAACCTCTGGGGCCTCCGCGGCCGGCCTGCTGCGCGATCATCGCGCCCTCGTGGACGCGGAATTCGCGCTCAACACCGATGCGGGCGAGGGCGTGCTCAGCGAAACGACCGGCGCGCCGGTGAGCTACACCGTGCAGACGGCGGAGAAATCCTTCGCGAGCTTCACGCTGATGGCGCGCAACCCCGGCGGCCACTCCTCGCGTCCGCGCCCCGACAACGCCATCTACGATCTCGCCGACGCGCTGGGGCGCGTGCGCGCCTACGAGTTTCCCGTGCAGTGGAACGAGACGACGCTGGCCAGCCTGCGCGCCGCCGGCGCCGTCACGGACGGGCCGCTCGGCGCCGCCATGACCCGCTTCGCGCAGCGACCGGGCGACCGGCGCGCGGCGGCAACGTTGTCGGCGAGCCCGGCCCACATCGGCCAGATCCGCACCACCTGCGTGCCCACCCTGCTGGCCGCCGGCCACGCCGACAACGCGCTCCCGCAGAGCGCGACCGCCACCATCAACTGCCGCGTCTTTCCCGGCGTCGCGATCGAGTCGGTGCAGCAGACGCTCCAGACCCTGGCCGGACCCGCCATCGCGGTGGCGCCGCTCGACACCTACTTCGCAAGCCCCGCCTCGCCGCTGCGCGCCGACGTCATGGCGGCGATCACCAAGGCGGTGCACGCCAGCTATCCCGGCGTGCCCGTGACGCCGGGCATGTCCGCGGGCGCGACGGACGGCGTGTTTTTCCGGGCCGCCGGCATTCCCACCTATGGCGCCGGCGAGATTTTCATGAAGGACAGCGACGACTTCGCCCACGGCCTCAACGAGCGCATACCCGTGGCGAGCTTCTACAACGGGCTCACGCACTGGCGCGTGCTGCTGACGACGCTGGCGGGGCCGCGCCCCTGATCAACGGGTGAAGATCAACCGGCGAGGATCAACGGGTAGTCAGCCGTTGGTGGCCACCGCCGCTTTCGGCGGCGCCTGCGGGGCGGCCCACGGTTCGAAGATGCGGCGCAGGATGCCCGGCGTCAGCGCCGAGAGCGGGTTGACGCCCACGCGCGGCTGATCGGACGGGCCGTTCATCGAATAGGTGAGCCCCAGCACGCCTTCGCCCGGGCGCGACGCCAGCAGCGATCCGAGCACCGGCACGCCCGAGAGCATGGAGTTGAGCCCGTAGCTCGGCACGATGACGCCGTCGAGATCGAGCGTGCCGTCGGCCAGTTCGATCGCCCCTTTCGCCGTGATGCCGATGGAGGGGCCCGCGGCGCGGCTCTCCGCCACATAGAGGCGCCCGTCGACGATCGTCAGCGGCGCCTCGAGCCCGGTGAAGGACACGCCGTCCCCGTTCAGCATTTCCGCCAGACCGCGCAGCGATCCGACGGACGACAGAAGACGCGCCATGGGCCCGAGTTTGACCACCTGGAAATTCTTGGCCTTGACCGTCACTTCCGCGCGCGCGGTGGACGCCTGCCACGTGCCCGCGCCCTCCACCTGACCGCCGCGCACGTTGTCGGCGCCCGTGACCGCGCGGTAGGCGAAGCCCATGTCGTCGGCCCTGAAGCGGAGCGGTCCGGAGAGCGCGCCGTCGGCGCCGCCGAGGCTCAACATCAGCTGGCCGTTGTTCGGGCCGGCGCCGCGCACGTCGAGTCGCGTCATCACGGGGCCGATCCAGGTCCCTTCGATGCGGCCGTCAGCCAGCTCCGCGTCGCCCTTGAGGCGGATGCGGTCCGCTTGGATGGCGGCGTCCCAGCGCTCCGGCTTCGCGGCGGCCGCCGCCGCAGCGGCGCCCTCGTCGACGGGCTTGGCGGTCATGAAGGGCACGGCGTCGAATGAGGGCCCGTTCGCGGACACCAGCAGCACCCCGGACCGCGATCGGCGGGCGGTGGCGCGCAGGTCGGTGCGGCCGTCGATCCAGATGCGCTGGAAACTGGCGCTTTGCAGCGTGTTGTCGGCGCCCACGGTGACCACGCCGTTGGCGGCGAAGCCCGGGCCCTTCATGTCGAGGTTGGTGAGTTGCAGGCCGCCGTCGGCCTGCTGGCGCACGTCGAAGCTTGCGCTTGAGGGGCGCCCGGCGCGCTTGACCCAGGCGTTGCTTGGCAGCGCGATCTCGGCGTCCTTCAGGTCGAGACGCACGGCGCCGGTGGTCACGTCGAGGCCCTTGCCCTCGCCGGTCAGCTGCACGCCCACCAGACCGCGGGCGTACTGCGCGACGCCGATGCCGAACTTCTCGATGTCGCGGGCGTCGAAGCGGCCGTCGATGACGTAGCGCGAGCAGACGGCGGGGTCGGCCCCGGCGAACAGCTCCGTCCAGGTGAGGTTGGCCTGGCTCTGGTTGATCGTCAGCGGGCCGGAGAACGTCATGGCGTCCTGGTCGCCGGTGGCGCGCATGCGCCAGTTGGCGATGGTGTACTTCCCGTCGCGCGCGACGGCGCCGACGCCGTCAAGCCGCGCGTCCACATCCCACTTCAGGTCGCGCGCGGCCACGTTGGACAGCATGGGCCGATGCAACGCGAAATCGGCCACGCCGCGGCCCACCACCGTCTCCCGCCGCGCGGGGAAGCGCTCGTCCAGCTTGATCGGCATCTGGTGGAGCAGGTCGACCATCGCCTTGGCGTCGCCCTCCACGCGTCCGGCGTAGGTGGCGATGGCGCCGCGGGGCCTCAGGCGCGGCAGGTCCACCCGGCCTTGCGTCAGCGTGAGCGCGCCGACCTTGCCGGACGACAGCCGGAGATTGAACCGGTTGCCCTTCATCTCCGCGTCGCCGCGGCCTTCGGTGATGGGCGTCATGCCCTGGAAGTAGCGCACCTGCGCGCCCTCGTAGCTCAGGGTGAGCGAGAGACGGTCGTCCGGCAGCTGCGGCGCGGCGAGGTCGGCAGGGCGGATGTCGATGCGCATCGCCGCCTGCGTGATGCGTCCGCCCACGAGCCCCGTCTCCAGCCACGAACGCGCGCCCTCGGCGGCCTTGAGCGGCCACATGGACAAAACGCGCCGGGCGTCGATGCCTCCGGTGACGGCGCCAGTCGCCTCGAAACCGGGGCGCAGCTTGCCGTGGCCGTCGTCAGCCCAGTGGATGCGCCCGGCGCCGGCGAACCGCGCGTTGTCCACGTGCGCGACGACTTCCTCGAAGCGGATGGCGGAGTCCTTCGGGGCGATCTCGCCGCGCACCACGACGTCGCGCAGCGCAACGGGCGCGGAGAACACGCCGTCGGCGGCGATGCTCAGCGCCGGGAGGTTCAGGTTGAAGCGCGCTGGCTGGTCGGCGTTGGCGCCGAGGAAGGCGGAGGCCTTCTCGATGGCGATGCGGCCCTCGATCCGCGTGCCCCCGCCGCCGATGGCGATCTCCTCGATGCCGAGCACGTCGCTGGCGAGGTCGTATCCGCCGCGGAAACGCGCGCCGGCGATGTCCATGCGGCCCCCGCCGAGCGCCAGCGTGCCGCGGCCGAACTCCACGTCCCCGTTGATCAGCGTGACGCCCACCTTGCGGTCGAGACCGACGGTGACGGCCGCCGTCACGGGGGATTCAAGGCCCGCCAGGGGCCCCAGCGCCGATTCCGGAATGATCGCGGCGGGCTGGACCTTGTTGGCGTTGAGCGCGATCAGCGCGCTGGTGAAGCTGGTGTCGGTGTCGATGGCGAAAGCCGCGGGCGCAGGGCCCCTCGGCCCCCGGAACGCCGCCGCCGCCGCCAGCCTCAGCGCGGACCCGTTACGGGTGAGATCCACCCGCGCGCCCTCCGCGCGCCAGATGCCCTCGCTGCGCGCGTCCACCACGGAGAGGCGAGCGTTGTCGACCTGCACGGACCGCAGAGCGGCCCCGAACCCCACGGGCCGGAACACCGAGGCCATGCCGTCGAGGATGCGGTTGACCCGCTGGGTCACCGTCTCGTTGGGCGGGGGGGCGGGGATGAGGATGTCGGCGGGCGATCCCGGCGGCCCGAAGGCGAGGCCCGCGGAACCGTCCGCCGCCAGCGTCACGGTGATGTCGGCGCCGTCGAACGCCGCCCGCTCCACCGCCAGGCGCCCCAGCGCCAGCCGTTGCAGGCTGATGCCGATGTCCACCGCGCGGCTTTCGGTCAGCACCCGGCCGTCGGCGCTCAGGGCCTTCACGCCGTGCGCTTTCAGCTCCAGCCCGCGGTTGGCCTCCGACCAGGCGAGTTCCACCCGGTCGATGGTGACGGGCCGCCCGCCCCGCGCGGCCGACAGCTGGCTCTCGATCTGCCGCTTGATCGGCACAAGCTCGATCGGGCCCTGCGAGAGCCGCCATGCCGCGAACGCCACGCCGAACCCGAGCGTCACCAGCGTGCCGACCAGGATTTCGAACAGGATGAGCGAGGACCGCCGGATCATGCCAGCGCGGCCCCGCGCGACGTCACGCCCCACCATCCGCGACGCGCAACGCCCATGACCGCGCGCGCCGCCCCTGCCATGCTGGCGGCCGGGCGCTGGGCGCTGCGTGGGAGATCAAGGCACATGAGCGACGGACCAGGCACGGTGGAAGTGAAACCAGGCGACAAGGCCCCCGACTTTCAGTTGCCGACGGCCGGGGGCGGGCACGTCAGGCTGAGCGACTTGCGGGGCAAGGCGGTCGTCCTCTTCTTCTACCCCAAGGATGACACCGCAGCCTGTACACAGGAAGCTCTAAGCTTCACTGAAAAAGCAGCCGAATTCGCCAAAGCCGACGCCTTCGTGATCGGGGTGTCGCGCGATTCCGTGCGCAGCCATGATAAATTCGCGGCAAAGCATGGCCTCACCATCACCCTCGCCTCCGACGAAGATGGGGCCGTTTGTGGCCAATACGGCGTCTGGGTGGAAAAAAGCATGTACGGCCGGAAATACATGGGCATCGAGCGCTCGACCTTCCTCATCGACCGGAAAGGCAAGGTAGTTAACACATGGAGAAAGGTTAAGGTGGCCGGCCACGCCGACGAAGTCTTGGCGGCGGCCAAGGTAATCTAGGTTAATGCCTTGGCGCCCAGGGTTAGAGCATGTGGCGCACTTCTGGCACCCAAGAAGTCTGCAGTGTAAAATTTCCCGTAACGGGGCGCCCAAGGCGGTTGCCAACGGCCGGTGCTTTGAGCGATACGGTAAGGGCGGGTTTACGAAGAACGGCCGTAGCGAGCGGCCTGTCATTGTCGAGAGCGGGCGGTCAAGACATGAGCCAGTTCCCACACCGAGCAAAAGCCTTGTTCGATAAGGCTTTTCCGGAGCGGCAGATCTATCATCGCAGCGGCGGCACCGTCCGCTACGTCTCCCTCAAACCATCCCACCAGGCGCTCATCGCGCTCGCCGGCCTCGGCATCGCGGGCTGGTGCACCTACGCCTCGGTGAACGTCCTGATGCGCGGACAGGTGATGTCCGCCCAGGAAACCGAAATAGAGCGGATGGAGGCCAAGTATAAGCGCTGGCTCGCCGAGGCGCGCGCCCGCGAGACGGCCGCCGAGTCCCAGCTCAAGGAACGCACCGTCCAGTTCGAGAAGGCGACCGTCGAATTCGAGCGTCGCCACGAAACCCTGAAGATGCTGCTCGACTACGCGGGCGGCTCCTCCATCTCCGCCGCCGGCCGCCCCATCGAGCGCGACGGCGCCCGCCTGCTGATGCAGGCCTCCATCGAAGAAGCCGAGCCGCGCCAGTCCCGCGAGTGGGAGGAGCCCTCCTACCGGGTCCAGACCGTGGGCTTCCGCGCCCGCGTCGACCGCCTGAAGACGGAACAGACCGCCTTCCTCACCGCCGCCGAGGAAGCGGCCGTCGAGCGCTCCGAGGAAATCCGCGGCGTGCTGCGGATGACGGGGGTGGGCTTCTCCCGCCTGTCGGGCGAGGACGGCGCCGAGGAAATGGGCGGACCGCTCGTGCCGCTCGATCTGTCGGGCGTGCTCGGCGAGGGTGAAGTGGACCCGGCATTCCAGCGCCGCGTTCAGCAGGTGGCCGCGCGCGTGGAAGAGGCGCGCCGTCTCGACGGCATCGCAGCCGCCACGCCACTCGCGCCGCCAGTGGGCGTCGACCACCGCGAAACGTCGGGCTTCGGCCCGCGCATGGATCCCTTCAGCGGTCGCCCCGCCTTCCACGCGGGCCTCGACCTCGCGGCGTTCGAGCGGGCGCCTGTGGTGGCGACGTCCCCGGGCGTCGTGTCGTTCGCGGGCGCCAAGTCGGGCTACGGCTACGTGGTCGAGATCGATCACGGTCACGGCTTTAAGACTCGGTACGGACATTTGCGCGATATTCAGGTGACGCGCGGAGAGCGGGTCGCTATCGGGCAACGGGTGGGGTCCATGGGATCCACTGGCCGGTCGACGGGCACGCACCTGCACTACGAGGTCTGGTTCCGCGGCAAGGTCTACGACCCAATCAACTTCGTAAGGGCAGGTCGACATGTTCACGAGCAAGGGTAAGACGCCGGACACGGTGCCCGCGATGCCGGAATCCAACACCCGCCGTCCGCCGCCCTCGCGACTGATGACGTCGATCATCGCCAACGGCGTGCGGATGATCGGAACCGTGGAAGCCGAAGGCGCTGAACTCCAGGTCGACGGCGAGATCGACGGCAACGTCCGCGGCGGCTCCCTCACCATCGGCGACACGGGCATGGTCAAAGGCGACATCATCGCCGAGAGCGTGCTGGTGAACGGACGTGTGGAAGGCTCCGTCCGCGCCCGCAAGGTGCAACTGGCCCGCAACGCCCACGTGCTGGGCGACATCACGCACCAGTCCCTCTCCGTGGAGATGGGCGCGGTGTTCGAAGGCCAGTGCCGTTACCTGCAGGACCCGCTCAACCCGTCCGCGGGGGCCGGCACGCCGGTGGCCCCACAGATTTCGGCGCCCACCGCCGCCTCCAATGACGCCGGCGGCTTCTACGACCAGCCCGGGGACCGGATGGTCAGCGGCGTCGTGGTGACGGGCGCGCAAAGCTGAGTTGCTCGCATCGCGAGACGATTGAGAGCCGGCGGAGACGCCGGCCTTTTTCGTGGGCGCCCTTCCCGCTCCCTCACGCCGACAGCCGGGCCGCCAGCCGCGCCATGCGCTCGCCCGCCGCGCCTGGCGCGTAGGGCGCGGCCCCCGGCGCGCCCCACACCGGGCCCGGCCATGCGGGATCGCCCGCCCAGCGTCCCACCACGTGGACATGCAGCTGCGGGACGATGTTGCCCAGCGCGCCGACGTTGATCCGCTCCACCCCCGCCTCCTGCGCCACCGCCGCGCTCGCCAGCCGGATCTCGCGCATGAGCTGGCCAGCGTCGTCGTCCGTAAGCGCGGCCAGATCGGCGACTCCGGGTGTGCGCGGGACGAGGATCAGCCACGGCCACCGCGCATCGGACTTCAGCAGCACCGTCGACAGCGGCGCCTCGTGGAACGGCGTCGCGCTGCGCGTGAGGCCGGGGTCGAGCGCAAACACCAGGCAGTCTCCGTTAGGGCAGATCGCGCGCGACGCGGAAGCCAAGCGCGGCGTAGCGCACCGTCGCCAGATTGCCGTTCCGGTAGGCGACGCGCAGGACGTTGTCGTCGGCCTCCCAGCTGCCGCCCCGGTTCATGCGCGTGTTGGAGTAGCAGACCGACACCGCACGCGGCGGGCAAGGATCGACGGCGCGGCCGTCGCCCACAATGGCGCGGTCGGAAAGGAAATCCTGCACCCACTCCGCCGCGTTGCCCGACGTGTCGTAGAGGCCGAATGCGTTCGGCCGGTAATAGCCCACGGGCAGCGTGCCCTTCACGTTGCTGAGGGCGGAGTTTGCGTAGCGGGCGTCGTTGCGATCGCCCCACGGGTAGGTGGTGCGGGTCCCCGCCCGCGCCACGTATTCCCACTCCGTCTCGCTGAGCAGGCGATAGCGCTTCCCCGTGCTGCCGCTCAGCCAGGCCACATAGTCGCGCGCGTCGTTCCAGCTGATGCAGACGGCGGGGTGGCGGTCGTCCTGGTCGATGTAGGGATGGCGCCAGTCGCCGCCGGTGCTCCAGGCGGCGTCGATCAGGACCTGGCAGTCCGCCGGCGGGTCGGGACGGTTGGTGGCGGCGACGAAGGCGGCCCACTCGGCGCGCGTCACCTCGAACCGGCCGGCGGCGAACGCCGCGATCTGCGCGTCGCGCAGGGGGCGCTCGTTGTCACGCCCGCCCGCGGGCGACCCCACCGTCACCCTGCCGGCCGGAATGCGCACCAGCTCCGGGCACGATGCGCAGTCCCGGAGCGTCGCCGCCGTGGGGATCGCATGCGGGGGCGGCAGGTTCTGGCGCAGCATGGCCTGGCCCGAGGGCGCAAGCCTGAACCCCTGCACGCGGGAAATCCCGTACAGGAATTCCGACGACTGGCGCCCGCCCGTGACCCGGTTGAGATCGTAGGTGAGCCCCGCAAACAGCGTCTCGATGGGCTGGTCGGCGCGGGTGCGCAGCGCCTCCGCGAGGCTCGCGGTGAACGGGCTGTTGGCCTGCCCCTCGCCGTCGGCGGCGCGCGTCCCTTCCAGCGTGGCGTAGGAGATGAGCACGTTGTTGACGCGGCGGTTGAAGCTGGGCGGCGTCGCGCGGGCGCCGTCGCGGGGCGGCAGCGGCACGTCGCGGCAGGCGTCGAGGACAATGATGTTCACGGCGTTGCCGGCGTCGCGCATCGCGTCGAACAGCATCTGCATCGCCGGCGACTGGTCGATGATGTCGTCGGACGTGTAGGCGAGTGCGTCCGTGGGCACGAGGTAGTTGAGCTGGTCCAGCTGGGCGGCGTGGCCGGCGTAGTAGAAGACCGCCACCGTGTCGTTGCCGCCCGCGCGCAACCGCCGGCCGAACCTTGCGAGCGCCTGCTCGAACCGGCCGCGTCCCGCGTCGGGCACGAGGTCCACGTCGAACTGCAGCGCACGCAGGCGTGCGGCGATCAGCGTAGCGTCGTTGGGCGGGTTGCGCAGCACCCAGTTCGGCACCTGGTAGGCCCCGTTGCCGACCACCAGCGCGATGCGCTGCCCCGGGATGGCGACGGGGGCGGCCGCCGGCGGCGGGGCCCGGTCAGGCGCCGGCGGCGAGGCGGGAGGCGCCTGCGCGAGCGCCGCGGCGATCACGCCCAGCAACGCCATGAAGGCTGCGCCCGCTGCGATCCGCCGCATTCGCGTTCCCCTGCTGGAGGGAACTCAAAAGGTCGGGCGACGCCAAGTCAACGGCTACTCAACGTCCGCGATCACCTCGCCCGGAGCGCCGGAGACGCGCGCGGCCAGCGCTGCGGCCATGAAGGCGTCGAGATCGCCGTCCAGCACGCCTTGCGTGTCGGACGTCTCCACGCCGGTGCGCAGGTCCTTCACCATCTGGTACGGCTGCAGCACGTAGGACCGTATCTGGCGGCCCCACCCGATCTCGGTCTTGGAGTCCTGCAGCGCCTGGGCGGCGGTTTCCCGGGCCTGCAATTCACGCTCGTACAGGCGTGCGCGCAACATGTCCCACGCCTTGGCGCGGTTCTGGTGCTGGGAGCGCTCGGACTGGCAGGCCACGGCGACGCCGGTGGGGATGTGGGTGATGCGCACGGCGCTGTCTGTCTTGTTGACGTGCTGACCGCCGGAGCCCGAGGCGCGATAGGTGTCGATCCGCACGTCCTTGTCGGCGATCTCGATCTCGATGGCGTCGTCGATCACGGGATAGACCCACACGCTGGCGAAGCTGGTGTGGCGGCGGGCGTTGGAATCGTAGGGCGAGATGCGCACAAGGCGGTGCACGCCGGATTCGGTCTTCAGCCAGCCATAGGCGTTTTCGCCCTTCACCTGGATGGTGGCGGACTTGATGCCCGCGGTGTCCCCGTCCTGTTCTTCGAGAAGATCGACCTTCATGCCGTGCGCGTTGGCCCAGCGCGTGATCATGCGCAGCAGCATCTGCGCCCAGTCCTGGCTCTCGGTGCCGCCCGCGCCGGCGTTGAATTCGACGTAGCAGTCGTTGGCGTCGGCTTCGCCGGACAGCAGCGTTTCGAGTTCCGCGCGGGCGGCGCGCGCCTGGGTGGCCGCCAGCGCCTTGCGCGCTTCGTCCAGCAGGCTCTCGTCGCCGTCCGCATCCGCGAGCTCGGCGAGTTCGACATTGTCCTCCACCTCGCGCTCGAAAGCGCGAACGTCCTCGATGGCGCCGCCCAGGCGGTTGCGTTCCCGCATGAGCTTCTGGGCGGCTTCCGGATCGTTCCAGAACGTGGGCGTCTCGACGAGCGCGTTCAGTTCATCGAGACGGGCGTTGGCGCGATCCCAGTCAAAGACGCCTCCGCAGGAGGGCGGCGGTGGTGCGGATCTGGTGGGCGAGGGCGGCGATGTCGGGACGCATGGTGCGAACTCTCGGGGCTGGATTCGGCTGCCTGAAATAGGCCCATTGGGCCCGCCCCGCCAGAGAGGCGGCGACGAGAAGCGACGACGACGCCCGGCGCGCCCCGGCGCTGCGGCCCGCTAGTACAGCCCGCCCAGGCCGTCGTCCTGCTGCGGCGTCGCGGGGCGGCCCGGTTGGGCCGCAGGGATCGCCCCCGGCACATCGAGCCCCAGCGTGCCGCCGGGAATGCCCGTGGCGCCCTGCCCGATGATGAAGGGCTGGGCGAACGCGGAGTCCGTGGGCTCCGTCCCGGGCCGGAAGGCTTCGATGATGGTGTCGGTGGTGTCGGGGCCGGGCAGGAAGCCGGTCCGGCTGTCCACCCGCACGAGGCGCACGCCGGCGGGCATGCGGAACGGCGTGTCCGGCTCGTTCTTGAGCGCCTCGGCCATGAAGTCGCGGAAGATCGGGGCTGCGAGGCGCCCGCCCGTCTCGCCCTCGCCGAGGGAGCGCGGACGGTCGAAGCCCGCCCAGACGCCCACGACGAGATCGGGCGAAAAGCCGACGAACCAGGCGTCCTTGTAGTCGTTTGTGGTGCCCGTCTTGCCGCCCAGCGTCTTGCCGACGCTCTTCAGCACGGTGGCGGTGCCGCGCTCCACCACGCCCTGGGACATGGACACCACCTGATAGGCGGAGATCGGATCGAGCACCTGCTCGCGCACGTCCGGGATCACGGGCGCGGGCTGGCCCGTCCACGGCGCGCTGCACGTGTCGCACCGCACCATCTCCTGGCGCTCCACCGTGCGGCCGTCGCGGTCCTGCACACGGTCGATGAAGATGGGCTGGACGCGCCGGCCGCCGTTGACCAGCATGGCGTAGGCCGTGGTGAGCTTGAGCGGCGTGGTTTCGCCGACGCCCAGGCCGAGGGAGAACACCGCCAGCTCCCGCCGCGATTCCTCATAGACGCCGAGCCGGCTGGCGTAATCGAACACCCGCTCCGGCCCCATGGCGTAGACGAGCCGCGCCGTCATGGTGTTGAGCGACTTCTCGAGCCCTACGCGCATCGTCGTCGGGCCGAGGTAGCTCTCGCGGTTGTAGTTGTCCGGCGCCCACACGCTGCCGTCGCCGGCTTCGATGGCGAAGGGGGCGTCGTCGATCAGGGTCGCGGGCGTGAGGCCGCAGCCTTGTTGCCCTTCCGATCCGCAGGGGTCGAGCGAAGCGGCGTAGACCAGCGGCTTGAAGGCCGAGCCCGGCTGCCGGCGCGCGTCGGTGACGCGGCTGAAATCCCCGAGACGGAAATCATACCCGCCGATGAGGGCGAGGACGCGGCCGGTGTGAGGGTTCATCGCCACCAGCGCGCCTTCCACTTCAGGCACCTGGCGCAGCGCGCAGCGGCCGTCTCCGCGCGGGCACTGGACATAGACGGCGGCCCCCCGCCGCAGCGCGCGGTCGGCCTTGCCGCGCGCGCCCTGGGCGGCCCAGGAGACGTCGTCGCCCGACAGCTGGCGCTGGGACCCGTCCGCCAGCGCGATCCGCACCGTGTTGCGTTCCGCCTGCGTGACCAGGGCCGTCTGCCAGCCTGTGAGACGTGGCGGCGCGGGGACCTCGCGCAACGCGTCTGCAGGATCGGCGTCGGCGTTCACCCGCGCCACCGGGCCGCGCCAGCCATGGCGGCGGTCATATTGTTCGAGGCCCTTGCGCACGGCGCGCGCGGCCGCGACCTGCAGCCGGGTGTCGAGTGTGGCGCGGATGGAGAGGCCGCCCTCCTTCAAAGCCTTCTCGCCGAGCCGCTCCGTCACCTGCCGGCGGACCTGCTCCACGAAGTGCGCGGAGGCGACGTACTTGTCCTCCGAGAACCGGTTGGCGACGACGATGTCCTCCTTGGACGCGGCGTCGGCTTCCTCCTGCGTGATCTTGTCGTTGGCCACCATGCGGGTGAGCACGAGGTTGCGCCGCGCGATGGCGGCGTCCTTCTTGGTGACGGGATTGTAGTTGTTCGGCCCCTTCGGCAGCGCGCCGAGGAAGGCGGCCTCCGCCAGCGTGAGCTTGGCCAGCGGCTTGTCGAAATAGTTGAGCGATGCGGCGGCGACGCCGAACGACTGCCGGCCGAGCGGTATCTGGTTCAGGTACAGCTCGAGGATGCGCTCCTTGTCGAGCGCGCGCTCGATACGCTGCGCGAGGAACGCCTCCTTCACCTTGCGCATGATGGTGCGCTCGCTCGACAGCAGCATGTTCTTGGCGACCTGCTGCGTGATGGTGGAGGCGCCCTGCATCCGGTCACCGGTGAAGATGGAGACGACGTTCGTCACCGTCGCGCGCATGATGCCGGCGTAGTCGAGGCCGGAATGCTGGTAGAAGGACTTGTCCTCCACCGACACGAACGCGTCCTTCACGTGATCGGGGATTTCCTGGATCGGCACGAACAGCCGGTGCTCGGTGGCGAATTCCGCGATCAGGCTGCCGTCGCCGGCGTGGACGCGGCTGGTGACCGGGGGGCGATAGTCGGCGAGCTGCTTGTAGTCCGGCAGGCCCTGCACGGCGACGGCCACCAGGACCACAAGCCCCAGCACCAGCGCGGCGCCGGCGGCGGCCACCCCGATGAGGATTTTCCGGATCGTATCCCTGTCGAACTCAATGGCCATGCGTCAGGACCTCGATAACGGCTGGGAGGTCGACCGATTTTGGGGCGTCAGTAAGGCGCTTCCTGAGTCGGGCGGGGAACTCACCGCGCGGCATAGGCGCGGGGACGGGCGAAGTAAACGTCGATGGCGTCGGCCACCGCGGCCATGACCCGGCGCCGCTCGGCAGGGTCTTTCAGGCGCGCCTCGTCTTGCCCATTGGTCATGAATCCCAGCTCCACGAGCACGGCCGGCACGTCCGGCGCCAGGAGCACGAAGAAGCCCGCGCTGCGGTGCGTGTTGCGCAGCAGGGGCGACACCCCGCCGAGCTGGCCGATGAGGGCCTGCGCGAAATCCGCCGAACGGTTGGTCGTCTCCCGCTGGGCGAGGTCCAGCAGGATGCGGTGGACGGCGGGAGAGCGGGCCTCGTCGCCCAGGTCGATGTCCCAATCCTGCGCCTCCATCAGGCCGCGGGCGCGGGCCCCGCCCCGCTCGGAGAGCGTGTAAACCGAGGCCCCGCGGGCGTTGCGGTTCTCGTTGGCGTCGGCGTGCAGGGAGATGAAGAGATCGGCCCGCTGGTCGCGCGCGATCCGCAGGCGCTCCTCCAGCGGCAGGAACACGTCCCCCTCGCGGGTGAGCACCACGCGGTAGCCGCCCCGCGCCTCCAGCTCCTCGCGCAGGCGCAGCGCGGCGGCCAGCACGATGGCCTTCTCACGCCCCCCGTGGGCGCCCAGCGCCCCGGGATCGTGGCCGCCATGGCCGGCGTCGATGACGACCGTGCGCAGCGCCGCCGACCGGGCGACGGCGCGGGCCCCGGCGCCGGGCCGCACGGGCAACGCGAGGTCCTCCCCCGCCGGAGGGCGCGCCTCCAGGGGCGGCGGCGGCGCGTCGCCCAAGGCTTTGCCGGCGGCGTCCGGCGCGGAGAGGACGAAAACCAGCCGGTTGGACGCCCTGGCGGCGGGCTGGGCGGTCACCGCGGCAGCCCCGTTGAGATCGAACACCAGCCGGGCGGTCCCCCCCGGCCGGGCGCCGTGGCGGACGGCCCGCACCAGCCCGCCGCAGGGCGGCGGGGCCGCAAAACCGACCCGCGCCCCGGCGACGTCGACCACCAGCCGGTCGGGACCTGTCAGCAGGAAATGGCGCGCCGGCGCGGGGCGATCCAGCGTCACCGTGATCCGCACCGCGCCGTCGGCCAGCGGCTGCACGGCCGCGCCCCGCACGACCGCGGGCGCGCCCGCCTGCGCAGGGCCGGCGGCGTCCGGGGCGACGAGAAGGAAAACCGTCGCCGCGAGAGGGAAAATTAACCGAGACATGATGGCCATGGGTGCAGATCGCGTTCTAACCCGGACGCGATTGCAGAAGTCTTGACCGGGGCTGACTTTTCTTCGGTTGGGAAATGATGCAGATTACCCAAACGGTCCTCCGCGACCGCTGAGTCGGGCCTGTCGCCGCCGAGAAACGGGCCGGCGTCGCCCGCCTCCCCCTGCTTTCCCCTGGGCGGCCACCCCTATCCCAAGCGCCGCCGAGAGAGAGTATCGCCGGTCGCCGTCCTCCCGGACTGGCCGACCATGACACGGAGCACGGCCCCTTGCGCAGCTTGCCGTCCCCGCACCGCGATGTCCGGCCCGTCCGGCGTCCCGTGCGCGACGGCGTCTGCCGGCGGCCCGCCCCCCACCCCCTATCGCGGCGTCCCGGGTCGATGCGCCAACTGCGCCCGCCCGTCCGGAAGATCGCCGCTCACGGAGCTGCGCCCCATGGCCAAGAGAATGTTGATCGACGCCGCCCACCCCGAAGAAACCCGGGTGGTCGTGCTGGACGGTCACCGCGTTGACGACTTCGACTTCGAAACCCAGAACAAAAAACAACTTCGCGGGAACATCTACCTCGCCAAGGTGACGCGGGTTGAACCGTCGCTGCAGGCGGCGTTCGTGGAGTACGGCGGCAACCGCCACGGCTTCCTGGCCTTCGGCGAAATCCACCCCGACTACTACTCCATCCCGGTCGCGGACCGGGAAGCCCTGAAGGCCGAGTTCGACGCCGTGGCCGGCGACGCCGACGCGGGCGACGACGATGAGGAGGGGGGCGACGACGACGGCGAGATCGAGGAAAAGCGCCGCCGCATCCTCACCCGCCGCTACAAGATCCAGGAGGTGATCAAGCGCCGCCAGATCATGCTGATCCAGGTGGTCAAGGAAGAGCGCGGCAACAAGGGCGCGGCCCTCACCACCTACCTCTCGCTCGCCGGCCGCTACTGCGTGCTGATGCCCAACACCGGGCGCGGCGGCGGCATCTCCCGCAAGATCACCAACAGCGCCGACCGCAAGCGCCTGAAGAAGGTGGCGTCCGAACTCGACGTGCCGCAGGGCATGGGCCTGATCGTGCGCACCGCCGGCGCCAAGCGCACCAAGACGGAGATCAAGCGGGACTACGAGTATCTCTCCCGCGCGTGGGAAACCATCCGCGACAAGACGATGAGTTCGGTGGCGCCGGCGCTGATCTACGAGGAATCGAGCCTCGTGAAGCGCGCCATCCGCGACCTCTACGACAAGGACGTGGAGGACATCCACGTGGAGGGTGAGGCCGCCTTCAAGGAGGCCAAGGACTTCATCCGCATGCTGATGCCCAGCCATGCGAAGAAGGTCCACCTCTACAAGGAGCCCACGCCGATCTTCACCGGCCATGGCGTCGAACGCCAGCTGGAGACGATCTACAGCCCCGCAGTGACGCTGCGGTCGGGCGGCTACATCGTCATCAACCAGACCGAGGCGCTCGTCTCGATCGACGTCAACTCCGGCCGCTCGACCCGCGAACGCAACATCGAGCAGACGGCGCTCAAGACCAACATGGAGGCGGCCGAGGAAGCCGCCCGCCAGATGCGCCTGCGCGATCTCGCCGGCCTGATCGTCATCGACTTCATCGACATGGATGAAGCCAAGAACGACCGCATGGTCGAAAAGAAGATGAAGGACGCGCTGCGCTTTGACCGGGCGCGCGTCCAGATGGGCAAGATCTCCGGCTTCGGGCTGCTGGAGCTGTCGCGCCAACGCCGCCGCACGGGCATCCTGGAAGGCAGCTCCCACGTATGCCCGATGTGCTCGGGTCTTGGGCGTGTGCGCTCTGTGGAATCGAGCGCGCTTCACCTGTTGCGTGTGCTGGACGAGGAGGCCCTGCGCCGCGGGGCCAGCGAACTGGAGGCCCGCGCGCCGACGGACGTGGCGATCTACCTGCTCAACGAGAAGCGCGCCGCGCTCGCCGCCATCGAGGACAACCGCAACGTCCGGGTGCGGGTGTCGGCGTCCACCACGCTCATGGCGCCCGATTTCGAGATCATCGCCACCGGCCAGCGCGAGCTCGATCCCGACGCCGACGCCGAGGCGATGGAGCGGCCCCGTCGCGACCGCGAGGAGCGCTTCCGCAACGATCGCCAGCGCCCGCGGTACGTCGCGCCGGAGGTTGAGGCCGACGGCGTGGACGACGACGTCGCCGAAGACGTGGAAGACGCGGACCCAGCCGAGGAACGGCGCCCTGAGCGCGGCGCGGGCGGCGAGAGCGACGGCGACGCCTCGCGACGGCGCCGGCGCGGACGCCGGGGCGGCAAGAAGCGCCGCGAGGGCGAAGGTCCGTCGCTGGGCGCCGAGGGCGACGGCGACGCCGCCGCCGAGCTCCCGCGCAGCCTGGAATCCCGCGAGCCGCGGGGCGACGGCGAACGGGGACCGCGGCGCAAACGCCGGCGGCGCGGCCGCGGGCGTCGACCGTTCGAGATTGACGGGGGCGAGAACCTCGACCTGATCGCCACCGATCCCGTGCTGTTCGGCGCGGCGGCGGCGGCGGAGACGACGCCTGAAGCCACGGGCGTCGACGTCGCCGGGCCCGCGGCTCCGGTCGGGGGCGACGATCCCGCCCCGGCGCGCGCCGAGCGGGCCCCTGCCCGGCGCCGGGCGCCGCGGGTGGCCGCGGCGGATGTTCCGGAGCTCGTCGCGGAGGCCGACGATCCCGCTGCATCGATGGCGCCGCCGCTGACGCCCGCATCGGCGCCGGAGGGCGTCGCGCCGCCGGCCCCGAGCCCCACGGCAGACCCCGCGCCCGCGCCTGGCCAGGCGGCGAGCCTTGTGGCCCCGGACCCCGCGCCCGATCCCTACGAGCCCGACCTGGAGCGGCGCGAGAAGTTCTTCGCGCGGCTCAGCAAGTGGGGCAAAAAGGCCTGACGCCCGGCAGACAGGAAGGCTTTCGCGCTTGTGAGGCGCGAAGCCTTCTTTGGGCCGCAATGCCGCGACAATCGGAAATCGCGCGAACGACACGCCGTTCGAGGAGACGTCATGCCGACGAAACGCCGTGACACGAAACGCCCTGGCCTGAAGACGTTGGCCGCCGCCGCCGTCGCCGCGCTCATGGCCATGGCCGCGCCAGCCCACGCGCTCACCGTCATCCGCGACGCCGAGATCGAGGAGGTGCTGCGCAGCTACACCGACCCCATCTTCAAGGCCGCCAACCTGGAGCCCTCCGAGATCGAGGTGATCCTGATCCAGGACACCTCCATCAACGCGTTCGTGACCAACTCCCGCACCATGTTCGTGCACACGGGGCTGATCACGGCCGCGGCCAACCCCAACGAGATCAAGGGCGTGCTGGCGCACGAGACGGGCCACCTTGCGGGCGGCCACGTGCTGCGCTCCCGCCAGGCCGCAGCCAACGCCATGCGCCCCGCCTTCATCTCCATCGGCCTCGGCATCCTTGCGGTGGCCGCCGGCGCGCCGGGCGCGGGCGCGGCGCTCATCGCGGGCTCCCAGCAGTTCGCGATGGCGGACTACGTGCAGTTCTCCCAGGCCCAGGAATCGCAGGCCGACCAGGCCGCCATCACCTATCTGGAGGCCTCCGGACAGTCCGGCGAAGGGCTTGTGACCTTCGCCAGCCGGCAGTTCCGCTACAACGAGATGCGGTCCGCCCAGCGGATCCCTCCGTGGATGCGCACGCACCCGCTGTGGTCCGACCGGATCCAGGCGTTGCGCAACCGCGTGGAGCGCAGCGAGCACGTGGCCGTGACCGACAGCCCCGCAGACCTCGCCGAGCTGAAGCTGATCCAGGCCAAACTCTTCGGCTACACCGAAAACGCCGGGCGCACGCTGCTGAAGTATCCCGAGACGGATGCGAGCGCCGCAGCGCGCTACGCCCGCGCGGTGGCCGCGATGCGCGCGTCGGATTTCGCCAAGGCCGACGCGAACGCGGAATCCCTGCGACGTGAATTCCCGGACAACCCCTACTACCACGAGCTCGCCGGCGAGATCCTGCTGACCAGCAATCGCCTGCCTGAGGCGGCGGCGGCGCACCGGCGCGCGCTTGAGCTCAAGCCGCGCAACGCGCTGCTGCAGATCAACCTCGCCCGCGCATTGCTGGCCCAGGGCGCCGCCCACACCGACGAGGCGGTGCGGCTGTTGCAGGCCGCGACGGCGACCGAACCCGACAACGCCACCGCGTGGTACGAACTTGCGCGCGCGCACGACAGCCGCGGCGAAGAAGGGCTGGCGCGCCTGGCCTCCGCCGAACTGCGCTTCTCCATCGGAGACTGGCCGGCGGCGCGCAGCTTCGCCGAGCGCGCCAAGGAACGCCTCGAACGGGGCACGATCTCCTATCAGCGGGCGCTCGACATCGCCACGATCGCCGAGACGCGGGTGCGGGAGGGCCGCCGCGGCTGATCGGGCCCGTTCCGTCCGCGGGGCCGGCCTGCCGGTGGAAAGGTGTTGCGCGGGCCCCGAAAGCTGCGCAAGACGCGGCCTGACCTCACCCCTTGCCCTCCCCCATGCCCGGACCCTCCCGATGATAAGCCGGATCCTCGGCGGCCTTGCGGTCGCCGCCGCCCTCGCACTCGCCTGCCCCGCCGCCGCGCGCGCGCAGGCCCAGCCCGCGCTCACGCCCGCGCAGAAGGAGGAAGTGCGCGCGCTGGTCCGCGACTACATCAAGCAGAACCCCGAGGTGGTGCAGGAAGCGCTCGACGAGCTGCAACGTCGCAAGGACGCTGCCCTCCAGAAGCGGCTGGAATCCGACGGCCGCGACTTCTCGCTGGGCCCGCGCAACGCGCCGGTGACCATCGTGGAGTTTTTCGACTACCGCTGCCCGTACTGCCACACCGCCATGGACTGGGTGTTCGAGACGCTGAGGCGCAATCCGCAGACGGTGCGCGTGATTTTCAAGGAATTCCCCGTGCTGGGCGATCCTTCGGTGGAGGCCTCGCGCGCGGCGGTCGCCTCCATCCGGCAGGGCAAGTACCCCGTGTTCCACCGCGCGCTCATGGGCTTCCGCGGCGACCTGACGTCGGCGCAGATCGACGCCATTGCGCGACGCGCGGGCGTCGACGTGGCGCGCATGCGCCGCGACATGGGCGAGGTCGCGGTGTTCAACCACCTGCGCGCCAACCATGAGGTGGCGGCCGAAGCGGGAATCCAGGGCACGCCCGCCTTCATGATCAACGGCAAGTGGGTGCGCGGCTGGGACGCGGCCGAAGCGGATCGCCTGCTCGCCGAAGCGCTGAAAACCGCGCGCCGCCGCTAGCTAGATCAAACCGGCCAGCGGGCTGGACGGATCGGCGTAGCGCTTCCTGGCCATGCGGCCCGCCAGATAGGCTTCACGCCCCGCGATCACCGCATGCTTCATGGCCCGCGCCATGCGCACGGGGTCGCGCGCCTCCGCAATCGCCGTATTCATCAACACGCCGTCGCAACCCAGCTCCATCGCGATGGCCGCGTCCGAGGCGGTGCCCACGCCCGCGTCCACGATCACCGGCACCCGCGCCTGCTCCACGATCAGCCGGATGTTCACCGGGTTCTGGATCCCCAGCCCCGACCCGATCAGCGAGCCGAGCGGCATGATCGCCGCGCAGCCGACATCCTCCAGCTTTCGGGCGTAGACGGGATCGTCCGAGCAGTAGACCATCACCTGGAACCCGTCGGCGATCAGCGCTTTGGCGGCCGTGAGCGTCTCCTCCATTTCGGGATAGAGCGTCTTCTGGTCCGCCAGCACTTCAAGCTTCACCAACGTCCAGCCGCCCGCCTCACGCGCCAACCGCAGCGTGCGCACGGCGTCGTCGGCGGTGAAGCAGCCGGCGGTGTTGGGCAGGTAGGTCACCTTGCGCGGGTCTATGAAATCCACGAGCCGCGGCTGTGACGGATCGGACAGGTTCACCCGCCGGAGCGCCACCGTCACCATGTCGGCCCCGCTGGCCTCGAGCGCGGCGGCGTTCTCCGCGTAGGACTTGTACTTGCCGGTGCCCACGATGAGCCGCGACGAGAACGTCCGCCCCGCCACCACGAGCGGGGTGTCCAGCGCAGCGGCGGCGCCATCCATCAGCCGCCCCCGACGAACTGGACGATTTCGAGCGCGTCGTCGGGGCGCAGCGGCGTGCGGTCGTAGGCGCTCTTGGGGACGATGGCGCGGTTGCGCTCCACGGCGACCTTGCGCGAATCGATCCCCAGCGAGGCGAGCAGCGTCTGCACGGTCGCGTCCGGAGCGGTTTCCCGCACTTCGCCGTTGACCGTGACCTGCAAAAGCGCCTCCTATCGCGCCCGACATAGGGGGGGCCGGGCGGCGACGCAACGGCTCCCTCCGTGTTGTAGCGCACCGCCCCACGCCCCGTTTCCTGCCCCTGGACCGTCCATGCCCGCCGGCGATCAGCCCAAGCCCGTCTTCATCCTGAACGGCCCGAACCTGAACCTCCTGGGTACGCGGGAGCCCGACATCTACGGGCGGGCCACGCTGGCCGACGTCGAGGCCGCATGCACGGCGCACGCCGCCGCCCTCGGGCTCACCGTCACATTCCGGCAGACCAACCTTGAAGGCGTGCTGGTGGACTGGCTGCACGAAGCGCGTGACAACGCCAGCGCGGTCGTGCTCAACGCCGCCGCCTACACGCACACCTCCGTCGCCCTGCACGACGCGATCAAGACCTTGTCCATCCCCGTGATCGAAGTTCATCTCAGCAACCCGGCCGCCCGCGAGCCTTTCCGGCACGTGTCGTTGGTCGCGCCCGTGGCGCGGGGGTCGATCTCGGGGTTCGGCCAGACCAGCTACATCCTTGCCCTGGAAGCGGCGCGGCGCCTGGCAGGCGTCGGCTGATGCGGAGACAGAAGTCCATGAGTGACAAGAAGACGCCCGGCGGTATCGACACCGATCTAGTGCGCGATCTGGCCAAGGTGCTCGCCGAGCAGGGCCTGACGGAGATCGAGGTCGAGCATGGCGAACTGCGCCTGCGACTGGCGCGCACCGTGCAGGCGGCGCCCGCGCCGGCCGCCTATGCGCCTGCCCCTGCGGCCGCCGCGCCAGCCCAGGCCCCCGCGCCCGCTGCGCCGACGGCGAAGGACTACCGGACCGATCCGCGCGCGGTGGTCTCACCCATGGTGGGCACCGCCTACCTCTCGCCGGAGCCGGGCTCTGCGGTGTTCGTCAAGGTCGGCGACACCGTGACCGAGGGCCAGACCCTGCTCATCGTGGAGGCCATGAAGACGTTCAACCCCATCGCCGCCCCGCGCGCCGGCAAGGTCGTGCAGCTCATCGTCGCCGACGCGCAGCCCGTCGAATACGGCGAGCCGCTCCTGCTCCTCGAATAGCCCGATGTTCGAAAAGATCCTCATCGCCAACCGGGGCGAGATCGCCCTGCGCATCCACCGCGCATGCAAGGAAATGGGCATCGCCACGGTGGCCGTGCACAGCCAGGCCGACGCCAACGCCATGCACGTGCGCCTCGCCGACGAGAGCGTGTGCATCGGCCCCCCGCCCTCGGCGAAGAGCTACCTGCACATTCCCTCCATCATCACCGCCGCCGAGATCACCGGCGCCCAGGCGATCCACCCGGGCTACGGCTTCCTGTCGGAGAACGCGAAGTTCGCGGAGTTCGTCGGCCGCACCATCATCAACGACAAGCCGCTGGTGTTCATCGGCCCCAAGCCCGAGCATATCCGCCTCATGGGCGACAAGATCGCCGCCAAGAAGGCCGCCATCGACGTGGGCATCCCCGTGGTGCCGGGATCCGACGGCGGCGTCACTTCCGACGAGGAGGCGCGCAAGGTGGCCAAGAAGATCGGCTACCCCGTGCTTATCAAGGCCGCCGCCGGCGGCGGGGGGCGCGGCATGAAGGTGGCGCGCTCGCCGGAACAGCTCTCCGAGGCGTTGTCGACGGCGCGCTCCGAAGCGCGCAACGCGTTCGGCGACGACAGCGTCTACATCGAGAAATACCTGGAAAAGCCCCGCCACATCGAAATGCAGATCGTGGCGGACTCCCACGGCAACGTCGTGCACCTGGGCGAGCGGGACTGTTCGCTCCAGCGGCGCCACCAGAAGGTGCTCGAAGAGGCGCCCTCTCCGGCGCTCAACCCGGAGGAGCGCGCGCGCATCGGGGAGATCACGTCGAGCGCGATCAAGAAGCTCGGGTACCTTGGCGTCGGGACGGTGGAGTATCTCTACGAGGACGGCGAGTTCTACTTCATCGAGATGAACACCCGCCTGCAGGTGGAGCATCCCGTCACCGAAATGATCACCGGCATCGACCTTGTGCGCGAGCAGATCCGCATCGCCGACGGCCTGCCGCTCTCGTTCACGCAGAAGGAGATCAAGTTCAACGGCCACGCCATCGAGTGCCGCATCAATGCGGAGAACCCCGAAACCTTCCGCCCGTCGCCCGGCGCCATCGAGGATTACCACGCCCCGGGCGGCCTCGGCGTGCGCATGGACTCCGCGATCTACGCCGGCTACCGGATCCCGCCCTACTACGACAGCCTGATCGGCAAGCTCATCGTCCACGGACGCGACCGCACCGAGTGCCTCATGCGTCTGCGCCGCGCCCTCGACGAAATGGTGATCACCGGCATCGAAACGACCACCCCGTTGTTCCAGCGCCTCGCCGTGCAGCCCGACATCGCCAACGGCGACTATCACATCCACTGGCTTGAGCAGCACCTCAAGGGCGATACCCCCGCGTGACCGCGCGCGCTGACGGCGCCGTCATGGAGGCAGCCGGCGCATGATTGCGCGCATGGCCCCCGCAGACCTGCTCGACTGCTACCGCCGCGGTCTCTTCCCGATGGCGGAATCGCGTGACAGCGCGAAGCTGTTTCTCGTCGATCCCGAGGAGCGCGGCGTCCTGCCGCTGGCGCCGTTCCGCGTGCCTCGGCGCCTCGCGCGCACCGTCCGCCGCGATCCCTTCCGCGTGACGGCGGACGAGGCGTTCGACGCCGTCATCGCCGGCTGCGCCGAGAGCGCGCCCGGCAGGACCGAAACCTGGATCAACGACGACATTCGCGCCCTCTACGGCGCGCTGCACCGGCAGGGCCACGCCCACAGCATCGAGTGCTGGGCGGGCGATGCGCTGGCCGGCGGCCTCTACGGCGTCGCGCTGGGCGGGGCGTTCTTCGGGGAGAGCATGTTCTCGCGCGCGACCGACGCAAGCAAGATCGCGCTCGTGCATCTGGCGGGGCGGCTCCAGGCCGGCGGATTCACGCTGCTCGACGCGCAGTTCCACAACGCCCATCTGGCCCAGTTCGGCATAGAGACGATCTCACGGCAAGCGTTTCGCCGCCGCCTGCGCGACGCCCTCGCCCGCAGTGGAAACTTTCACGCCATGGCCGCGGGCGTCAGCGGCGCTCAGCTTCTGCAGTCGATGGCCCACACGTCGTAAGTGGCGTGCTCGAGCGCGTTGCGCGCGGGGTTCGATGCGAAGATCCAGCCCGCCATCAAAGGCTTTTCGGTCACCGGGTCATCGGGCGTGCGCGGAATGGGACGATCCACCACCTCCAGATAGACCGCCACTTCGGGCGTCTCTTCCGGCGCGGCCTTCTGGCAGGCGCGCACGGTGATCTCAAGCGTGCCGAACTTCACCGCGCGGCCGACGGGGGCGGTGAAATCCCGCGCTTGGCCCGTGACCTTGTCGAGACCGCGCAGGATGGCCCCCGGCGCGGCGTGCGCCGGCGTGGCCAGGGCGATGGCCGCGATCAGCGCGGCGGCAATCCGGACCTTCAAGGCGTCGCGCCCTCCGTTGCACTGTCGCCGCCCCCAGCACCCCCGCCCGAGCCGCCGCCCGCGGCGGCCGCGAGCAGCGACAGCAAGTCCACCGACCCTTGCGTGTTGAGGATCTCGCTCCCCGGCGTCAGGATCGCTTCCGAACCGCCTGCGTCGAGCGAAACGTACGCGCCGCCCAGCAGGCCGTCGGACGCGACCTTGGCGGACGAATCGTCCGGAAGTTTGACCACCGGGTCGAGCGTCAACGTGACCTTCGCGTAGAACGTCTCCGGATCGAGGGCGACCTCGCGCACCGCCCCCACCTTCACGCCGCTGATGCGCACGTCCGACCCCACCGCCACGCCGTCGGCGCGCTGGAAGCGGGCGAAGAGCTCATAACCGCCCGCGGCCTCCGCCGAGCCCGCCCGGGTGATGGCGAAGCCGAGAAAGCCGATGGCGACGGCCGCGACGATCGCGCCGAGAATGGTCTCGGCGGCTTGTTCCTTTTGTGCGCTCATTCCGGTGTCCACGGTTCATAGTCCCCGGTCGCCCGGGGCCGGCCGCCGCCGCGGGCGAGGCTGCCGCGGGGACGATAGGCGCCGGGGGTCCCGGTGAGGTTGGGGATGTGCGGACGCTCCCACGCCTTGCGCGGCAGGGGCTCGGTCGTGGGCGGCGCCTCGTAGGTGTGATGCAGCCAGCCATGCCAGTCGGGCGGCACCTTGGAGGCCTCGGCCAGGCCCTCGTAGACGACCCAGCGGCGCTTGCGCCCGTCGAGGCTGGGCTTGCGCTCCTCGTAGTAGCGGTTGTTCTGCTCGTCCTGGCCCACCAGCGCGCCGCGGCGACCGATGTCGTAGAGGGCGCCCAGCGTGGCGCCGTTCCACCAGGTGAAGATGCGTTTGAGGATCACGTCTGGGCCCAGCCGCCCCGGATTGGGGTGTTCGCGTTGCGGCGCACTATGGCGCCGGACCTGGCGCGGGTCCAGATCGCGACGCGGCCGCCGACGCCCATATTTTGTTTGTCCACCGAAACGAAACCACCACATGTTGATTAAGGCAGCGCATCGACCTACCCTCTCCATGGATGGAGGCGAGAATGGCGAAGGCGCTCGATCAACTCGGGTGGTGCGTGCGCGCGGTGGCGGCGCCGGGTGTCGAGGACTGGGACGGCGATCCCGCCCCCACCCGCGCGCCCGAGCACTGGGATGACGCCGCCCTCGCCGCCGCCCTCGACGCAGGTCTCTACATCCCGCAGGCGGGCGTGCGCGACGTCCGCGCCGCCATCGAGACCGTGGCCGCGCGGATCGCAGGCTGGGCGGCGGCCGGGGACGCCCTCGACGCCGAGGATGAAGCCGCCTTCGCCGACCGCCTCGGCCTGCTGGTGGGCTACGGCGCGGTGCGTCTCGACGCGCCCCTCGTGGCCATGGCGCTGGGCGCGCCGGACGCCGCCGCATGGTCGGCCTGCTGCATCGATTGGCCCGCCCCCGGCCCCGGGGAGGCGCACGCGCTGACGGCGGCCCAGCGGGTGCTCGCAGGCGGCGCCCGGCTGGCGGTGCGCGGCGCGCCCTCGCCCGACGCGCTCGACGCGCTGGAGGCGCTCGCCCGGCTGAGTGGTCGTGGCGTTGAGGCGGTGCGGATCACGACCGACGAACCGTCCCTGCATGCCCGCGCCGCCGCCCGGACGCGTCTGGCGACCGCGGCGCTCAACGGGGCCCGGGCCATCGACGCCGGACTGGACGCCGTGGCGGCGCAAGCCGGGGGCCCCTCGGCGCTGCGCGAGGCCTCCCAGGCCCGCCGCCAGGGCGCGCTGGACGCCGACATCGCCGCCGCCGTGACGGGGGTCCGCGCCGCCGGCTACGTCCACGACGCCCGCGACGACATGGAGCGCCTTGCCCAGACCGCCGCCGTCGCCGGCTCGTTCGGGAGCCAGGCCGCCGCGCGCTCTTCTGGCGCCTGCGATCCCTCGGGCGTCGTGGTGTTCGACGGCCCCGGCGCGGTGGTCATGGCCGCGATCGACGCGTTCGCCTTCGTCGACGACGCCACGTTCGACGCCGCCTCTCTGGAGCAAGCCGTCCGCGATGTGGTGGTTGCGCTGGAGGCCGCGCACTGGGCGAGCCTTCCGCCGTCGGAAGCCATCGCGGAGAGCGTCGCGCGGGACCGCGCCGTCGCGGTGCGCGTCGACGGGCTCGCGCCTGCGTTGATGGCCGCGGGTCTCGCCTACGACAGCCCGTCCGGGCGCGCCGCCGCCGCCGCCGTCACGGCGCTGACCGCAGGCGCCGCCGTGCATGCGAGCGCAGCCCTCGCCGAGCGGTTGGGGCCTTCCGCCTGCGCGTCCCGCGGCCGGCTGACGACAGCGGCGCGGGCCGCGGCGGCGCTGCACGCCGACGGCGTGTTCGCCGCCGCCGCGGACCGGGCGCGTGCCCTCTGGGCCGAGGCGGAGACCTTCGACGACCTGCGCCACACGGGCCTCGTCGCGCTTGCGCCCGACCATCGCGGCGCCGGCGGGATCGAGCCCCTGGCGTCCGTCGCGCCATTCATCGCCCACGGCGACGGCGTGCGCCGACGCCTGGCGGAGCCCGCCGCCATGGGCCTGCGCGCGCTCGGGTTCGCGCCCGGCGACATCCTCGCGGTCGCCGCGCACGCCGAAGGCCGCCGCACACTCGACGGCGCGCCGGGCCTGTCGCTGGAGGCGCTTGGCCGCAAGGGCCTGCCTGACTCAAGCCTGGAGGCGATCGAGGAAGCGGTGCGCGACGGTTTCTCCGTCCGCAGCGCGATCCACCCGGCCGTCATCGGCGCTGCGGTGCTGGGCGAGACGTTCGGCCTGCCCGACGACGTGGCCGCCGGTCGACGCGGCGACTTGCTTCGCACGCTTGGATTCACTGACGCCGACATCGCCGCCGCCGACGCCTGGGCGCAGGGCGCCGGCGATCTTCAGGAGGCGCCGGGCGTGGCCGACGCCCATCGCGCCGTGTTCGCCGACGCAGGCCAGATCGACGCGAGCGCGCGGATGTCGATGGCGGAGGCGGTGGCGCCGTTCGCGCTTGGCGCGCTGGCGCTCACTCTGCCCGCCGCCGGCGACCGGGACGCCATGGTCACCCGGGCGCGCGCCTGCGGGGCGTCCAGCGTGCGCCTGGCGCCGCCGCCGCCAGCCTCCTTCATCGTGCCCGACTTTGCACCCGCCGATCCCGTCCCGGCGCCGGCGGCGGCCCCCGCCGCCATCGAAGTGATCCGAGAACGCATCGTCGAACGCATCGTCGCCGGCGCGGGGGAGCGGCGCCGGCTGCCGGATCGGCGCAAAGGCTACATCCAGAAATCCACCGTGGGAGGCCACAAGGTCTATCTGCACACCGGCGAATACGACGACGGCGCCCTCGGCGAGATCTTCATCGACATGCACAAGGAGGGCGCCGCCTTCCGGTCGCTGATGAACAATTTCGCCATCGCGATCTCGATCGGGCTGCAGTACGGGGTGCCGCTGGAGGAATTCGTCGACGCGTTTGTCTTCACGCGCTTCGAGCCGGCGGGCGAGGTGAAGGGCAACGACAGCATCCGGCACGCCACCTCCATCCTCGATTACGTGTTCCGGGAACTCGCCGTGTCCTACCTGGAGCGCAGCGACCTCGCGCACGTGGACCCGTTCGCCGCGCGCGGTGACGGCATCGGGCGCGGCGCCGTGGACGCCGAGGCCGCCGTGCGCCTCATGTCGCGCGGGTTCGCCCGCCAGGCGCCGGAGAACGTCGTGATGCTGCAGCCCCGCCCGCCCAAAGGCGCCGAGGCGCGGAGCGGCGACCAGCGCATCCCCACGGCCTCCTCCGCGCCGGCGTACGAGACCGATCCCTGCCCCTCCTGCGGTCACTTCACCGTGGCGCGCGACGCGGCGGGCGCGTTTTCGTGCGCGGCGTGCGGCGCCCAGGTGAAGCACGCCTGACAGAGATCCTGGCGACGGTCGGCCGCCCCGGTGCGACACCGCGCCCGCATGGGGCGCCCCGTTCAGGATGCGCGTTTCGCTTGCCTGTGGAGAATCCGCCACAGCATTCCCCTCGGGAATCTCGAATCGTTCCTTCCTAACCTTGGGCGATGACTGCAACTTACGCAGTTTTCACTACGCCGAACCAGACGTCGGCGGTATCGGCACAGTGATGTACTCTTTTGCGCGCACGGTCCTGATTGCGCTGACCCTGGCCGCGACCGCGGGGCACGCGGGCGCTCAGGGTTTTCCACAGGGGCTGTCGCAAGGGTTCGGGGGCCCCACGCTGTCGCCGGTGGCGCGTGCGCAGCGGTTCGGCGGCGCCTGCCAGGACTGCGATCTCTCCAACCGCGCGCTGATCGGCGTGCGCATCGAGCGCGGGGACTTTTCCCGTGCGCGGTTCGTGCGCGCAGACCTGCAACGCATGGACGGCGCGGGCTCCACCTTCACCGACGCCGACTTCAGCCTCGCGAACATGACCGCCGCCCGCCTCATGGACGCCCAGTGCGCCGGCGCGCGGTTTTCCGGAGCGGTGATGGCGCGGATGGACGGCAGCCGCGCCCAGTTGACGGCCGCCGATTTCACCAACGCCGAACTGCCCGACGCCGTGTTCGTCCAGGCCCGGCTCAACGGCGCGTCGTTCGCCGGTGCGAAGGCCATGCGGGCCAACTTCCTGCGCGCGGACCTGCGCGGCGCCACGTTGTCCTACGCGCGCCTCGACGGGGCCGATTTCACGCAGGCGGACCTGCGCGGCGCGGCCTTCTCGGGCGCCACGCTCACCGGCGCCAATCTCGCCAGCGCCCGCCACCTCACGACGGCGCAGCTGCGCGGCGCCTGCGGCGACGCCGCCACCCGCCTTCCGCCAGGCGTGCGCCTGCCCGCCTGTCCGTAACCGCCGGCCGTCACCCGCGCCGATCCGCCTCGACTTCGCGCCCCGCGCGCCTAAGGTGCGCGAAAACGGGAGGAAGACATGGCTGACGTAAACCGCCGGTGGCTCTTGGCCCAGCGCCCGCAGGGCATGATCAAGGACGCAGACTTCCGCCGCGTCGAAGAGCCCGCGCCCGAGCCGGGGGACGGCGAGTTCCTCGTGCGCGTCACGCATCTTTCCTTCGATCCCACGCAACGCGGCTGGATATCGATGGATTCCTACCTGCCGGCGGTGAAGATCGGCGATCCCGTCCGCGCTGGCGGCGTGGGCCAGGTGGTCAAATCGAATCATCCGGGCTTCAAGGTCGGCCAACTGGTGCAGGGCGGCTTCGGCTGGCAGGACTACTTCGTCAGCGCAGGCATGACGGAGTTCATGCCCGTGCAGCCATTGTTTCCCGGCGTGACGCCGGAGCAGGCGCTTGGCGTGTTCGGCATCACCGGGCTTACGGCCTGGTTCGGCCTGACCGATGTGGGCAAACCGCAGGCCGGGGATACGGTGGTGGTATCCGGGGCGGCGGGAGCGACGGGATCGGTGGTGGTCCAGATCGCCAAAGCGCTGGGGTGCACGGTGATCGGCATCGCGGGCGGCCCGGAAAAGTGCCGCTGGGTGGTGGAGACGGCGGGCGCCGACGCCTGCATCGACTACAAGAACGAACCCGTCCCCGCCCGGCTCAAGGCGTTGGCGCCGAAGGGCGTGAACGTGGTGTTCGAGAACGTGGGCGGCGAAATCCTCGAAGCCTCCATGATGAACCTCGCCCTCAGGGCGCGGATCGTGCTTTGCGGCGGCATCTCCAGCTACAACGCCGAAGGGCCGCCCGACGGCATCCGCACGTACATGGCGTTGACCGTCCAGCGCGCCCGCATGGAGGGCTTCATCGTGCTCGATTACGCGCCGCGCTACGCGGAGGGCGTGCAGGCGCTGGCCAAGTTGATGGCCGAGGGCAAGCTGAAGACCGCCGAGGACGTGCAGCACGGCTTCGACAACATCCCCGCCACCCTGCGTCGCCTGTTCGAGGGCAAGAATTTCGGCAAGCAGTTGCTGAAGATCGTCGACCCGCCGCTGCCGGTGGCGTGACGGGGAAAGACGGCGCCATGAAGGGTCTGGTCATCACGGCGCTGCTGGGGGCGCTGCTGGGCGGGGCGGCCTGCGCCGAACCGGCCCCGGCCCCGGCCCTTCCTGCGCCCGTCGCACAGCCCGCGGCCGCGCCGCCGCAGGACGCCGCCCTCCAAGACCCGCCGCCCCGCGCGGACTCGCCGATCGCCGCGCCGGCGCCGGTTGAGCGCCGGTTCGGCCATTTTCCCTACGCCGAGGGCGTCGATCTCAAGGGCGGCGTGTGCGCGCACGCCGATCCTGAGCGAACGCGGCTCAAGCCGGACGCCGCCGCCGCCCTCGCCCGCATGACGGAGGCTGCCCGCGCCGCGGGCGTCAGCCTCAACCCCTCCTCCTGCTTCCGCTCGATCGACAGTCAGCGGCGGCTGTTCACCTGCGTCGACGGCGGGGATACGGGCTGCGCCGGCGGCCGTCTGGTGAGCGAGGCGCGGCGGGCCACTGCGGTCGCGCCGCCCGGCTTCAGCGAACACGCCACCGGCTACGCCATCGATTTCTTCCCCGGGCGCGAGGACCTGCGCGACGCCGCGTGCCCGACGCGCGCCGCCTGCACCGTGACGCCAGCCTTCGCCCGCGCGCCCTCTGGCCGATGGCTCGCGGCGCATGCGCACGCGTTCGGTTTTGAACAATCCTTCTTCGCCGGCTCCACGCAGGGCGTGATGGTGGAGCCATGGCACTACCGGTTCGTGGGATCGCCGGAAGCCCGCGCCGTGTTCAGGGAAGCGCGCACGGCGCATCCACCGCCCAAGCCCGGCGCCCCGCTCACGCCGCAGGACGCTCCGTCACCCGCAAGGTGAGCCGGGTCTTCTGGCCGTCGCGGAGCACGTCGAGATCGACGGTGCGCCCGATCTGCTCCCGCGACAGCACGCTGTGAATGGCGTCCACGGAAGGCGTCGGCGCGCCGGCGACGCCGAGAATGACGTCGCCAGGATTCAGGCCCGCGCGCTCGCCTGGGCCCCCGCTCACCACCTGCACTACCAGCACGCCTGCTTCCGCCTTGAGATTCAGCCGCCGGGCCAGCGCCTTGGACAGACCCTGCGTCTGCCCCGCCACGCCCAACCATCCCCGCGCCACGCGGCCCGACCGCATTAGCTCCGGAATGATCCGCTTGGCGGTGTTGATGGGCACCGCAAAACAGATGCCCTGCGCACCCCCGATGATGGCGGTGTTGACGCCCACGATGCGCCCGCGCGCATCGCAGAGCGCGCCGCCCGAGTTGCCGGGATTGAGCGCGGCGTCCGTCTGGATCACGTCCTCGATCAGCCGGCCGCTCTCCCCGCGCAACGTGCGCCGCAACGCAGAGACGACGCCCGCGGTGACGGTGGCGTGGAATCCCAGCGGATTGCCGATGGCGATGGCGAGTTCGCCTACACGCAGGTCGTCGCTGTCGCCCAGTTCGGCGTGGGCGAGCTTGGAGGCGTGCAGGCGCAGCAAGGCGAGATCGGTGTCCGGATCGGCTCCGACCACATCGGCCTGCACCACCGCCCCGTCATGGAGCGACACCTCGATCCGCTCCGCGCCGCGCACGACGTGGTTGTTGGTGAGGGCGTAACCGTCGGTGGTGACAAGCACGCCGGAGCCTGCGCCGTCGAACGCGTCGGCCCGCCCGCGCTTGCCGCGCCGCACGCCGATGACGGAAGGCCCCGCCTTTTCCACGGCGGCGATGACGGCGCTGGAGTAGGCGTCGCGCAAGTCCTGCTGGTCGACGGGTTTGAGTTTGGAGCGCGGCTGGAACAGCATGGCGGGAAAATAGGAAGGGTTCGGCGTCGGCGCCAGCGGCCGAGCCCCACACTGTTCGGGCAGGGGCGCCCACCCCGCGAAATCGGCTATAAGCGTCGCGCATGTCCCAGACGCCGCCCCCCGCACTCGCCAACGCGCCCACCACCCACGGCCTGCGGGGGGACTATTCCCGCATGGCGCCGGACTGGACGGTGCGCCAGGACATGGCCGCCTACACCAGCGCTGAGCATGCCCTCTGGCGCAGGCTTTATGAGCGCCAGTCCGGCCTGGTGCGGGCCTACGCCCCGCCGGTGTTCGTGCGCTCCATCGCGGCGATGGACTGCGCCGACGGCATTCCCGATCTGGACCGGCTCTCCGAGCGGCTGCGCGCCGCCACCGGCTGGGAGATCGCGCCCGTGCCGGGCCTCATCCCCGACGACGTCTTCTTCGCGCACCTGGCGGAGCGGCGCTTCCCGTCGAGCTTCTGGATCCGGCGGCCCGAAGAGATCGACTACCTGGTGGAGCCCGACGTCTTCCACGACGTGTTCGGGCATGTGCCGCTGCTGTTCGATCCCGTGTTCGCGGATTATCTCCAGCACTATGGCCTGGGCGGCCCCAAGGCCATCGCGCACGATGCGGTGCCCATTCTCGCGCGGCTCTACTGGTACATGGTGGAATTCGGCCTGATCATGACCGAGGACGGCCTCAAGGCCTATGGCGCGGGGATGCTTTCGTCGTTCGGCGAAACGCAGTTCAGCGTCGACAGCCCGTCTCCCAACCGCATCGCCTTCCAGCTCGAACGCGTGATGCGCACGCAGTACAAGATCGACACGTTCCAGCAGACCTACTTCGTGCTGCCGAGCTTCGCGAAACTCTTTCGCGACAGCATCGATACCGACTTCGGCCCCCTGTACGACCGCCTCAAGGCGCTCGACCCGTACGCGCCGGATGCAGTGGTCGAGGGCGACGCCGTCATTCATCGCGGCGCCGGCGGCTAGACCGGCGCAGCCATACCCGTTCAAACCGGCCACCGGAGCATTCCATGCGCATCCTGCTTTCGTTCGTCGCGCTTGCGCTCTGCGCGTGCACGGCGCCCGGCGCGCCGAACGGCATCGCCGCCACGCCGGCCGTCACCGAGGCCGCCGCCTGCGCGGCCCGGGGCGGCGCCATACGCCCGGTGTGCCGACGCCAGATCGCCACCTGCGTGATCGCCTACTCGGACGCCGGCAAGGCCTGCACCGACGGCGCGCAATGCGCAGGCGACTGCGTCCGTGAAGGCGATGCGCTGCGCGACGACGTCGCTGTGACCGGACAGTGCCAGGCCGACAGCGATCCGTGCGGGTGCCGCACGACCGTGACCGCCGGGAAGGCGACGACGATCTGCGTGGACTGACGGCCGGCAGGCGCCCAACGCGCCGCAAAGACTTCGGTTGCGGGTCAGGCCGCGTCGATCATAGCCTGCCGCTCTCCCGGGGCCAGCCGGCGCCAGCGGCCTTCCGGCAGATCGCCCAGCTTCAGGGGCCCGATGCGCACCCGCTGAAGATCGACCACCTCGAGATCCACCGCCGCGCACATGCGCCGGATCTGACGGTTGCGCCCCTCGGTGAGGACGAACTGCAAGCGCCCCTCGCCGCCGTCGCGCACCTCCGCCGGCTTCAGCGCGCGACCGTCGAGATGCAGGCCATGGCGCAGCAGCGCGAGCTTTCTGGCGGTCACATGCCCAGTCACGCGCACGCGATACTCCTTGTCCAGCCGGGACGCGGGGCCGATCACCGCCTTCGCCAGCACGCCGTCGTCGCTGAGCAGGAGGAGCCCCCGGGACTCCTGGTCGAGACGGCCCAGCGGGGCGAGACTGAGCCGGGCGGTGTCCATCGCCGGGCCTTCGCCCGCAAACGCCGCCGGCGTGAGCAAGCGCGCGGCCGGAATCTGGCCCCGCTCCGGCTGCGCGGAGACGACGCCGACGGGCTTGTTCAGCACGATCGCCACCGCCGCGGGCGCGGCGCCGGGCGCGAGGGACAAGGTCTGGCCGGGCAGGATCTTGCGGCCGGGATCGTCCACCCGCGCGCCGTCGATGAACACGCGCCCCGCCGCCACCAGCGCCTCCGCCTCGCGACGCGAGCAGACGCCGGCCTGCGCCAGCCACTTGTTGATGCGCTGCGGCTCTTCGCCGTCATAGCGCCGGGTAAACGCCATGGCGCCCTCGGGATGCGGTCACCGCATGTAGAAGGCGCTGAGCTCCAGGCCAAGCTGGGCGGTGCTGTCGATCAGCTCCGTGAGCGTTTCGTGAAGGCCGCGGGCGAACACGTCGTCGATCCGGCCATAACGCAGACCGGCGGCGATCGAGCCCGCCAGCCGGTGGCATTCGCCGCGCCGGCCCCCATGGGTCTCGGTGATCTGCTCGAGGGCTTCTTCGATGTTGTCGTAGCAGGCGCGCAACGAGCGCGGCATCTCCGGCCGCAACATGAGCAGGTCGGCGATGTTCCAGGGCTTCACCTCGGTGCGGTACACCGCCTGGTAGGCGCGCACCGCCGAGACGGCGCGCAGGATGGAGGTCCACTGGTAGTAGTCCACCGCCCCGCCCACGCCCTCGTCCCGCGGCAGCAGGAGGTGATACTTCACGTCGAGGATGCGGGCGGTGTTGTCGGCGCGCTCGATGAACGTGCCCAGCCGCGTGAACCAGTAGATCTCGTTGCGCAGCATCGTTCCGGCATAGGCGCCGTAGAACCGCGTGCCCACGGTCTTGACCCAGTCGATGGTCTCCCCGATGCGGCCGGGGGTGAAATCGTCGGGCGTCAGCCGCCGCGCATCCAGCCACGAGGCGTTGACGGCGTCCCACATGTCGCTGGTGAGCGCGGTGCGCATCGCGCGGGCGTTCGTGCGGGCGTGATCGAGGCACGACAGGATGGAGGAGGCGTTGTCGGGGTCGCTGGCGAGGTAGAGCAGCGCTGCGTCCTGCGTCAGCTCCTTGTACTTTTCGACGTAGCCGGCCTCGCACCCCGAGGCGATGAGCGCAGAGCGCCACTCGTCCGCCGCCTCCGACATGCCCGACATCGACTGCGCCGCCTCCACGAGGCGCGCGACGTTGTCCATCCGCTCCATGTAGCGGGCGAGCCAGAACATGCTTTCAGCGGCGCGCGCGAGCATGACCCATCACCCCCGCAAGACCCAGGTGTCCTTCGTCCCGCCGCCCTGCGAGGAGTTCACCACGAGCGACCCCTCCCGCAACGCCACGCGCGTGAGCCCGCCGGGCACGATGTCGATGCGGTCGGCGCCGCTCAGCACGAAGGGACGCAAGTCCACGTGGCGCGGCGCCACCCCGCTGTCGACGAACGTGGGGCACGTGGAGAGCGACAGCGTCGGCTGGGCGATGTAGGCGTCGGGGTCGGCCTTGATCTTGCGGGCGAAGGCCGCACGCTCCGCCTTGGTGGCCTGCGGGCCGATGAGCATGCCGTAGCCGCCGGAGCCGCGCGTCTCCTTCACCACCAGGTCGGCCAGGTGCTCCAGCACGTAGGCCCGCTCATCGGCCTTACCGCACTGCCATGTGGGGACGTTCTTCAGCACCGGCTCCTCGCCCAGATAGAAGCGGATCATCTCCGGAACGTAGACGTAGACGGCCTTGTCGTCCGCGATGCCGGCGCCGACGGCGTTGGCGATCGCCACGGTCCCGTTCTGGTAGGCTTCGATCAGGCCAGGGACGCCAAGGGCGGAATCGGCGCGGAACACATTGGGATCGAGAAACGCATCGTCGATCCGGCGGTAGATGACGTCCACCCGTTGCAGGCCCTGCGTGGTGCGCTTGAACACCGCGCCGTCGCGCACGACGAGATCCACGCCCTCCACCAGATCCACGCCCATCTCGTCGGCGAGGAAGGAGTGTTCGTAGTAGGCGCTGTTGTACTGGCCCGGCGTGAGCACCACCACGGTGGGGTCGCCGCTGCATTTCGGAGGCGCCACCGACTGCAGCGACCGCAGCAGCATTTCCGGATAACGCGCGATGGGCGCCACGCCCGCGCGGCCGAAGAAATCCGGAAACAGCCGCATCATCACGGCGCGGTTCTCCAGCATGTAGGAAACGCCGGACGGCGTGCGGCAGTTGTCCTCCAGCACGTAGAAATCGTCGGGCCCGGTGCGGACGAGATCGATGCCCGCCACGTGCGTGTAGACGCCGCCCGGCGCCGCCAGCCCGCGCATCACCGGCTCGAACCCCGGGTTCTGGCGCACCAGCGCTTCCGGGATCTTGCCCGCAGCCATGATCTCGCCCGCGCCGTAGACATCCGCCAGGAACGCGTTCAGCGCCCTGGTCCGTTGCTTGAGGCCGCCCTCCAGGAGGCGCCACTCCTCCGCCGAGAGCACACGGGGGATGAGATCGTAGGGTATGAGACGTTCGGGATCGCCGCCCTCGGTGTAGACCGCGAAGGTGATGCCGATGCGCCGGAACAGCCGCTCCGCCTCTTCCGCCTTCGCGCGCAACGCTTCATGCGGCATGCCGTCGATCCACCGGGCGATGGCGGCATAGGGCGCGCGCGGGGCGCCGTCGGGGCCATACATCTCGTCGAACATTCACGTCCTTCAGGCAGCCGGCATGCCCAGACTTTAGGCCATTCGCCCCGCCTGCCTAGCCGAGCGGCGCCGGGACGACGCCATTTTGGACACGGCGCCCCCAAACTGACCGCCAAAAATGCCGGACGTGCGCGTTCCATGATCGCGCCTACAGTGCCGCAGCGATTCCGGAGTCCGCCCATGACCGCCCCGTCCGATCCGCCGCCGCCCGAGTCCGGGCGCGTCCTGCGCTGGTTCCGGCGCAGCTTCCTCGCCGGAGTGGCCATCGTCCTACCGCTGGCGGTCACGCTGTGGCTTGTGGTGGCCTTCGTAGGGCTGGTGGACAACAACGTCCTGCCCCTGCTGCCCGGTCCTTACCGGCTCACCGCCGAACGCATCCCTGGCGCGGGCATCATGGTGGCGATCACGGCGCTGACGGCGCTGGGGGCGCTCGCTGGCAATTTCCTTGGCCGGGCGATCATCCAGGAGCTGGACGATTTCGTGGCCCGCGTGCCGTTCATCCGCTCCATCTACGGGGGCACCAAGCAGGTCTTCAAGCAGGTCGCGGCGCCGGAGCAGCGCAGCTTCAAGGACGCCGTGCTCGTGGAGTTTCCCCACAAGGGCTACTGGACCATCGGGTTCGTCACCAACACCGCGCCGGACCTCGTGGAGCCGGACCTCGTGGCGGTCTACGTGCCGCAGGCGCCGATCCCCACCACCGGGTTCCTGATCTATGCGCCGCGGGCGGCGCTGAAGCCCTTGTCCGTGGGGCCAGAGGAAGCGCTCAAACGGGTAATCTCCCTGGGATCGGCGCAGGACGCCGCAGCGACCACGCCCTAAAGCCTGGCGCTGAGCTCGTGGCCGGCGGCGGCGGTGATTTCCACCGCGACGACGTCGCCCGGCTTCAGGGCCTTCGCCCCCGCCTTGATGCGCACGACGCCGTCGATGTCGGGCGCATCAGCCTTGGTGCGCGCGTCCCAGCGCCGGGCGTCCGCATCCCAGCCATCGACGATCACGTCCGTGCGGGTTCCCACCAGCGCCTGACCGCGCTGATCGGCGAGCGCCTGTTGAAGCTCCATGAAGCGCTCCCACCGCGCCTGCTTCTCCTCCTCGTCGACGTGGTCGGCGAGATCGCGCGCTGGGGCGCCGGCGACGTTCTCGTACTTGAATGCGCCGGCGCGATCGATGCCGGCCTCTTCGATGAAATCGAGCAGCGTCTCGAAATCCGCTTCGGTCTCGCCGGGAAAGCCGACGATGAACGAGGAGCGGATGGTGATGTCCGGGCAGATGGCGCGCCACCGACGGATGCGCTCTAGGACCTTTTCCTGGTTCGCCGGCCGGCGCATCGCCTTCAGGATTGCGGGCGCAGCGTGCTGCAGCGGGATGTCCAGGTACGGCAGGATCTTGCCCTCGGCCATCAAGGGGATGATGTCGTCGACGTGCGGATAGGGATAGACGTAGTGCAGGCGCACCCACACCCCGAGGTCGCCCAGCTCGCGGGCGAGGTCCTGGAACTTCGCGCGCACCGTGCGGCCCCGCCATGCGCTCTCTGCGTACTTGACGTCGACGCCGTAGGCGGAGGTGTCCTGGCTGATCACCAGCAGCTCCTTCACGCCGGCCTTCACCAGCGCTTCCGCCTCCTTCAGCACCGCGTTGAGCGGCCGCGAGACGAGATCGCCGCGGATGGAAGGTATTATGCAGAAGCTGCAGCGGTTGTTGCAGCCTTCGGAAATCTTCAAGTACGCGTAGTGGCGCGGCGTGAGGCGCAGTCCCGACTCGGGCACGAGATCGATCTTCGGATCGTGCACCCTCGGCAGATGGTCGTGCACCGCGGCGACGACCGCTTCGTACTGGTGAGGCCCCGTGACGGACAGCACCTTGGGGTGCGCCTCCCGGATGAGCCCCTCCTCCAGCCCGAGACAGCCGGTGACGATCACCTTGCCGTTCTCCGCCAGCGCCTCGCCGATGGCGTCCAGGCTTTCGGCCTTCGCGCTGTCGAGGAAGCCGCAGGTGTTCACCACGACCAGATCGGCCCCCTCA
>JANRIM010000052.1:0-55407 GCA_033764865.1 Hyphomonadaceae bacterium
GGCTTCGCGGAGTGTCCAGAAAACGCCGTCGAGATCGACTGCGAGGACGCGCCGCCATTGTTCGGTGGAGAACTCCGCGAAGGACTTCGCGCCGCCCCCGATGCCGGCGTTGGCGATGACCGTGTCGATGCGGCCGAAATCAGCCAGCGTCTGCGCCATGGCGGCGATCACGGCGGCCTCGTCGGCGACGTCGACGACGTAGGTCTTGCACGGACCGAGGGCCGAGAGCGCGGCGCCCGCGGCGGCGTTCTTGGCTTCGTTGCGCCCCCAGATCGCCACCGACGCACCGGCGTGGGCGAGACCTTCGGCCATGCCCAGGCCGATGCCCCCGTTGCCGCCCGTGACGACGGCGACCTTGCCGGTCAGGTCGAAGGGTTTGTAGGCCATGGCGCGGTTCTCCCCTGGTCGTATCTTGTTGGGCGAGACCTTAGTGCGCGCCCCCGGCGGCGCAATCTCACGCTGCGGCGCCGTCTGCGGGGCGCGCTTATCCAAAGCGCGCGCGCGCGGCGTCTATGACCCGCACGGTTTCATGCCACAATCCAAGGGGGTCGATGGCTGCGCGGGCGAAGAAGCGGGCCTCGGCGGCGTCGTCGCCCGCCCGCGGCTCGCCGGCGCGCCAGCGGGCCGCGTAGTCCACCAGCACGTAGTGTCCCCACACCGGGCCGCCGGCGCGGGAGGCGAACAACCCGTCCACCACGTCCACCAGGCCCAGCAGATCGGCCTCCACGCCGGTCTCCTCGCGCAGCTCCCTGAGCGCGGCGTCGGCGGCGGTTTCGCCCCACTCGATGCGCCCCCCGGGGAGGGACCATTCGCCGAGGCGGGGCGGCGTGCCGCGCCTGATCAGGAGCACGTCGTCCCCCCGCAGGCAGATCACGCCCGCCGCCGCCACCGGCGCCCGCTGAGGCTCACGGACAGTCATCGTACGCTCCGTCTCGAATTTGCCGCGCGCAGTGGGATAGACTGCGCCACCAGGCGGAGAAAGCATCATGCGCGGCGTCATTGTCACCCTTGCGCTGGCGGGCGCGACGGCGGTCGGACCGGCGGCGGCGCAGGGTGTGATGGGGGCGGCCGACGCCCGGCGGACGTTTTTCGGGATCGACATGGAAGGGGTGCACCAGCCTTCGGGTCTGCGCTGGCGTGAGTGCATCGATCCGCAGGGGCGTACGACCTACTGGTTCGCCGAGACCATCGATCAGGGCGTGCTCACCGTGCGCGACGACGGCGCGCTGTGCTTCGCCTACGCCTCCCGCGGCTACCAGGACAAGGCCTGCTGGCGCATCCGCCCGCAAGGACGCGGGGTCTATCGGTTCGAGCATGCCGACGGCGAGAGCGGGGTGTTCGTCACCACCAGCACGCGCCGGGTGCGCGTCTGTCAGGGTGCGGATACGCCCATGTCCTGAGGCGCGGCGGCGTGCGCGAGCATCGCGCGCGGGTTCATCAGCCCCCTTGGATCGATGGCCTGCTTGACGGCGCGCATCATGGCGAGCGCTGCGGGGTCCTTGAAGCGCGGCAGCTCATCGCGCCGGAACACGCCGATGCCGTGCTCGGCGGAAATCGAGCCGCCAAACGAGGCGGCCAGATCGTGGATTGCGGCGCTGATGGCGGCGGCTGGGAACGGCGCCTCCGCGCTGGCCGCGATGGCCGTGTAGTGGATGTTGCCATCGCCCGCGTGCCCGAACGCCACGCATCGCGCGCCGGGAGATAGCCGCTCCACAAGCGCATCCGCCGCCTTGAGGAAGGCGGGAATGGCGGAGACCGGGGTGGAGGTGTCATGGGATGTCTGGGGCGCGCCCACGGCGCGGTGGCCGGCGGGGATGGACTCCCGCAGCTTCCAGAAATCCTGCGCCGCCTGGACGGATTGGGCCACGACGGCGTCGGTGGCGAGCCCGGCGGCGATGGCGGCGCCCAGCGTCGTCTCCACCAGATCGCGCAGCCCGGTCTCGCTGGCGCTTTCGAACTCCATCAGCGCCAGCCACGGCGCGGTGAACGGGGCCCGCACGCCCGGCAGGGCCGTGGCGAAGGCGACGCTCACGCTGTTCATGATCTCGAAGGCGGCGAGCGCGCCGGTCTCGGCGCGAACGGTCTGCAGCAGGTCGATGGCCTGTTCCGCAGAGTCGAGCGCCGCCATGGCCACGACGTGGCCCCGTGGACGGGGAAACAGGCGCAGCGTCGCCGCCGTCACGACGCCGAGGGTGCCTTCCCCGCCGATCAGCAGGTGCTTGAGATCGTAGCCCGTGTTGTCCTTGCGGAGCGCCTTGAGGCCGTGGAGCACCGCGCCGTCCGGCAGCACCGCCTCAATGCCCAGCACAAGGTCGCGCATCATGCCGTAACGCAGGACGTGGACGCCGCCCGCGTTGGTGGAGATGAGGCCGCCGATGGTGGCGGACCCCTGGCTTGCGAGGCTCAAGGGAAAGTGCCGGTCATGCGCCGCCGCCGCCTCATGCAGCGTGGTCAGAACGACGCCGGCTTCGACGGTGATGGCGTCGCCTGCCACGTCGACGGCGCGGATCCGGTTGAGGCGCTTCAGCGACACGAGCACTTCGCCCTGCGGGATCTGGCCGCCCACAAGGCCGGTGTTCCCTCCCTGGGTGGTCATGGGGACGCCGGCGGCGGCGCATTGGGCCACGACGAACGCCAAGTCCTGCGTCGTTTCGGGCAGGGCCATGAAAGGCGTATGGCCCACGCCCCGGCCGCGCCACTCCCGGAGGTGCGGGGCGAGATCGTCGGGCGCGGTCACGACCCCTTTGTCGCCCAGACGGGCGCGCAGGGTTCCCCGAAGGGTCGCTAGAGTCGAGTCGGAAGCCTGGCTCATGGCCGGACCGTAGCGCCGAACGGGATCGGGGTCACATCCGCGTGGCGGTGACGCGCACGGTGACGGCGACGGCGGCGGGCACGAGATCAGCCGGGATCGCGGCGCCCAGACCCAGCTGCGTGCGGTCGAGCGTTAGCGCGCCCTGCGCCACGGCGCTCGAGCCAGTGATCGTCACCGTGAACGGCAGCGTGACCGGCACGGCGCGACCCTTCACGGTGAGGGCGCCGACGGCTTCGTACCGTCCCGTCCCGACGCTGCGGATCGTGTTGGCCTGAAAAACGACCTGGCGGTGGCGGGCGGTGTCGAACCAGTCCGCTTCCTGCAGGGTCTTGTCGCGGTCGGCGAGGCCGCTGCTGGCGGATGCCGGCTCCACGATCACCCGGATGCTGGAGCCTGCTAGGTTGGCGGGGTCGAACCGGACGCCGGCGGACCAGCGCTGAAACACGCCGCGAAACCCCGTCCCGTCGACGGAACTTGCAAAGCCGATGGAGGAGTTGGCCGTATCCACCCGCCAGAGCGGGGCCAGCGTGGCCGGCGTCTGCGCCGTCGCGCCGGCTTTCGCGGCGGCGGTCTGGGCGAAGGCAGGCGCTCCCATGCCGAGGATGAGAAAGGCGATCAGGAGGGTGCGCATGTGGTCAGGCCCGCGGTTTCAGGAGTGGGACCATACGGGTCAGCACGTCGTCCCGATCAATGAAGTGGTGCTTGAGCGCTGCGGCGACATGAAGGCCGGCGAGCAGCAGCATGGCCCAGGCGAGCTTGCCGTGCACCTCCATCGCCGCCTCGCCAAGGTCGCGCCGGACGTCGTCGTCGAGGGTCGCCACGCCCGGGACCGGCGGGATGTCGAACAGCCCGAACCAGGAGGTGGGGACGTTGATGAACGTCTTGAACGCGTCCGACCAACCCACTGAGGAATAGAGCCAGCCGCTGAGCGGCAGGGCGAGGAGCAGGCCGTAGAACAGCCAATGCGTCGCGCGGGCCGCCGTCCGCTCCCAGCCCCGCATGCGCTGGGGCAGGGGCGGCGGCGTATGCGTGGCGCGCCAGACCAGCCGCAGCACCGTGAGCGCTAGGATCGTCATCCCCGTGGCCTTGTGCAGCGGGAACACCTCCAGCGCCTGCGCGCGGGTGTCGCGATCGAGGATCGCGTCCCCCATCCACCAGCCCACGGGCACCATCGACAACGCCAGGATGGCGAGGATCCAGTGAAGCGCGATGGCCACGGCCGAATAGCGGGTGGTGGCGGCGATGTTCAGCGACATTGTGCGCCTAGTCGTGGATGAATTCGGCGGCGACCTGGATTTCCACCTGGTCGCTGACGAACCCGTCCGCCATGGGATTGGACAGGGAGGCGCCGAAGTCCTTGCGGCTGATCATGGTGCGGCCGGTAAAGCCGATCACCTGCTTGCCGCGGAACGCCACGAACCGGCCGCCTTCGAAGTTGGCGTCGATCGTGACAGGCTTGGTCACGCCCCGGAGCGTCAGATCGCCCACGATCGTGCCGGTGGTGGCGCTGGTGAGCGCGATGGACTTCGACACGAACGTGATGTCGGGATGCGCGACGGAGCCGAACGCCTGGGTGTGGATTTCGTTGTCGAAGGCCCGCGGCCCCTCGCGGCCGGGCACGCCGGTGCTCACGGAGTTGGCGGCGATCTTGACGGAAATGCTTGAGTTGGCGGGGTTCGCGGGATCGAAGGTCAGATTGCCCGAGATGGTGTCGAAGCGGGCGGGAAAAATCCCCACGCCGGCATGGCGGACGCGCCAGATGACGCTCGAGTGGCGGCTGTCCAACGTGTAGGCGCCGGCGGGCTGCTCGCTCGCGACGCGCGAGGCGCTGCTGTCATAGGGGATGGCGGGGGCCGCCGGCGCGGCGACGGCCGCCGGCGACGCCTGGGCTACGGGAACATTTTCCTCGATGGAGATGCACCCGGCCAGCAGGACGGCGGCGAGGGTGACGGCGAAGCTGCGCATGGCGGTCTCCTGAAGGACGATGCCGGGGCGTCTAGCACGTCGGCGGCGGGGCGGGAGAGGGTATCGGGAAAGTCACCGTTCGCCGCCGGGGCATTGCGGCGCCCGCCGCCGTCAAAACAGGCCAAGGAACTTCTTGCGCGGCTTGGGCTTCAGCACGTCCACCAGCGTGTACATCAGCGCCGGCGGGGCCGCGATTTCCTGGAGCGCGGACTTGAACGGCTTGAGCGGAGCGGGCGCGTAGGGGCGCTTGAGGCGGCTTACGGTGCGCATGGCGACGGACTGGTGCAGGGCGGACTCACAGACCGTCCTGTCGATCTCGACGTCCGCGCCGACGGGAATCTTCCGCCACGGCCCGTTCCAGTTGATCGGCACCGCCATCCGCACCAGGGACGGCGCGGTGATGGGCGCGGCGGGATTGAGCGCGCCGTCGCCGGTCAGCGTGATCGTGAGGGGGGATTGGTCGGTGCGGTCGAACGCGAGGCCCGCCCGTTCGGCGCCTTCCACCATCCATTCGAGGGAAAAATTGGACAAGGTGGAGGGATTGCCGCCGCCGACGTCGCCGTGCCCGCCCACGAACCAGCGCTGCTGATAGGGATCCGGCTGACCCGCCGCCCGCGCCGGCTGGTTCAGCACGTCGAAATTGTCCCACAGCGTGGGCGGGAAGGCCGCCCGCCGTTCGTCGATGGCCAACGCGTGGCGCGCCGCCGCCACATGCGAGCCGAGGCTCGTGTCGTGAAAGGCGTAGCGTTTGTTGCGCATCGCCGAGAGGGGCCCGAGCATGGACGGCAGGCCCCGCTGGCCGACGGTGTCGAAGATGCCGAGATAGGCGATGGGCGGTCGATAGTCGGCGTTGTGGCGACCGGTTCCCTTGCCCAGGCGCTTGCCGAACTGGGTGCGGAACTCCACCGCCTCTGGGCTGTCCGGCTTGATGGAGGCGTCCCGATACAGCCTGAATGCGTCCCCCGCCTTCACGGCGAAGCGCCGCCGCACAATGCCGCATTTGCCGATCATGGCGGCCAGGCTGCGGGCGGAGAACGCCCCCCGGCTGAAGCCGAAGATGTAGATCTCGTCGCCCGGTTCGTAGTTGAAGGCGAGGCGCAGGTACGTGTCGAGGATGGCGTCCTCCAGGCCTTCGCCGAAGATGCCGCCGATCGTTGAGGTGAGCCACGTGTTGAACGCCGAGACGGCGGTTTGACGGCCTTTCAGCGCGTTCAGGGTCGAGCCCACGCCCGGCGTGTAGATGACGATCTGGGGCACATCGCCGGCCTGGTGGGCGATGCTGCGGGCGATGAGGTTGATGTTGGTGGCCCGCGGCTGGTTCAGCTGCTGCCACGTGCCATCCATGCAGATTGCAAAGCGCTTCATGCCCCGGTCATCCCTTGTCGTCCCTCGCCCGGCCTCCTTACCCCGAAACCGGCGTCCCGTGCGAGGCGCACTTTGACCGTTCCCGCGGCGCGGGCCATCGTTAGCGCCTGACAGGAGACGACTTCATGACAGCCATGGATGGCCTCGAGGACGCCGCGAGCGACGCCCTTCCCCGGCCCAAGCTGACCTACCCCTGCGGCGACCCGCCGGGGGCAGGTGGCGTCAAGGCGGTGGCGCCGGGCGTCTACTGGCTGCGCATGCCGCTGCCGTTCGCGCTGGAGTGGATCAACCTGTGGTTGATCGAGGACGGCCCCGGCTTCGCCATCGTGGACACGGGCGTCGCCACGGAGCAGACGCGCGAGCACTGGCGCGCGGTCTTCGCCGACGTCATGGGCGGGCGACCCGTCACGCGCGTGATCTGCACGCACATGCATCCCGACCATATCGGCCTTGCGGGCTGGATCACGCGCAAGTTCGATTGCCGCCTCTGGATCAGCCGCCTCGAATACATCACCTGCCGCATGCTCGCCGCCGACACGGGTCGCGAGGCTCCGGAGGACGGCGTCAACTTTTTTCGCGCCGCCGGATGGGACGAGGATTCGCTCGATTCTTACCGGGTTCGCTTTGGCGGTTTCGGCAAGATGGTATCGCGCCTGCCGGACTCCTACCGGCGCCTCGAGGACGGCGAGACCATCGACATCGGCGGACGCCCGTGGCGGATCATCAGCGGCAATGGCCACAGCCCCGAACACATCTGCCTGTGGCAGCGCGACCTGAACGTCTTCATCTCCGGCGACCAGGTGCTGCCGCGCATCTCGTCGAACGTGTCGGTGTTTCCCACCGAGCCCGATGGCGATCCGCTTGCGGACTGGCTTTCAAGCTGCGCGAAGCTGCGTGACGCGATCGACGGCGATCCCCTCGTCCTGCCTGCGCACAACGAGCCGTTCGTCGGCATCCATGCCCGGCTTACGCACCTGATCGTGGGTCATGAGCGGGCGCTGACGCGGCTGCATAAGCGATTGTCGCAGGAGGAACGCCGCGTGGTGGACCTGTTCGGCGCGCTGTTCGCAAGACCGATCGGCAAGGATTTGCTGAACATGGCCTCGGGCGAAACCATCGCGCATCTCAACTGCCTGATCCAGCGCGGTCTCGTGGCCCGCACCCGGGGCCCCGACGGGGTCGACCGTTACCGCGCCGTCGCGTAGCGCGGACGCGCCGGCCACCGCACGTGGCGCACAAGCGCCAGTGTCGCGAACGCCGCAATGCAGGCCAGCGGCGAGGGCAGGGCGAGCAAGATGACGAGGCTCGACGCCTGCGCGCCCAGGAAGGCCGGATCGCCAGATTGCGTACCCGACGCAAGCCGCCAGTCCGCCAGACGACGGATGATCCAGTCCAGCCACGCGACGCACGCAAGGCAGCCGAGGCCCGCCGTGAGCAGGATCGGACACTCCAGTCGGTAGGCCAGCGCGGCGGCCGGCGCCATGAACACATGCGCTGCACGCGGGGGATCGGCGCCCTGCGCCACTTCGTGGACAGTCCGCCACGCGAGCGCCGCCGCCACGGCGCCCGCGCCGCCCCACAGCAGCGCCGCCGCGGCCACGCCCGCCAGCGCCAGCAGCGGCGCGCCGCCCCTGATCTCGATCCGTTCGTCCCGCAGCAACGCCGCCAGCGCCGCCGCGAGCGCAAGGCCGACGAGCCATGGCGCCACCTGCGCAAGCAGGCCCGACGCCAACGCCGCGGCGCCCATCTCCCATGGATCCAGGTGTCGTCCCCGCCGCATCCCGCTTTCCTTGTCGTTGGCGGCACTTGCGCCCGGCGACGTGAAGGCCCGGTAAATGGCGCGCGCTTGTCGGCGCCGGCGCCATCCGCTACGCGGGCGCTCTCCCGAACGCTTGAGCAACGGATGGCCATGAGCCTCGCATTCATTTTTCCCGGACAGGGCAGCCAGGCCGTCGGCATGGGCCAACCGCTGGCGCAGGCCTTCGCGTCGGCGCGCCAGACCTTCGAGGAAGTGGACGACGCCCTCGGCCAAGGGCTGTCGCGCCTGATGTGGGAGGGGCCAGAAACAGACCTTACGCTGACGGCCAATGCGCAGCCGGCGTTGATGGCGGTGAGCCTTGCGGCGATGCGCGCGCTGAAGGCGGAGTTCGGCGTCGATGTCACGGTCGCGCAGTGCGCGGCGGGTCATTCCCTCGGCGAGTATGCGGCGCTTGCGGCGGCGGGGGCCTTCACCGTCTCCGATGCGGCGCGTCTGCTGCGCCTGCGGGGCGAAGCCATGCAAGCGGCGGCGCCGGTCGGCGCGGGCGCCATGGCCTCGCTCATCGGCAAGGTCGACGTAGCGCTGGCGGAGGAGATCGCCGCCGAGGGGGCCAAGGCGGGCGTATGCGTGGTCGCCAACGACAACAACATCGGCAACGTGGTCATCTCCGGCGCCAAGGCCGGCGTCGACGCCGCCATCGCCGCGGCGAAGGCGCGGGGCGCGCGGGCCATCCCGCTCAACGTGTCGGCGCCGTTCCACTCGCCGCTGATGCAGCCGGCCGCCGACGCCATGGCGACCGCCCTCGCGACGGCCGCGGTGGCGCCGCCGGCGATCGCCATCTACGCCAACGTCACGGCTGCGCCCGTCACGACGCCGGCCGAGATCCGCCGGTTGCTGGTGGAGCAGGTCACGGGCCGCGTCCGCTGGCGCGAGAGCGTCGAGGCGATGACGGCTGCCGGCGTCATGCGGTTTGCGGAGGTCGGGGCGGGCAAGGTGCTGACCGGAATGGTCAAGCGCATCGCGCCGGACGCCGAGGCCTTGGCGCTGAACGCACCGGACGATCTCGAAGCCTTCGCCAAGACAGTCTGAAGGACCTCACCCATGTTCGATCTCAGCGGCAGGACTGCCCTCGTCACCGGCGCCAGCGGCGGCATTGGCGGCGCCATCGCGCGTTCGCTCGCCGAACGCGGGGCGCGCGTCGCGCTGTCGGGCACCCGCGCGGAGGCGCTTGAAAGCGTCCGCGCCGATCTGGGCGGCGATCACGTGACCCTGCCATGCGACCTGTCGGATCCCGCGGCGGTCGATGCGCTGGCGGGGCGAGCGGAGGCCGCCCTCGGCAGTCTCGACATCCTCGTATCCAACGCCGGCATCACCCGCGACGGGCTCCTGCTGCGCATGAAGGACGAGGACTGGGCGCTCGTTCAACGGGTGAATCTGGAGGCGTACTTTCGGCTGTCGCGCGCCGCCCTGCGCGGCATGATGAAGCGGCGCACCGGACGCATCATCGCCATCACCTCCGTCGTAGGCGTCATGGGAAACCCCGGGCAGGCGAATTACGCGGCGTCCAAGGCGGGCGTCATCGGTTTCACCAAGGCGCTCGCGCAGGAGGTCGCCAGCCGGGGCGTCACCGTCAACTGCATTGCGCCGGGGTTCATCGCCTCGCCGATGACCGACGTCCTCCCGGACGCGCAAAAGGAGGCGCTGCTGGCGCGAATCCCCCTGGGGCGGCTCGGCGACGGGGCCGATATCGCGGCTGCGGCGGTCTATCTGGCGAGCGCGGAGGGCGGCTACGTCACGGGCCAGACCCTGCACGTCAATGGCGGCATGGTGATGATCTGACGCGCGCCGAAGGTTCCGGGCCGCCACGCCGGGGCCCTCGGGGCGGCCCCGTAGCCAACCCCCAGGAGGTATGGTAGCGGAGCGCCGATCATCTGGCCCCTCCCTTGATCCCCATGCCCGTATCGGTGACAAGGCGGGTGAGCTGTTTCGTTTTTCCTCGACATCGAGAGGCGTCCATGTCCGACGTTTTTGAGCGCGTAAAATCCATCGTCGTGAAGCACCTGGAGACGGCTCCAGAGAAGGTGACCGACAAGGCAAGCTTTATCGACGACCTCGGCGCGGACTCGCTCGACAACGTCGAACTGGTCATGGCTTTCGAGGAAGAGTTCGGGGTTGAGATCCCGGACGACGCCGCCGAGCACATCCAGACGGTGGGCGATGCGGTCAAATTCATCGAGAGCAAGCTCGGCTGACGGGCGGCGCTGATCCCGTGCGGCGCGTCGTCATCACCGGCATCGGTCTCGTCACGCCCCTGGGCGCCGGCGCGGCGCATGTCTGGGCGCAGCTCATCGCCGGCCGCTCCGGGCTCAAACGCATCGAGCACATGAAGGTGGACGACCTGCCCTGCCGGGTGGCGGGGATCGTCCCGCGCGTCGACGGCCGCGGCGGCGGCGCGCCCGACATGCCCGGCGTGTTCGATCCGGATCGGGCGATGTCGCCGAAGGAACAACGGCGCGTCGACGATTTCATTCTGTATGCGATGGCCGCCGCCGACGAGGCGATCGCGGACTCAGGCTGGACGCCGGACACCGACGAGGCGCGCAACCGTACGGGCGTGCTGATCGGATCCGGCATCGGCGGCCTGTCGTCCATCGCCGACACCGCACTCCAGCTCGAACGGGATGGGCCGCGCAAGATCAGCCCGTTCTTCATACCCGGAGCCCTTATCAACCTTGCGTCCGGTCAGGTCTCCATCCGTCATGGGCTTCGCGGCCCGAACCACGCGGTGGTCACCGCATGCGCCACTGGCGCCCACGCCATCGGCGACGCCGCGCGCCTCATCCGGACCGGTGACGCCGATGTGATGATCGCCGGCGGCGCGGAAGCGGCCGTGTGCCGGATCGGCTTCGCGGGCTTCTGCGCGCTGCGCGCCATGTCGACCGGATTCAACAACACGCCGGAACGCGCGTCGCGTCCATACGACAAGGCGCGTGACGGGTTCGTCATGGGCGAGGGCGCAGGCATTCTGGTGCTGGAGGACCTCGCCCACGCCAAGGCCCGCGGCGCCAGGATTTACGCAGAAGTGAAAGGCTACGGCCTTTCCGGCGACGGCTATCACATCACCTCCCCTGCGGAGGACGGGGACGGGGGCTACCGCGCCATGCTGGGGGCCCTCAAGGACGCCGCCATGACGCCGGCGGAGATCGCCTATCTCAACACCCACGGCACCTCGACGCCGGTGGGGGACGAGATCGAGTTGCGCGCCATTGAGCGCGTATTCGGCGACGCAGCGTCGGCGCTGTCCATGTCATCCACGAAATCGGCCATCGGCCACCTTCTCGGCGCGGCAGGGTCCGTCGAGGCCATCTTCTGTGCGCTGGCGATCCGCGACGGCGTGGCGCCGCCGACGCTGAATCTCGATGACCCGTCGGTGGAAACCGCCATCGATCTCGTCCCCCATGTGGCGCGCCGTCGCCCGATCCGCGCGGCGATGTCCAATTCCTTCGGCTTTGGCGGCACCAACGCGGCGCTGATCCTCACGGCGTTAGACGCATGAGTCGAAAGGCCCGCGGGGGCGACGTGTTCGGGTTCCTGGCGTCGCTGGTGTGGACCGGGGCGTTGCTCGCCCTCGCGCTGGTCGTGTTCCTGGTCTGGGAGATCCATCGGCCAGGGCCCGCCGTGCAGGCCACCGCGTTCACGGTCGAGCGGGGCGCAAGCGTGATGGACATTGCCCGTCAGCTCAAGGGCCAGGGCGCCATCCGCGATGTGGTGGTCTTCAGGATCGCATCCGAAATGTACGCCTCGCGCGGCGCCCTGAAGGCTGGCGCGTATGAGGTGGAGGCCGGTGAATCGCTGCGCAGCGTGCTCGAGAAAATCGAGGCGGGCCGGATGAAGCTGCTGCCGATCACCGTCGCCGAAGGGCTGACGAGCGAGATGATCGTGGAGATCCTGAAGGACTCGGAGGTGCTCACCGGCGATGTGCCCCCGACGCCTCCTGAAGGATCGCTTTTACCCGAAACGTACATGGTGCAGCGCGGGACCGACCGCGCCGAAGTGCTCGCCCGGATGCGGGCGGATCAGCAGAAAGTGATCGATGAGCTCTGGCCCAAGCGCGCGCCGGACCTTCCGCTCAAGACGCCGGACGAGGCGCTGATCCTGGCCTCGATCGTGGAGAAGGAGACCGGACTCGCCGCAGAGCGGCCGCGGGTGGCGGCGGTGTTCGTCAACCGGCTGCGGCTCGGCATGCCGCTGCAATCGGATCCCACAATCATCTACGGCATCTCGAAAGGCCGCCCGCTGGGCCGCGGCATCCGCAAGAGCGAGTTGGAACGGCGCACCGCCTACAACACGTATTTCATTCCCGCCCTGCCGCCGACGCCGATCGCCAATCCGGGGCGGGACGCCATCGAGGCCGTGCTCAATCCGCCCACGACGAACGATCTCTTCTTCGTAGCGGACGGGACAGGCGGCCATGTGTTCGCGCCCACGGTGGAGGAGCACAACCGCAACGTGGCGCGGTGGCGGGAAGTGGAGCGCCAGCGCGCGGCGGAGGCGGCCAAGTCGCCCTGAGCCCGAAAGGGGATCCATCATGGCCATTGCAGGAATGACCGGCTTTGCCCGCAGCGAAGGCGCCGTCGCAGGACGCCGCTGGATCTGGGAACTGCGCAGTGTGAACGGCCGCGGGCTGGACGTGAAATGTCGCCTGCCGCCCGGCTATGAGGCGCTCGACGCGGTTGCGCGGGAAGGCGCGGCCAAGCGGTTCCGACGCGGAACGCTACAGGCGTCGTTGACCGTTGCGCGCGACGGCGATGGCGCAGGGGCGCCGCGGGTCGATCTTGCGTTCGTGGCCCGGCTGCTCGCCGATGTGGATCCGTTCCTGCGCGACGGGCGCATCGACCGTCCCCGCCTGGACGGCCTGCTGCAGGTGCGCGGCGTGCTCGTGACCGAGGACGCCCTTGAGCCTGGCGCGGAGGATCGCGCCGCGCTCGATGCGGCGATCCTGGAGGGTCTCGCTGTGGCGCTCGACAAGTTGGCGGTGGCGCGGGCCCACGAAGGGCGGGCGTTGGGCCGGGTTCTTCAGGACCTGATCGGGCAGATCGAGGCGTGCACGCAAGCGGCGCGGGCGACGGCGGCGACGGCGCCGTCCGCACTCGCGGAAAAACTGAAGGATCGCCTCGCCGCACTGGCGCCGGAGGTGCTTGTGGACCCTGCGCGCTTTGCGCAGGAGGCGGCGCTTCTGGCGGCGCGCGCCGATGTCCAGGAGGAACTGGAACGCCTCCGTGCGCATGCGGCGGAGGCGCGCGCGCTCATCGCCGGCGAGGAGCCCGCCGGTCGGCGGCTCGATTTCCTTGCGCAGGAGCTGAACCGGGAAGCCAACACCCTGTGCTCCAAGGCGTCCGATCTCGCCTTGACGCGGATCGGACTGGACCTCAAGACGGCCATCGACCAGTTCCGGGAACAGTGCGCCAATGCCGAATGAGATCGTGCGTCGACGTCGCGGCCTGATGCTGGTGCTGTCCAGCCCCTCGGGCGCAGGCAAGACGACGCTGACTCGGCTTCTGACGCGCGACGATGCGGACGTGGAGCTCTCCGTATCGTGGACGACGCGCCCCCCGCGGCCTGGCGAGATCGACGGCGTGCATTATGTGTTCGTCGACAAGGACGCCTTCCGGAGCCGGCGCGCGGCGGACGGGTTCCTCGAATGGGCTACGGTCCACGACAACCTCTACGGCTCGCCCAAGGAACCGGTGATGAGCGCGCTCGATCAGGGCCGCGATGTGATTTTCGACATTGACTGGCAAGGCGCCCAGCAACTCACCAACAGCGCCCAGGCGGACGTGGTGAAGGTGTTCATCCTTCCGCCGTCCATGGCTGAATTGCGCCGTCGGCTTGAATCCCGCGCGAGCGACGACGACGCCGTGATCAAGAAGCGCATGACCAATGCCTACAGCGAGATCAGCCGCTGGGACGGCTACGACTACGTGCTCGTGAACGAGGATCTCGACGCCTGCTACCGGCAGGTGCAGTCCATCGTCGCGGCCGAGCGATTGCGCCGCCAGCGCCAGCCCTGGCTGCCGGGGTTCGTGACGGGTCTGTTGCAGGAAGACGTCTAGCCTTGCGCGGCGCGCCACGCGCGGGCGAGCGCGCAGAACTCCTGCACGGTGACCTGTTCGGCGCGCTGGGTCGGGGCTATGGCGGCGGCGTCCAGGATCGACTCCGCGGCGGCGCCCGCGAGGCTGGCGAAGCTGGAGCGTAGCATCTTGCGCCGCTGGCCGAACGCCGCGGCGGTGACGCGCTCCAGCGCGTCCAGATCGTCGAAGCGATCGGCGCGGTCGGTCAGGTGCACGACGGCGGACGCCACCTTCGGCGGCGGGGTGAAGGCGCGCGGCGGCACCGGCATCACGATGCGCGCATGGGCGCAGGCCTGCGCGAGTACGGCGAGGCGTCCGTACACCTCCCCGCCCGCCGGCGCCACGATGCGCTCGGCGACCTCACGCTGGAACATCAGCGTCATGGGCCCGCGCCATGGGCCAGCCTTGAGCCACTTCACCAGAAGCGGCGTGCCCACGTTGTAGGGGAGATTGGAGACGATCGCCGCCGAGGTCGCCTGCGCGGCCGCCAGCAGCGCGGGCTCGTCGACCGTCACGGCGTCGGCGTCGATCACGCGCAAGCGTCCGCCGGACCAGGGAACGAGCTCGGCGAGAATGGCGAGAAAGCGGGCGTCCTTTTCCACTGCAATGAGCGGATCGGCGCCGGCGTCGAGCAGGGCGCGCGTGAGGCCGCCAGGGCCCGGGCCCACTTCGATCACTGCGCGGCCCCTGATGTCGCCGGCTTGCGCGGCGATCCGCTGCAGGAGATGCGGATCGAGCAGGAAGTGTTGTCCGAGACTTTTGCGCGCCCAGAGATTTTCCCGGACGAGCATGTCCTTTATGGACGGCAAGGCGTCGGTCATTCGCTGCGCGCGCGACGCTGCGCCATCGCCGACGCCGTCCGCAGGGCGGCCATGAAGCTGCCGGTATGCGCCACCCCGCGCCCTGCGATGTCGAACCCGGTCCCGTGATCAGGCGACGTGCGGATGATGGGCAGGCCGAGGGTGACGTTGGCCGCGCCCCAAAAATCGATGGTCTTGATCGGGATGAGGCCCTGATCGTGGTACATCGCGATCACCGCGTCGTAACGCGCGCGCGCCTCAGCGTGGAAGAGCGTGTCGGCGGGCAATGGGCCGGCGACGTCATGGCCTTCCGCGCGCAGGGCCGCCGCTACCGGAGCTATGATCTCGATCTCCTCGCGGCCGAGTGCGCCCTGTTCGCCCGCATGGGGGTTGAGACCGGCGAGCACGAGCCGCGGGCGCGCGATGGCGAAATCCCGCATCAGTGCGTGCAGGACCACCCGCGCCGTGCGATCCACGGTCTCGCGCGTGAGCAGCTGCGCCACCGCCGTCAAAGGCACGTGAATTGTGGCGAGCGCCACCCGGATGTCCCCCGTCGCCAGCAACATCACAGGCCCGCGCGGGCCGGACATCGGCATGTCGGCGCACAGGTGCGCGACGTACTCCGTATGGCCGGGATAGCCGAAGCCGGCCGCATAGAGCGTCGACTTGGCGATCGGCAGGGTCACGACGGCGGCGGCGTCTCCGGCGCGCACTGCCGCAACCGCAGCGTCGATCGCCGCGATGATCGCCGGGCCGTTCGCCGGGGTCGGCGCGCCGGGCGTCTCGGGTAAGGCCATTGGTTGATGCGCCACGGGCAAGCCATCGTGGAACCACTGTGCGGCTTGCGCCCACGCGTCCGGCTTGATCTCGACAGGCGCGCCCGCGACGCCGGCGCGCGTCATGGCGCGTTGCACAGCGTGTGCGTCCGCCAAGAGGACATAGGGCGGGGTGTCGGCGCCGCGGGTCGCCCAAGTCCGCACGGCGATCTCGAGGCCGACGCCTGCGGGGTCGCCCATGGAGACCGCGAGCGGCGGAGGGGTCACCGGGTGATGATGGTTGAATCGCGGCGCAGATTGCGGAGGTAGCGCTGCGAAAGCATCGTCAGTTCCTGCTGGTAGAGCCGATCCTCCACCTCATCGCGGGAAGGCATGCCCGTACCGGTGGCCTGGCGTGCGCAGACCACGAGCGCACTGACCGTTTCTCCCGTGCCGCTGACGGCGGTTGCGGCGCCGTTCTGGACCCCGTCGATGCGGCTGCGGACCTCTTCGGACAGCTCCGACTCAAGCGCCTCGCCCAGATCGACCACCGCCGCCCCGCTCACGGACCCGACTGCCGGTTCGAGCCCGTCGCAGCCCGGCGCGTCCCGCAAGGCCCGCTCCAGCGCCGCCCGTTGCGGCGCCGGCGCCGTCACCTGCCGAAGGGCGACGCGCGTGACCGCCGCGCGCTCGACGCCTGCGCGCTTGTCGCGCACGGCGAGGATGTAGACACCGCCCGGCGCGCGGATCGGCCGCGAAACCTGGCCGGGCTGAAGCTGATCGACGATGGTCTGCAACTCGGCGCGGAGTTCTCCCTGGGCCAGCCATCCCAGGTCCCCGCCCGCCGCCGCGGAGGCCGACGATGAGAACTGGCGCGCCACGTTCTGGAACGGGGCCCCGTTGCGGATTTCCTGCAGCAGGCGGGTGGCGATGCTCTCCGCCTGTTCCATGTCCGCGTCCGTCTCTGCGGCGATCAGGATTTCCGACACCAGCACCTGAGGCCGCGCGGCGTTGGCGGTGATGCGTCCGAGCGCGTCGGAGACCTGGACGTTGGAAATGCGTATCCGCGCGCCGAAACGTCCGCCCACGAGGCGCCGCCATGCAATGTCGGATTCGATCTGCGAGCGCAGGGTCTGGATGTTGATGCCGTTGGCGCCCAGTTCCTGGCGCAGCGCATCGGGCGTGGCCCCGTTCTGGCGCGCGATGTCGGCAAGCGCGCGATCCACTTCGGCGGGATCCACCTTGATCTTGCGTTCCGCCGCCTCCTGCATCTGCAGGCGCTCATCGACCAGATCGCGCAACGCTTGCGCGCGGGCCCGGTCGAGCGTCTCGCGGGAGGGCTCAATGCCGGAGCCCGTCAGCAGCAGGGAGGCCCGCTGGTTGACGTCGTAGGTTGAAATCACCTCGTCGTTGACGATGGCCGCCACGCCGGCCGCGTTCGGCGTGCGCGCCGGGGCAGGGGCGGCGGCCGGGGCGGCGGCGGGCGCAGCGGCGGGGCTGCCCCCACCCGGCGCCTGCTGCGCGACGGCGGGGCTGCCCCCACCCGGCGCCTGTTGCGCGACGGCGGGGCCTGCGAGCCCGGCCATGACGGCCGCCATGCTTGCGCACGCGAATTTCAGGGTCATTCAAAAGGCTCCGTACCCGTTTGGTCGCTGGCGGGACTGCGCCCGCGCCGGCTCTGTGGCTCACTCGCCGCCGAAGACGCCCAGAGACGTCAGACCGATGCGTATCTGGAACCCTTCGTCAGGACCCAGTACCCGGTCGAACGTCTCGGCGCGGCGGTAGGCGAAGTCAATGAACGTACAGTCATCCTGATATGTCAGACGGGCATTCTGGCTCAGGGTTATGTCGGAATCGAGATCGCGCTGTATCCCCCACGACAGGCTCCAGCGGTCCGTCACGCGCACGCCGACCCCGGCGCGGACTTCACGGCTGGGATCGTTGGGTCGAAGCGCCTTGTCGACCTCGAAGTAGCGCGCCTCGGTCGAGAACCGCCACAGTTCGCCGCGCACGGTGGCGTCGAGCCGCACGAGGGACAAATCCTCGTCAGACACCCGCGCCCGAACTTCTGCGCCCAGGTTCCGTCCGAGGTTGACCGACGCCGCCGTCACCCAGTCGGAGGTCTCGTCATCGAGGTTCGTGACGCGGCTGAACACCGGCGACGCTTCCTCACGCCAGCGCCGCCCCAGAAACACGCTTGCGGCCTTGTCGTCCCGGGACCGCGCCGTCGCGCGAACGCCAACCGACGCCCGCGGCCCGGGCTCCCAAAGGTCGAAGTTGGGCGCTGCATTGGGGCGGAACAGGTTGGACTCGTCCAGTTCGAAGGCGGTGCTGTCCTCGTTGACGATCCGCTCATCGTTCCCGCCCTGGGAACCGAGGGCGAGCATGACCACAGGCTCCAAGATCACATCGAGGCGCTCGGTGCTGCGCATGAATGGGAGACTGGCCTCGACACCCGTGACCCCTACGGCGCGGCCAAAGGTTTCGTTGTCGGCGCTCGGGGAATTGCCGATCCGGTAGTAGTCGCCCCGCGCAGAGGCGAACGGCGCCAAGACCACGCCAGAATTGAGGATGTAGTCCTTGCGCCACTCGAAGCCCGAACTGATCCGGCTGCTATCAACGCCATTGTCGGCCCTGTAGAGCGACGCCGTCGATGCTTGGAGGCGCAACTGCCCACCGATGAACGGATCATCCACGACATGCTCGATCTCGCCGACGGGGAGGATGAGCGGCACCGCCTGCTCATCCACGGCCCGCACGTCCTGGAAGGAAACGAGCGAAAGCGAGCTATAGGTGCTTTCACTCTGGCCCGTCGTGTAGAGTTGCGTGATGAGGCGGCCGAGATCGCCGACGTAAGGACCGCGTGAACGGCTGCGCCGCTCGATGTCATACCGGCGCAGATAGAGGTCGTCGGCGACCCGCTCGACGCCGAAACCCCATGACCAGAAGGGATTGATCTCGAACAGGCCGCTGCCGAAGAGGTGGCCGCGAAGCTGCTCGTTCCCGAACTTCTCGCCGTTGCCGTCAAAGTCCTGATCGTAGGAAAAACTGCCCTCGAACCGGAGGTCGCCGGAGTAGAACCGCTTGCGGTACTGGAGGCCGACCAGCGGATTGACCTTGGTGTTGAACTGCGGGGCGATCGTCAGATCCTGGAACGGCGAGATCTGGATGTGGTACGGCTGCTCGTAGAACCCGCCCACCCGCCGGCTGGTGCCGATGTCGGGCGGCAACAACCCAGAGCGGGGACCGCTGGACGGGTCGGGGTGAGAAAAGAACGGCAGGTACACGACCGGGACAGGGCCGAACTGGAAGACGACGTCCCGGTAGGAAATCATCTTGGTCGACTGGTCCTGGACGGCGCTGCGGGCGCGTAGCGTCCAGGTGGGGCCCTTCGTCTTGTCCGTGCCCTCCACCTTGCAGATCGGGCAGGCGGTATAGACGAACCGGCGCAACTCGTTGCGGCCTTCGGACGGCCGCACCGCTGCGGCCGCCACGGTGGTCCCTCCGCCGGACAGGCGCGCGGCGAAACCGGTAGAGAAGCCGGTGTTCAGCTCGGAGTCGACCTCGATCTCCTCGGCGTACCGGATGGTGCCGTCGGGATCGATGATCTCCACGCCGCCCTGGGCGCGGATCGTGTTGTCCCGCAGGTTGTAAACGAGGCGTTGCGTGCGCAGCACGCGCCCCTCGTAGCGCGCTTCGACGTTGCCTTCCGCAGTGATCGTCTCGGCTTCGTCGTCGCGGACGAGCCGGTCGGCCTCCAGCACGACGAGGGCGTCCGCCGTGGCCGCTACGGGTTCCTGCGCCGTCGCCGCGCCGGCGCCGGCGGATACAAGGAAGAGCGCCGCGAGCGTCGCGGCCAAGGGCCCCGGCGCGCGGTCGGTCGTCCGATCGGCAATCCCTTCCGAACGGGACATGGGCCCTCTGTTCACGACTCCCCGGGCGGTATTCCTACCCCCCCGGAACCGGGAAGGTAAAGCACGCGTGACCGAAATCCGCAGCCGGCCGCCTCAGCCGTCCTCCACGAAGCTCAGGATCGCCAGGGCGGCGAAAATGCCTGTCAGCGGCGGGCTCCAGGCGGCCACGACGGGAGGGACCACCTCCGTGATCGCGAAGGCGGCGGCAAGCTGGGTCGCGAAGTAGAGCAGGAAGCCCGCCCCGACGCCCACCATCATGTAGCCCGCCAGCCCGCCCAGGCGATGCAGCCGCAGGGAAAAGACCGCCCCAAGGCTCGCCATCGCCGCAAGCAGGAGCGGCAAGGCCATGAGGCTCTGGTGCTTCAACTCGTAGCGCACCGGGGCCAGTCCCGCCTCGCGCGCGGTTTCGATGAACCCGGGGAGGCGCCAGAAGGAGAGCGAGCCGGGCGTGACGAAGGTGTCGAACAGCGCGTTCGCCTCCAGCGTGGTGGGGATGGAGAGGACTTTTTCCGTCTTCGCGGGCGTCCCTGGCCGGGACTCCACCATGTCGCGCAGCTCCCACATGCTGCTGGGACGCAGCTCGGCCTGCTTGGCGTTGATACGGTTGACGAAGCGCAAGGCGCCGTCAGCGTCGTCCACCTCGAAGAAGAAGAACGTCGCCTGGTTGAGCGTGGTGCTGTTGGGGGCGATGGCGTCGGCGTGGATCACGGTCTGCATGGCCCCGTCGCCCTGGCGCAGCCAGACCCCGTTGCGCGTGACTGCGTTGGGGCCGTCGCCGCTGCCTTCCAGGCGCGCCTTGATCGCTTCATAGCGCTCATAGAGCCGCGCGCCGATCGGGTTCAGCACCGTTGTCGCCACGACGCCCACGCCCAGCGCCGCCACCGCCGTGGGCGCGAGAAAGCGCCACGCCGAGACGCCGGACGCGCGCATGGCGATGAGTTCGCTGCGCCGGTTCAGTTGGATCATGCCGATCATCGTCCCCGCCAGCACGACGAACGGCAGCGTCTGCTCGATCAGCATCGGGGTTTTGAGCGCGGTGAGACCGAGCGCTTCCCACAGGGAGATGTCGGCGCGGCCGCCGATGGTGCGCAGCTGCTCGACGACGTCCACCAGCAGGATGGAGGCAGCGACCGCGGCCATGGCGATGCCGAAGCCCAGAAACGAACGGACGATCAGATAGCGGCCGAGGCCGGACAGCAGGAAGTTCATCCCATGGCCTCCGCGGGCATCCCGACCGCCCGCCGCCGTCGCGGCGCCTGTCGCGGCCGGTTCAGCAGCCACAGGGCGACCCCCGACACCATGAGCGGAAACGCATACTGCAAGGGATTCAGTCCCGGGTCGTCCACGCACGCCGCCTGGATGCCCAGCGCCACAATCCGCACAACCAGCGCGATCGCCGCCGCCACGGCGATCCGGCCGCCGTAGCCGCGCCGGCTGAAATCACCGGCGATGAGACCGACGAGCGCGATCAGGGCGAGGGTGAAGTCCAGCAGCGGGCTCGACAGCCGGTGATGTCCCTCGGCCAGGAAGCGCCGCGCGTTGGTCTGGTCATAGTGGTGCGTCATGTCGGGAAAGAAGAGTTCCGCAAGGAACCGGTCCGACGGTTTCAGGACGTAATCGTCCCCGCTGTCGGCGAATCCGGCGAGCTCGAGCGTGTACTGGTCGAAGTCCAGCAAATCGACCGAGCCGTCGTCCTTCGGTTGCTGGATCTGGCCCTGGCGCATCACCACAGCGGGCTTGCCGGCGGCGGTCACGATCAGGCCGACGCGCGCGGTGTAGGTGGTGGCGCGGTCGGCGTTGCGACGGTCGTCGATGAAGACGTCGCGCAGCACGCCGCCGGCGTTGACTTCGCGCGCATAGAACGTGAGGCCGTCGGCGGGGGTGGTGAACTCGCCCTCGCGCACGAGCGAGGCGGCGAAGTCCGTACGCATGGCGTGCACGGTCTCGCGCATCTCGCGGTAGCTGGCCGGCTGGATCAGCACGTTGACCGCAAGGTGGGCGAGGGCGGCGAGCGCCGCGAGCTTCATGACCGGCGAGATGATCTGCCACGGTGAGACGCCGGCCGCGAACGCCACGGCGATCTCACTCTCCGTGTGCATCCGGTTGACGGCGTAGGTCACCGCGAAGAACACCGCCAGCGGCATGATGAGGGAGATCAGCTGCGGGAGGGACAGGATCGTCACCCAAGCGAACGCCAGCGTGGACTGGCGCTGGTCGACGATGATGTCGAGCTGGTTCAGCCCCTGCGTCAGGATCGCGACGCCCGCGAGCCCGCCGAGAATGGCGACCAGCGGAATGAGCACCTGCCTGAAGACGTACGCCTGGAGCGACTTCATCGTATTCCCGTCACCCCCGCTCCAGCCCGTCGGACGTATCTCTCGCCAGCGACCCCGTGGTCCCGGTTCGTGTCGGAAGCCCGGCGCGCGGCGGGCGAATTTGGCCCGACATCCACCGGCGGCAGGCAATCTTTCCAACGCAGCGGCGCAGAGCTACCACTGACGCGAACAAGGGTGAAGCGGCGTGGCCAGTCAGGTGCGGCTGGGCGCCCCCGACGAGAGGTTTCATGGACGTTTCCTTCAAGAACGACGCCCGCGCAGACGCCGTGGCGGTGATGGCGACGGACGGCGCCGCCCTGCTGGCCGCCGGCCAAGCGCTCGACGCCAAGACCCAAGGCGCCCTGACGCGGGCCATGGCGGCCACGCGGTTCACGGGCGCGCCCGGCCAGATGGTGGAAGTATTGGCCCCGGCCAACCTCGATGCGGGTCGGGTGCTCGTGATCGGTCTGGGCCCCCAGGACAAGGCCGACGGCCTGATGGTGGAGAAGTGGGCGGCGCACGCCGTCCGCAGGGTTCTGGCGTCCGGGGTGGAGGTCCTCGCCCTGCATGCCGACGGCATCGGGGGAATCGCCGCGGCCGAGGCGTCGGCCCGCGCGGCGGTCGGCGCAGGGCTCGCCAGCTACCGCTTCGACGCCTACCGCACAAAGCTGAAGCCGGAACAGAAGCCTTCGCTCCGGGAGGTGGTGGTCGTCACCGACAGTCCGGCGGCGGCGGCCAAGCGGCACGAGCCCATGGTGGGGCTGGTGGACGGGGTCACCTACGCCCGCGATCTCGTCTCGGAGCCGCCCAACGTGCTGCACCCGCCGGCCTTCGCGACCCGGCTGAAGGCTTTGGAAGCGCTGGGTCTGGACGTGCAGGTTCTGGACGTGGAGGCCATGACCAAGTTGGGCATGGGCGCTCTTCTCGGCGTCGGGCAGGGCAGCGTGCGGGAATCCCGGCTGGTGGTGATGAGTTGGAAGGGGGCCAAGAACAAGGCCGCCGCCCCTCTGGCCATCGTGGGCAAAGGCGTGACGTTCGACACGGGCGGCATCTCCCTCAAACCCCCCGCCGGCATGGGCGACATGAAGGGGGACATGGGCGGCGCGGCGGCGGTGACCGGCGCCATGATCGCGCTCGCCAAGCGCAAGGCCAAGGCCAACGTCGTGGGCGTCGTCGGGTTGGTGGAGAACATGCCCGACGGCGCGGCCCAGCGGCCGGGCGATATCGTCACCTCCATGTCCGGCCAGACGATCGAAGTCCTCAACACCGACGCCGAGGGCCGTCTCGTGCTGGCGGACGCGGTCTGGTACGCGCAGGAAACGTTCAACCCCACCGCCGTGGTCAACCTCGCCACCCTCACCGGGGCCATCATCGTGGCGCTGGGCCACGAGCATGCCGGCGTTTTCTCCAACAATGACGCGCTCGCCGCCGATCTGGCGGAGGCCGGCAAGGCCGAAGGGGAGCCCGTCTGGCGCCTGCCGCTCGGCCCGGCCTACGACAAGGCCATCGACACGCCGTTCGCGGACATGAAGAACATCTCCGGATCGACGGCGGCAGGCTCCATCACGGGCGCGCAGTTCATCCAGCGCTTCATCAAGGACGGCATGGCCTGGGCCCATATCGACATCGCGGGCACAGCCTGGAAGCCCGCGCCTTATGACGACCCCACGTCGCCGGCCTGGGCGACGGGCTACGGCGTGCGGCTGCTCAATCGCCTGGTGGCCAATCGCTACGAGGAATGAGCGCGCTCTGGTTCTACCACCTCGAACGATCGCCGCTTGAAGCGGCGCTGCCGCCGCTGCTGGAGAAATGCCTCCAGCGCGGGTGGCGGGCGGTCGTGCGCGGGGCCCTGGCGGAACGGCTGGACATGCTCGATCAGGCGCTCTGGACGTGGCGTGACGACTCCTTCCTGCCCCACGGCGTGGAGGGTCGCGACCCGCCCGAGCGCCAGCCGGTCCTGCTGACCACCTCGGCTGCGGTCGCGAACGGCGCGCGGGCGCTGTTTCTCGTGGACGGGGCCGAGCCCGGCGACGTTTCAGCGTTCGAACGGGCCTGCGTGCTCTTTGACGGTCGCGACGCGGCGGCGTTGGCGCATGCGCGAACGCAGTGGAAAACGGCGAAGGATTCCGGCATCGAGATCACGTACTGGAAGGAAACCGCCGCCGGGCGGTGGGAAAAGCAGGCCTGATCGAGGACCGTCGCCATGTGGAAACCAACCGTCGTCGCCATCGCCATCGGCGCCCTTGCGGGGTGCATCGCCATTGAGGTGAACGAAGCGGCGGTCACGCGCCCCGCCGGCGGGGCCGCCACCTGCGACGCCGGCCAGTACCAGTACCTTGTCGGGCAGGATGAGGCCGCCATCGACCACTCCCGACTGCCACGCGCCTACCGGGTCATCTGCGCGGACTGCATGGTGACCATGGACCACAACCCCAACCGCCTGAACGTGCAGCTTGGGGCCGACAAACGCGTCGGCTCCGTGCGCTGCGGCTGATCCTGGCGCTGCGGCTGAACGTAGCGCGGTCTTGGCTTGGCGCGGGCGAGGGGCGCGGCTATAGAGCGCGACCCTTTTCCTCGTTTTGCATTTTGCGCCGGAGAGCCGACAATGGGCGTCGAGCGGACCTTTTCAATCATCAAGCCGGACGCGACCGCCCGGAGCCTCACCGGCGAGATCAACGCCGTCATCGAGGGGGCGGGCCTCCGCATCGTCGCGCAGAAGCGCATCCGCATGTCTTCGGCCCAGGCCGAAGGTTTCTACGGCGTGCACAAGGATCGCCCGTTTTTCGGCGATCTGGTCAAGTTCATGACGTCGGGGCCGGTGGTGGTGCAGGTGCTGGAGGGCGAGAACGCCGTCGCCCGTTATCGCGAGGTGATGGGCGCCACCAACCCCTACAATGCCGCGCCCGGAACGATCCGTCGGCGCTTCTCTTCCGGCATTGAGGCCAACAGCGTGCATGGCTCCGACAGCGCGGAGAACGCCGCCACCGAGATCGCGTTCTTTTTCACGGACGCCGAGATCGTCGGCTGATCAGCCCGGTTTCCAAGCGTTGAGGATTAGCGCGCGGGACTGCATTTCCCGCCGCTCCTCATCGTCGGCGCAGACCAGCGCGAGACAGGCCGGATAGAGCACGTGCTCCGCCGTCAGAACGCGCGCACCCAGGGTTTCGGTCGTATCGTCCGGCAGCACCGGCACAGCGGCCTGCCCGATGATCGGGCCCTCGTCGACGCCCTCGCTCACCCAGTGCACTGAGCAGCCATGCAGCTTCACGCCCGCGTCGAGCGCGCGGGCATGGGTCTGAAGCCCCGGAAAGGCGGGCAGGAGCGATGGGTGAATGTTGAGCAGCCGGCCGGCCCAGTCGCGCACGAACGCCGGCGTCAAGATGCGCATGAAGCCGGCGAGCGCGACGAGGTCGATGGCGCGCGCCCTCAAGGCCGCGTCTATGGCGCGCTCGAACGCGGAGCGATCGCCCCCGAAGTGCCTGTGATCGACGACCAGCGCCTCGACGCCCGCGGCGCGGGCGCGCTCCAGACCGCCGGCGTCCGGCCTGTTGGCGATCACCACGGCGATCGCGTACGGACAGTAGGGCCCTTGGGCGTCCAGCAAGGCCTGCAGATTCGAGCCGCCTCCCGAGATGAGGACGCCCACACGCCGCCCGGTCACGCGCGCACCACGCCCACGGCATGAACAGTTTCGCCGCTGGCCTCGAGCGCGGCCGTCACCGCGGCGGCGTCGGCGGGCGCCACGACCGCCACCATGCCGATCCCGAGATTGAACGTGCGGCGCGCGTCCTCCTCCGGGACGGCCCCCGCTTCCATCAGCCAGCGAAACACGTCTGGCATGGGCCACGCCGACCAGTCGAACGCGGCATGGAGACCATTGGGCAGTATGCGCGGCGTGTTCTCCACCAGCCCGCCGCCCGTGATGTGGGCCAGCCCTTTGACCGCGCCGCCGCGGATGACCGGCAGCAACGACTTCACGTAAATCCGCGTCGGGGTGAGCAGGGCATCGGCCAAGGACGTCGCCGCGAACGGGGCAGGCGCCGACCAGTCCAGACCGGTGCGCGCCACGATCCGGCGGATCAGGGAATAGCCGTTGGCGTGGGGCCCGCTGGACGCGAGGCCCAGTAGAACGTCGCCCGCCGCGACGTCGCCGCGAGGCAGGAGGGATCCGCGCTCCGCGGCGCCCATGGCGAAGCCCGCCAGATCGTAATCCCCCACGGCGTACATGCCGGGCATCTCCGCCGTCTCACCGCCAGCCAGTGCGCAGCCGGCCTGACGGCACCCGTCGGCGATGCCTGCGATGATCACGGCGGCTTCTTCGGCGTTGAGCTTGCCGGTCGCGTAATAGTCGAGGAACAGCAGCGGCTCCCCGCCCTGGGCGACCAGGTCGTTCACGCACATCGCCACCAGATCGACGCCGACCGTCTCATGACGGCCCGATTCGATGGCCACCTTCAGCTTCGTGCCTACCCCGTCAGTGGTCGCCAGGAGGATGGGATCGGAAAAGCCCGCCGCCTTGAGATCGAAGGCGGCGGCGAAGCCGCCAAGCCCCGCCCCGGATCCCGGGCGCGCGGTGGAGCGCGCCGCCGGGCCGATCAGGTCCACCAGGCGGGCGCCCTCGTCGATGTCGACGCCGGCGTCTCGGTAGGTGAGGGAGGATTTCGTGGGCATGCCGTCGGTCATCGCAGTGTGTGTGGCGGAACTGAAAGGCCGGCCTTCCGGCGGTCGGGTCATGTTGCTAGGATCGGCCACGAGAGGACGTGCCGACATGAAGAGAATCGTGCGCTTTTTGGCGCTGGTCGCCGTCTTTTGCGCCCACTTCGCATCCCCGGCAAGCGCGCAGCAATCGCCGCCCGACGTTTACACCGTCGCCGGCGTCCGCGTGGACCAAACGGCGTCGAACGCCGTGCAGGCCAGTGCGCAGGCGCTGGCGCAGGCCCAGCGGATCGCGTTCCAGCGCCTCGCCCTGCGGCTGACCTCCGCGGCAGACCAGCCCCGTGTCGCCCTCCTCCAGCCGGACGACGCGACGCTCGACCGGCTCGTGCGCGGGGTCGACGTGGAGGAACAGCCGCGGCGCTCCGGGACACGCTATCTCGGCCGGTTCGCCGTCCAGTTCGATCCCGCAGGCGTCCGGAACCTGCTGCAAGGCGCCGGTTTTTCGGTGATCGAGACCCGTGCGGCACCTATTCTCGTCGTGCCGCAGCTGGCGGTGGCCGGTCCGCCCCCGGCGCCTGGCGCGCCGCCGGTGGCCGATCCCTGGCGACAGGCTTGGGAGCAGGGCGGGTACGCCCGGGAAATCCTGCCGCTGGCGGTCGCCCCCTCGTCGGTTGCGGGCCCTGCGGACTGGGCGACGGCCCAGGCGGCGGCCAGCGAGGTCGGCGCCAGCGGGGCCATCTTCGCCATCGCCCGCGTCGCTGGCGCGACGCTGGTCACTGATCTCGTGGAGACCGCCCCGGGTGGCGTGCGCGTGAACCGGGGCCAGGTCAGCGCCCCGATCCAGGGCGGCGACGCCGGAGTTCCCGACGCCTTCCGCCGCCTGGCGGACGCCGTCAACGCCAAGTTGCAAGCCGATTACAAGGCCCGCGCGGGCGCCCTGACGGCGAGCGGGCGCTCGAAGATGTCGGTGTCGGCGCTCTATCGGGACATGGCGGAATGGGGGCGGATCAAGGAAGGCCTCGGGGCCGCCGGGTCCGTGATCGCCGAGATCCGGATCGAGGCCATCGCCCGCGACGGGGCGCTAGTCTCCTTCAGTCACGCGGACACAGCCGATGCGCTCGCGCAGTCCCTCCGGCGGTTCGGCCTCACGCTTGATCCCGTGACCCCGCAGGGACCAATTCTCAGGACGGCGCGCTAGCGCGGCGGATGACCCAGCAACCGCGCCTCTTCTCCTTCCTCCTTGAGGATCGTTCAGCGGCCGCCCTGCTGGTGACCGAAAGCAATCGCGACGCCTGGGAGCGGCTTGGCCGTTGGCCGGCATGGCCGGGCCGGGCGATGGCCCTGTCGGGGCCTACGGGGTCGGGCAAGTCCCACATGGCGCTGGCTTGGGCCGAGCTGTCTAGGGCCGGCGTGTGCTGGCCTCAGGATCGGGCCATGGACGTGTTCGAGCGGTTCGGCGGCCGCCTCGTCGTCGACAACGCCGACCGCTATCCCGACGAGCCCCACCTTGCGCTGTTGCTCGACGCCGCCCGCAATCGTCCAGGCGCGGCGGTCCTGCTTGTGGGGCGCGATCCGCCGGACCAGTGGCCAGCCACCCTGCGGGACCTGCACTCCCGGTTCGCCGCGATGCCCCACCTGGAGCTGGGCGAACCGGACGACGAACTCCTCGCCGGCGTACTGGACCGGCTTTGCCGGGCGCGATTCATCAAATTGACAGAGAAAGCAGCTATGTACCTCGTCACGCACATGGAGCGGTCCTTCTCCGCTGCGCATCGCGTGGCAGAGGCGCTCGACCAGATTCACACCCGCGGCGCGCGTCCCGTCTCCATCGGCGTCGCCGCGCGCGCGCTCAGAAGCATCGGGGGCGACGCGCCAGAGCCGGAAGCGGGCGAAGCCGCAAGGGACGCCCAGACGGAGGAAGCATGACGAAGACCCGGGTCCAGAAGCGTCGCGCCGCCGGTAGCCGCGCCGTCGCTCGCCGGGTCGACAAGGCGCCCCCGCCGCCGACGGGGCCAGAACGGTTCATCAATCGTGAACTGAGCTGGCTGGCCTTCAATACGCGGGTGCTGGAGGAGGCGCAGAATCCGGCGCACCCGCTGCTGGAGCGGCTGCGTTTCCTGTCCATATCGGCCAGCAATCTCGACGAATTCTACATGGTGCGGGTGGCTGGCCTGCACGAACAGATCAAGGCCAACGCCAAGGTGCGCAGTCTCGACGGGCTGACGCCGATCGAACAGGCTGACCGCGTCACCCTGGAAGCCTCGGCGCTCATCGCCAAGCAGCAGGCTTGCTGGCTGGATCTGCGCACGAAGCTGGCGGTGGAAGGGATCGCCGTCCTCGATCCGGAGGATCTCTCCGAGGCGGACATGGCCTTCCTGCAGCCGCGCTTCATGGAGCGCGTGTTTCCGCTGCTCACGCCTCTGGCGGTCGATCCCGCGCACCCGTTTCCGTTCATCCCGAACCTGGGTTTCGCGCTTGCGCTCAAGCTCAAGCGTGAGGACGACGGCCGCATCCTGAACGCGCTCGTGCCCGTGCCTTCGCAGGTGGAGCGGTTCATCGAGCTTCCGCCCGGCGAGCGCGTGGGCGAGGGGCGGGTGCAGCGGCGCTTCATCGCGCTTGAGGCCTCGCTGCCGCTGTTTCTGAACGAGATCTTTCCCGACCACGTTCTGGTGGCCAAGGGCGCGTTCCGCGTCGTGCGCGACAGCGACATCGAAATCGAGGAAGAAGCCGAAGACCTGGTGCGGGAGTTCCGCACGCTGCTGAAGCAGCGCCGTCTCGGCGAAATCGTGCGCCTCAAGATCGAGACCGCGATGCCGGCGGACATGCGCGAGTTCATCATCGCCGAGATCGGCGCCGATCCGCACGACGTGGTGATTGCCGAGGGCATGCTGGGGATGGCCCAACTCTCAAGCCTGATCATGAACGACCGAGCTGACCTGCAGTTCGAGCCGTTCGAGCCCAGGTTTCCCGAGCGCGTGCGCGATTTCGGCGGCGACATCTTCGCCTCGATCCGCGCGAAGGACATGCTTGTCCACCACCCGTTCGAAAGCTTCGACGTGGTTGTGCAGTTTCTCAGACAGGCAGCCGCCGATCCCAACGTGGTGGCCATCAAGCAGACGCTCTACCGGACGTCGAAGAACTCTCCCATCGTCGCGGCCCTGATCGAGGCTGCCGAGGCCGGCAAGAACGTCACCGCGCTGGTGGAGATCAAGGCGCGCTTCGACGAGGAAAACAACCTGAAGTGGGCGCAGGACCTTGAGCGCGCCGGCGCCTCGGTTGTCTACGGCTTTATCGACTACAAGACCCACGCGAAGCTGAGCCTCGTGGTGCGACGCGAAGGCGATGTCCTGCGCACGTACACCCATTTCGGGACGGGCAACTACCACCCGATCACCGCGCGCATCTACACCGACCTGTCGTTGTTCACGGCCGATCCTGCGTTCGGACGCGACGCGGGGCGCGTGTTCAACTTTGTCACCGGCTACGCCAAGCCCGCCAAGCTCGAGAAACTCGCCGTCTCGCCCATCACGCTCAAGAAGACGATCCTGTCGCGGATCGAGCGGGAAGTGGCGCACGTCAAGGCCGGCAGACCCGGCACCATCTGGGCGAAGCTCAATTCCCTGGTGGATCCCGACGTCATCGACGCGCTGTACGCCGCAAGCCAGGCGGGCGTGAAGATCGACCTTGTGGTGCGCGGGGTGTGTTGCCTGCGCCCCGGCGTGCCCGGGCTGTCCGACAACATCCGCGTCAAGAGCATCGTGGGGCGCTTTCTGGAGCACGCGCGGATCGTGTGCTTCGGCGACGGTCAGGCGCTTCCGCACCCTGACGCCAAACTCTACATCTCCTCCGCCGACTGGATGACGCGCAATCTGGAGCGCCGGGTGGAGGTGCTTTGCCCGATCGAAAACCCAACGGTGCACCAGCAGGTGCTGGGCCAGATCCTGCTCGCCAACATCAACGACGAAGCGCAGAGCTGGGAAATGGACGCCAGCGGCGTCTACACCCGGATCGACACGTCGGGCCTTGCCGATCCGTTCTCGGCCCACACGTACTTCATGCGCAATCCCTCCCTGTCGGGCCGGGGCAGCGCGCTGAAGGGCGATCTCCCCCCAGAGTTCGACCACGTGGGCGCCCGGGCGCTCAAGCCCTCGTCCTGAACCGCGGCATACTGGGCAGCCAGGTCGCGTCGGCGAGACATCTGCGCTAAGCGTGGCCCGGACAAGGAAGACGGGATTCCCAGCGCGTGCACGAAGCCGCAGTCATCGACGTGGGCTCAAACTCCGTGCGTCTCGTGGCCTACCGGCTGGACGGGCGCGCCGTGACGCCTTTCCTAAACGAGAAGGTGATGGCGGGCCTGGGTCGCAACATGGCCGCGACAGGGCAGTTGTCGCCCGACGGGGTGGAGGCCGCCATTCAGGCCTTGCGTCGGTTTCACACGCTCGTGGGCGGCCTCGGCGTCAGCGAGATCATCGCCGTGGCCACCGCCGCAGTCCGCGACGCCTCCGATGGCGCGGCGTTCACCGAGCGGGTCCGCGCCGAGACGGGGATTACGCTGAGGGTCATCGAGGGGGCCGAGGAAGCGCGCCTCTCGGCGCTGGGCGTGCTCGCCGGAGCGCCGGAAGCGCGCGGCGTGGTGGGTGATCTGGGCGGTTCCAGCCTCGAGCTGATCGAGGTGTCGCCGCAGGGCCCGAAGAAGGGTGAGACATGGCGGCTCGGGCCTCTCTCGCTGATGGATGGACAGCCGTTCGACGCGCAGCGGACGGCGGCGGCGGCTGACAAGAAGCTCTCGAAATCCGCCGTCCTGGCGCGCGCGACCCGCAAGGGCGATTTTTACGCCGTGGGCGGCGCCTGGCGGGCGCTCGGGCGGATCGACCAATCCCTGCGCCGCCATCCCCTCGGCGTCCTGCATCATCATGAAATGTCGCGGGTCGATGTGCTGCGCGTGGCGGACATGGTCAGCCGCCAAAGCCGCAAATCGCTGGAACGGTTCGAGGGCGCGGCCGCCAAGCGCGCCGACACGCTGCCCTACGGCGCGGTCGTGCTGGAGCGCGTCATGGCGCTCGGTGACTTCGACCGCGTGATCCTGTCGTCCTACGGCCTGCGGGAGGGGTTGCTGGTGGAGCACCTTGGGGCCGACGTGCGCGACGTGCACCCGCTGGTGGCGGGCGCGGAGGCGTTCGGTTCGCCCAGTGAGCGGGGACGAGCGTTCGGCCGGGCCCTTGCGGCGTGGATCGAGGCGGCGCTGCGGGAGCAGCCAGCCGTCTTCGGCAAGGCGCGGGACCCGATCCTGCGCGCTGCGGCGGCCCGCCTGGCCGATGTCGGCGGCGCCCTCCACCCTGACCACCGCGGCGAGATCATGTTCGATCTGGTGCTGCGGGCGCCGTTCGCCGGCATCTCCCATCCGGAGCGCGCCTATCTGGCGGCGGCCGTCCACCACCGTCATACGCGCACCCCGCCGCACGAGGAGCCCGCCTACGACCGGTTGTTGACCGATGAGCAGCGCAAGGCGGCGGCCGTTCTCGGGGCGGGATTACGTCTGGGGGCTGATCTGAGTGGGCGGTCCGAACGCATCCTCAAGGCTTTCCGGCTGTCCCTCTCGGGCGAGCGCCTGTCTTTGTCCACGGACGCCGCGCACGCCCATCTCATCACGGAGCATGGCGCCAAGCGGCTGGAGGCGCTGGCGCAGACGCTGGGCATCGTCCATCGCGTGGTCACCCACGTCTAGCTCCGGCTAGGCGGTCCGGATGGCCACCTTGCCGCGTTCCAGCGCAAGCGAAATCCTGCCGTGCTTCAGCGCCAGCGCCTGCTCGCCGAAGATGTCGCGCCGCCACCCGGCAAGCGCCCGGCAAGGGGCCTCGTCGTTGGCCGCGATCAGTTCAAGGTCGCTGGCGGACGCGATGAGCCGGGCGGCCACTCCGTGATGGTCGGCGGCGTGGCGCAGCAGCACTTTCAAGAGCTCGACGGTCGCTCCGCCCGGGGGCGGCCCGGGGGTGCGGTCCACCGCTGGGGCGTAGGCCTTCGGATCGGCCAGCGCCGCGTCGAGCGCTGCGGCCAACTCCTGGCCCATGCGCGAATTGCCGAAGCCCTTGGGCACCGCGCGCAACCGTTCGAACGCCTGGGGGGTGCGGGGGCGCTGTTCGGCGATTTCGTAGAGCGCGTCGTCCTTGAGGATACGGCCACGGGGCACGTCGCGGCTTTGCGCCTGACGCTCCCGCCAGGCGGCGGCGGCGCGCAGGGCGGCCAGATACTCGGGCGTCGTCCGCCGGAACTTGAGCCGGCTCCAGGCATTCTCGGGCTCGGTGTCGTAGATGTCGGGATCGCTCAGTGCGGCATGCTCTTCGGCGATCCACGCCAGACGCCCGCCCGCCTCGAGGCGCGACAGCATCATGGGGTAGAGGTCCCGGAGGTGGGTGACGTCCGCAAGGGCGTACTCCAGCTGGTCCTTGCTGAGCGGGCGGTGGCTCCAGTCGGTGAACCGGTGAGACTTGTCCACCCGGCGCTTCAGGAAGGCATGGACGAGGGCGTCATACGCCACCGAGTCGCCCAGGCCGCACGCCATCGCCCCGATCTGGGTGTCGAAGATGGGGGCGGGCATCGCCCCGCCGAGCTTGTAGAAAATTTCCAGGTCCTGGCGCGCCGCGTGGAAGACCTTGGTAACCGAAGCCGCCTTCATCACCGCCCACAACGGCGCCAGATCGAGACCCTCGGCCTGGGGATCGATGATGGCCTCGATGTCCGGTCCCGCCGCCTGGATCAGGCAAAGCTTCGGCCAGAAGGTCGATTCCCGCATGAACTCCGTATCGACCGCCACAAAGGGCCGGGTCAGGAGCGCTGCGCAAAATTCCTTGAGGGGACCGCCCTCGGTGATGACCTGCATGGGCGCGGCTTAGACCGCCCCGGCCCGCCGCTCAAGATGAAGGTTCCAGGGAGGGTGGGCGACGTGAGGAGGTCGCGCGCAAGGGGCCATGACGGGCCGTCGTTTGCTTGACAAGGCGGGAGACCGCATGTGGTTGTCCGCCCCCGCACGCGACGGGGGCCCAACGCCCATGTCGCGACGGGACCAGCGCGAGACCATTTGCCGGGAGCCAATCGCATGCACGCCTATCGCACCCATGACTGCGGCGCTCTGAGAAGCGGCGACGCGGACAAGGTTGTCCGGTTGTCGGGCTGGGTGCACCGCAAGCGGGACCTGGGCGGCGTCCTGTTCATCGACCTGCGCGATCACTACGGGATCACGCAGCTGGTCGCCAATCCGGGCTCGCCGGCCTTCCCGATCTTCGAGCGCCTCCGCGCCGAGAGCGTGGTGCGGGTGGATGGACGCGTTGTGGCGCGCAAGCCGGAGACGATCAACCCGCAGCTGGCCACGGGCGAGATCGAGGTGCGGGTCGATGCGGCGGAGGTGTTGAGCGAGGCGAGCGAGCTGCCGCTGCCCGTCTTCGGGGAGCCCGACTATCCGGAGGAGATCCGGCTCAAGTACCGGTTCCTCGACTTGCGGCGCGAGACGCTGCATCGCCACATCATGCTGCGCTCGCAGGTGATCGCGTGGCTGCGGCAGAAAATGATCGCGCAGGGCTTCACGGAGTTCCAGACGCCCATCCTCACCGCATCAAGCCCAGAAGGCGCGCGGGATTTTCTCGTCCCGTCGCGTATGCATCACGGGAAATTCTACGCGCTGCCGCAGGCGCCCCAGCAGTTCAAGCAGCTCCTGATGGTGGCGGGGTTCGACCGCTACTTCCAGATCGCCCCCTGCTTTCGCGACGAGGACGCGCGCGCCGACCGCAGCCCCGGTGAGTTCTATCAGCTCGACTTCGAGATGAGTTTCGTCACCCAGGAGGACGTGTTCACCGCCATCGAGCCCGTGCTCGCGGGGGTCTTCGAGGCGTTTGGCGGCGGCAAGCGCGCCACCGTGGGGGCGTTTCCGCGCATCAAGTACGCCGACGCCATCGCCAAGTACGGCTCCGACAAACCCGACCTGCGCAATCCGCTGATCTTGCAGGACGTATCCGAGCACTTCAGGGGCGGGGGCTTTGGCCTCTTCGCGCGGATTCTGGAAGGTCCGAAGGCGGCGGTATGGGCGATCCCGGCGCCGGGCGGCGGCAATCGCGCCTTTTGCGACAAGATGAATGCATGGGCGCAAGGCGAGGGCCAGCCGGGGCTTGGGTACATTTTCTGGCGCGACGGCGAAGAGGGCGGCGCAGGCCCGATCGCCAAGAACATCGGCCCGGAGAAGGCCGACGCCATCGCGGCGCAACTGGGACTGAAGGCGGGGGACGCAGCGTTTTTCGTCGCCGGCGATCCTGACAAGTTCTACAAGTTCGCCGGCCTGGCCCGTAACAAGGTGGCCGACGATCTCGGCCTCTCTGACAAGGACCAGTTTGCGTTCTGCTGGATCGTGGACTTCCCGATGTACGAGATGAACGAGGAGGAGAAGCGCATCGACTTCTCCCACAACCCGTTCTCGATGCCCAACTACGATCACGAGGCGTTCCTGAAGCTCGACGCATCGAATGAGGCCGAAATCCTCGCGATGACGGCGTTCCAGTACGACATCGTCTGCAACGGCGTGGAGCTGAGCTCCGGTGCGATCCGCAACCATAAGCCGGAGATCATGCTGAAGGCGTTCGAGATCGCAGGCTACGGGCCCGAGGTGGTGGAGGAGAAGTTTGGCGGCATGCTGAACGCCTTCCGCTATGGCGCGCCGCCGCACGGCGGATCGGCGCCGGGAATCGACCGTATCGTGATGCTGCTGGCCGGCGTCGACACGATCCGCGACGTCATCGTGTTTCCGCTCAATCAGCAGGCGCAGGACCTGATGATGAACGCCCCCGGCGAAGTGACGCCCAAGCAGCTGCGCGAGCTGGGCATCCGCATAGTCGATACACCGAAGGCCTGACGTCTAGGCCCGACCTTTAGCCAACCACGCCGCCGCGCGGGGGACTGTCGCCGGAAGGGGCGGCAGGTCGGGCGGCAGTCCGCGCGTCCTGGGCAGCGGCGCCGTACGGATCGGGCGCGCCCGCATTCGGGTTGACGCCCATGGGCTCCGGGGCCGGACGCGTCGACCGCTGCTGCGCCGGCGCGCGATTTGGCGCGGGCGGAGCGGGCGTGCGCGCGGATGTCTCGGGAAAGCCGCCCCCAAGCAGCTCGCGACCGCGCTTCAGAATCCACGCCGCGATGTCGTCGGCCATGATCCCCGCGATGATGCCGATGAGCGACACGGTAAAGGGATTGAGGCTTGCGCCCGTCGCGCCCGTCTCCCCGCCCGGTACGAACGCAAACCCCGCCAGCGACGCGTTCGCGACGATGTAGAAAGCCAGCGCCACCACCATCCCGAACACGAGCCGGACCACGATGTCGGCGAAGAATATGCGGTTGTCCCGGTTCAGGTAGGCGGGGAAGAGATACAAGAGCGCGCCGAGCGCGCCCATGATCAGCACCAGCAGCGTGGACAGAAACGCAGGGTGCATCTCGACGACCTTCTGTCCCCAGCCGAACGGCGTCGACGCTACCAGCGCCTGCGCTTCGTTGCGCACGCGCGTGAAGTCGCCGCCGAATTGGCCCTGAAGACCGAGGATCGTGCGTTCGCTGGTGGAGACGAACTCGCTCGCGCGGCTGCGTTCGGCCTCGATCTGGGCCAGATCGTCCTCTCTGGCGCTGAGGGATTGCTCCAGTTCCGGCAGCTTGGCGAGATCGGCGCGGACGGCGGCTATGCCTTCAGCGGTCGCCGCCGCGCTTGCGCGTTGGGCGCTGACGCGGTCCAGGCGCTGGGCGACATCGACGGCGTCGAAGGCGCCTGCGCCGGCGCCCGGGGTCAAGCCCGCCGCGCCTTCCAGCTCGGCGGTGCGGGTCAGGATGCGGACTTCGACCGCGACGATGGCGTCGCGCGCGCTGTCGACGTCGCGCTTGGCGGTGGCGGCGCGCAGCTCCAGCTGGGAAAGCTCGCCGCGCTGCGGCGCGGTCTGGTTCTTCAGCATCGCGACCTGGCTCTCCACGGCGTCCAGATCGGCGATGCGGATGACGCCGCCCGTATCCGGGGCGATGTGGGCCAGGTTGTCCTGGAAGGAGCGGGCGCTGAACAGGATCGAGTTCGCAAACAGCGCCATCACCATGAGGATCAGGAGAAAGAAGCCGGCAAACCAGCGGTGGAACGTCATGGCGCAGATCCCCTCAGTTCAGGCCGGCGCAGGGCCCCGATCCCCGCGCGCCGTGCAATGCTTCATGGCCCCGGACACGGCCAACGCCCATTAGTCCGCCGTCCGGCGGGACCTTTCTAGCGCAGAAACGTGTCAGGCGAGCGGGAATCTGCGCTGTCCGGCGTCCGCCCGCAGGCCCCGTCGAAGATGAGGTCGATCTGGCGGGCTGCGAGCGTGGCGGTGGCGCCGGGGTCGAGTTGGCGGAACCAGGCGTGGCGAAAATTCCGCAGATAGAGCCCCAATAGGACGTCGGCGAGCACGTCCAGGTCCGTCCGCTCGCAGATTTCGCCCGTGGCCCGCGCCTCCCGGCAGAGCGTGGCGACGAACCCGAACGGCCGCGCGAGGCGCTCCTGGCTGCGGGCCTCCATGTCGTGGCTCCAGGTCCAAGACGCGCCGAGCTGCTTCATGAGCAGGGCCAGGCGGTCGTGCTCGAAGGCATAGGCGCATGCGAAGGCGTGCTTGAGCCGCTGGCGGGCGGTGCCTTCCGCCCCGTGCAGCCGCGCGGCGAGGTGGTCTGCCAGCTCGTCGTACTTTTCGGTGGCGATGGCGAGGAGGACATCCTCCTTGCTGTCGAAGGTCGTGAACACGCTGCCAGGGGCGACGCTCGCTTCGTGGGCGATCATCCGGATGGTGGTTTCTTCGTAGCCGGGCGAGGCGAACAGCTTGCGCGCCGCCGCGAGAATGCGTGCGCGGGTCCGCTGCTTCTGTTCGGCCCGCCGCTGCGCCATGTCGCCCCCTTTGGCTGAACGCGTTCAATGAATGAGCCTGACGGACCCGATTGTCCAGCCGGTCAACGGTCTGTGGGCCGCACCGCCGGACGACGCCGTCGTCGCCGAGGCTTGTCAGCGAGAGAACAAAACAAGTACATTCCGGCCTCTGGCGAATCGTGGCTCGATAGCCGGCGGAGGCACCATGTTCATTCATCTGCGCGCGCGGTCGGCCTATTCGCTGCTCCAGAGCATGCTCGACGTGAAGGGGCTCGGGAAACTGGCCGTCGCCCACGGCCAGCCGGCCGTGGCGTTGTGCGACGCCAACAACCTGTTCGGCGCGTTGGAGTTCTCAGAGACGCTGTCGGCGCTGGGCGTCCAGCCGATCGTGGGGTGTGCGCTCGACGTGAAGGGGCCGGACGGTGCGGACGGCGTCCTCGCCCTCCTGGCGCAGAACGAGGCCGGGTACGCCAACCTCATGCGGCTGTCTTCGGCGGCCTATCTGGACGCCCCGGCCCAGGCGGAACCGCACGTTCCGTTGTCGATGGCGCTGACCCACAGCGAGGGGCTGATCGCGCTGACGGGGGGCGCCACGGGGCCTGTGGCCAGTCTCATCGCCGCCCATAAAAAGGGGCCGGCGCGGGCCTTGCTCGACGATCTCGCGCGCGCGTTCGACAATCGCTTGTATGTGGAGCTTCAGCGCCACGGCGACGCCGGCGAGGCCGAGGTGGAAGAGGCGTTGGTGGACCTTGCCTACGCCATGGGCCTGCCGTTGGTGGCCACCAACGACGTGCGGTTCAAGAGCCGGAACGATCATGCCGCCCACGATGCGCTCTCGTGCATCGCAGCGTCGAGTTATCTGGGCGAAACGGATCGTCCGCGGATCAGCGCCGAGCACTACTTCAAGTCTGAAGACGAGATGCGCGCGCTGTTCTCCGACCTCCCGGAGGCGCTTGGCTCCACGGTGGAGATCGCTCGGCGCACGGCGTTCCTGGTGCGCACCCGCAAGCCCATGCTGCCAACCTTCAACAACGACGAAAAGGCGGAACTGGCGGCGCAGGCGGAAGCCGGGCTCAACGCGCGGCTGAAGGCCCTTGGCCCTGAACGGATGGCGGCGTCGGAGGCAGCGTATCGCGAGCGTCTCGCGTTCGAGATCGGCGTGATCCAGCAGATGGGGTTCTCCGGTTACTTCCTAATTGTGGCGGACTTCATCCAGTGGGCGAAAGCCAACGACATCCCGGTCGGCCCCGGGCGAGGCTCCGGCGCAGGCTCTCTCGTGGCGTGGTCGCTGACGATCACGGATCTGGATCCATTGCGCTTCGGCCTGCTGTTCGAACGGTTCCTGAATCCCGAGCGGGTCTCGATGCCCGACTTCGACATAGATTTCTGCCAGGAGCGCCGTGGCGAGGTCATCGAGTACGTCAAGAACAAGTACGGCGCCGACCGTGTGGCCCAGATCATCACGTTCGGCACGCTGCAGGCGCGCGCGGTGCTGCGGGACGTGGGCCGAGTGATGCAGCTCCCGTTCGGTCTGGTGGACCGCCTCGCCAAGCTCGTGCCGGCGAACCCGGCCAACCCGGTGACGCTGGCGCAAGCCATCGAGAGCGAGGAACGGCTGAAGATCGCGCGCACCGCGGAGCCCGAAGTGGGCCAGCTGCTGGACACCGCACTCCAACTTGAAGGCCTCTACCGCAATGCCTCCACCCACGCCGCCGGCGTGGTGATCGGCGATCGGCCGCTGGTGGAGCTTGTGCCGCTCTATCGAGATCCGCGCTCCGACCTGCCGGCGACGCAGTTCAACATGAAATGGGTGGAGCCGGCGGGACTGGTGAAGTTCGACTTCCTCGGTCTCAAGACGCTGACGGTCATTGATCGAGCGCTGAAATTCCTGCGGAAGCGGGGGGTCGCGCTCGACCTCTCCGAAATCCCTTTCGACGACGAGAAGACCTACCGGCTCATGCAGTCCGGCGTGACGTTCGGGGTGTTCCAGCTGGAAGGCCAGGGCATGCGGGACACGCTGCGGAAGGTCAAGCCGACCTGCCTTGAGGACATCATCGCGCTCATATCGCTTTACCGTCCTGGCCCCATGAAGAACATCGACACCTTCGCCGACGTCAAGCACGGGCGTCTCGAAGCGGACTATCCGCACCCGCTGCTGGAGCCGCTGCTGAAGGAGACGTACGGCGTCATCGTCTATCAGGAACAGGTGATGCAGATCGCCCAGGTCCTCAGCGGCTATTCGTTGGGGGAAGCGGACCTGCTCCGGCGGGCGATGGGCAAGAAGAAGCCCGAAGAGATGGCCAAACAACGCACGCGCTTTCTTGAGGGCGCGGCGCGCAATGACGTCAACGAGACGCTTGCGGGCCACATCTTCGACCTCGTCGCCGAGTTCGCCGGCTATGGATTCAACAAGTCCCACGCCGCCGCCTACGCCGTAGTCGCCTACCAGACCGCCTACCTCAAGGCGAACTACCCCCTAGAGTTCATCGCGGCCTCTATGAGCCTCGATCTCTCCAACGCCGACAAGCTCGCCAACTTCCGCCAGGACGCCCGTCGCATGGGCGTGGCGGTGGCGGCGCCCGACGTCAATCGGTCCATGGCCGACTTCGACGTGGAGGGCGGGGAGGTGCTCTATGCGCTCGGGGCCATTCGCAACGTGGGCCTGCAGGCGATGGAGAGCGTGATCGCGGAACGGGAGCGCGGCGGCCGGTTCCGTGACCTTTACGAGTTCGCCGAGCGGCTCGATCCGCGCGCGGTAAATCGTCGTCAGTTGGAAAATCTCGCCAAGGCGGGAGCCTTCGACTCGCTGGAGCCCGATCGCGCGCGGGCGTTCGCCGCCTGCGATATCCTCACCCAGTACGCCCAGCGCGCCGCGCAGGAGCGGGCGAGCGCCCAATCCAGCCTTTTCGGCGCCGAGGAAGCAGCGCAGCGGCCGGTGTTGCCGAAGGGCCAGCCATGGAGCGGGCAGGACCGGCTCGATTTCGAACGCGAGAGCGTAGGGTTCTACCTGTCAGGCCACCCGCTGGACGGATTCTTCGCCGCCGCGCCCTCCGGCGCGTACGCCACCTACGCCGACATTGTGGAAGCCGGAGAGACGGAGGCGCGGGTGATGCCCATGGCGGGCGTCGTGCGGCGGGTGCAGGCGCGCCCGGCGCAGTCGGGCGGGCAGTTCGCTTACGTCGCCTTCTCCGATCCCACCGGAGAGTTCGAGGCCATCGTGATGCCGGAGGACTTCGCCCGCGAGCGCGAGGCGATCCAGCCCGGCAAGTCCGTGACGTTCCGGGGGCGGGTGCGATGGCGCGACGGAGACCTGAAACTCGCCGCGAGCGGGTTCGAGCCCGTGGAGGCCGCGGAGGCGCGGTCGAGCGAGGTTCTGGAAATCGTGGTCAAGGAGGGGGCCTCGCTCGCCGTGCTGGCCGATACGCTGAAGGCGCTGGAGGGGGGCGGGGGCGAGGTGCGCCCGCTGACGCTGGTGCTGAGGCTGGCGGATGGGCGGGAGGTGGAGATTCGCGCCAAGGGGCGTTTTCCCGCCGGCGCTGCGGCGCGGGCGGCGGTGAAGGCGGCGCGGGGTGTGGAGCGGGTGGGGTAAGGCCCCGCCCTGGCGCGGCGCCGCGCCGTCGGGACGTCGCCGTCTGGACGCTGCAGTCTGGACACCGCCGGGCGTAACGCCTATACCGCGCACTCTTCCACACGCGGGTTTGCCTCGTTCGGTCGGGTTTTGGCCTGTCCGTCATGGGGCTGTCCGGTGTCGGGTGGCGCTTCCTTGGCGCCATCGGGCTCCTCCCGCGGCGGCTAACCGGACGAAGGACATTGTGACCATGGCGCAGAGCGACCTCATGCGTCAGCTGATCGAAGCTGGCGCGCATTTCGGACACCAGACCCACCGCTGGAACCCCAAGATGGCCCGGTTCATCTACGGGGAGCGGTCGAACATCCACATAATCGACCTGTCGCAGACGCTGCCGCTGCTCGATGCGGCGCTTCTGAAGGTGCGCGAAACGGCCGCTTCCGGCGGTCGCATCCTGTTTGTGGGCACCAAGCGCCAGGCGTCCGACATCGTCGCGGCGGCGGCGAAGCGGTGCGCCCAGTACTACATGAACCAGCGCTGGCTGGGCGGCACGCTGACCAACTGGCAGACCGTCTCGAAGTCGATCGCGCGCCTGCGCGAGGTGACGGAACTGACATCCCAGGAAGGGCCAACGGGCCTGACCAAGAAAGAGCTGCTCAACCTCACGCGGGAGCGCGAAAAGCTGGACCGGTCGCTCGGCGGCATCGCCGGCATGGGCGGCACGCCGGACCTCATGTTCGTGATCGACACGAACAAAGAGCAGATCGCGATCAAGGAAGCGAAGAAGCTGTCCATCCCCGTGGTCGCTATTCTCGACACCAACTGCAATCCCGACGACGTGGACTATCCCATCCCTGGCAACGACGACGCCGCGCGCGCTATCCAGATGTACTGCGACATGGTCGCGGACGCGATCCTGGACGGGCTGGCCCAGGGCCAGGCGGCGTCCGGCGTCGACATCGGGGCCTCGGCCGAGCCCCCGGCTGAGCGCGCGCTGCGCCGCAAGCCGCGGGACATGGGCGCCCCGGTCGCCGCCGAGGCGCCTGCAGCCGAGGCCGAAACGCCCGCCGTCGCTGGCTGATCGCGCCCGCCGCCCCATATGCTTGACGACTATCCGTGCCCAGCGTCCCTCGGGGGCGCGCACGGCCCGATACCGAAGGACCCAGGACCATGGCTGAAGTAAGCGCCGCACTGGTGAAGGAACTCCGCGAGAAGACCGGCGTGGGGATGATGGATTGCAAGAAGGCGCTGGCGGAGAACGCCGGCGACATTGAGGCGTCCATTGACTGGCTGCGCGCCAAGGGCCTTTCCAAGGCCGCCAAGAAGGCGGACCGCGCCGCAGCGGAGGGCCTTGTGGCCGTGGCTGTGGCCGGGCAGGCCGGGGCAGCCATCGAGTTCAACTCCGAAACGGATTTCGTCGCCCGCAATGAGCTCTTCCAGAAGGCGGCCGCGACTTTCGCGGACAAGGCCCTGGAAGCGAAGGGCGACCACGACCGCCTGCTGGCGGCCTCTCTCCCGGAGGGCGGCACGGTCCAGGATGCGGTGACGCACCTGATCGCGACCGTGGGCGAAAACATGACGCTGCGCCGCTCCGCGTACCTGGAGGTGAGCGAAGGGGTTGTGACGCCGTACGTCCACGGTCAGGTGGCAGATGGCCTGGGCCGGATCGGCGTGCTCGTCGCGCTGCAGTCCACCGGTCAGAAGCCGGTGCTGGAGGACGTGGCCAAGAAAATCGCTATGCACGTGGCGGCCACCAACCCGCTCGCGGTGTCGGACGCCGAGGTGCCCGCCGAAGCCATCGCGCGCGAGCGGAGCGTCTATGAGGAGCAGGTCAAGGAAGACCCCAAGATGGCCGGCAAGCCGGAGAACGTACTGAAGGGCGTCGTCGAGGGCCGCATCCGCAAGTTCCTGGAAGAAGTGGTCCTGACCAAGCAGAAGTTCGTCATGGCGCCTGACCTGACGGTCGAGGCCTGGGTCAAGGCCGCCGAGAAGGACGCCGGGGCCCCGATCCGGATCGCGGGCTTCAAGCGGTTCCAGCTGGGGGAAGGCGTCGACAAGCCAAAGGACGACTTCGCCGCCGAAGTCGCCGGCATGGCGGGAAAATCCTGAGCGGGACCTTTGCAGACCCGTCACGGATCGCGCTAAGCATGGCCGGCGAGAGCTGATCGGACGCCGGCCATGAGCGACTACGACGACAGCGACGATGACAGCGTCGCCCCCAAACCCGCGCCTTCAGGCAAGTACAGGCGTGTCCTGCTGAAGGTGTCCGGCGAAGTCCTGATGGGGGACGGCCAGTTCGGCATCGACGTCGACGTGTGTTCCCGCATCGCCGGCGAGATCGGCGCCGCCGTGGACCAGGGCGTGGAGGTATGCCTGGTCATCGGCGGCGGCAACATCTTCCGCGGCCTGCAAGGCGCGGCGAAGGGTATGGAGCGCGCCCAGGCTGACTACATGGGCATGCTCGCGACCGTCATGAACGCGCTGGCCATGCAGAACGCCCTGGAGCAGCAGGGGCGCGACACGCGGGTCGTGTCGGCCATCCCCATGGTGACCATATGCGAGCCCTACATCCGCCGCCGCGCCATACGGCACGTGGAGAAGGGCCGTGTGGTGATCTTCGCCGCTGGCACCGGCAGTCCGTTTTTCACAACCGACACGGCCGCGGCCCTGCGCACTGTGGAAATGGGCTGCGATGCGCTCTTCAAGGGCACCAGCGTGGACGGCGTCTACTCCGCCGACCCGAAGAAGGATCCGTCCGCGCAGCGCTATGACACCCTCACCTACCAGGACGTGCTGTCGCGCAACCTGAAAGTCATGGACGCCTCGGCCGTCTCGCTGATGCGCGAGAACGCCATCCCGATCGTGGTCTTTTCCATCCGCCAACGCGGGTCCTTCGGCGATGTGCTGGCAGGACGCGGCGTGTGCACCACCATCAGCGACGAGCAGGAGTAGGGCGATGCCCAACGCACCGTTCAACATCGAAGACGTCAAGAAGCGCATGGAAGGCGCGATCAACGCGCTGAAGACTGAATACACAGGCCTGCGCACCGGCCGCGCCAACATCCACCTTCTCGACCCGATCCACGTGGACGCGTATGGGGCGTCCACGCCCCTCAATCAGGTTGCGGCCGTCTCGGCGCCCGAGCCGCGCATGCTGGCCGTCCAGGTGTGGGACCGCAGCGTGGTCGGCGCCGTCGAAAAGGCGATCCGCAACGCGGGCCTCGGGGTCAACCCGGTGGTGGACGGCCAGACCGTGCGTGTGCCCATTCCGCCATTGTCCGAGGAGCGGCGCAGGGAACTGGCCAAGCTGGCCGGCAAGTATGGCGAGGCCGCGCGCGTGGCGGTCCGCAACGTTCGCCGCGACGGCATGGACCAGCTCAAGAAGCTCGAAAAGGACGGCGACATCAGCGAAGACCAGCACAAGAAGTTTGCGGAGCTGGTGCAACAGGCGACCGACCAGTACGTGAAGGCCGTCGACAGCGCCGTGCGCACGAAAGAGGAGGAGATCATGCAGGTTTGATCCTGCACGATCGCAAGCCATGTCAGCCGCCCCTGAACTGGGCCTGGAGAACCTGGGTCCCCCGCCGCGCCATGTGGCCATCATCATGGATGGCAACGGGCGCTGGGCGGCGCAGCGCGGCAAGCCCAGGACGTTCGGCCACAGCGCGGGCGTGGAGGCCTTGCGGCGCGTGGTGGAGGCCGCGGGCGAAATCCAGATTCCGTATGTGACGGTATTCGGCTTCTCCACGGAAAACTGGACGAGGCCGAAGGACGAGGTGGCGGCCCTTTTGGAACTGCTGCGCGTCTATGTCGGGCGAGACCTAGACCGGCTGGTGCGCGACGGCGTGCGCGTCCGCATCGTCGGCGCCCGCGAGGGCCTGGCGCCCGATATTCTCGGGATCATCGATCGCGCAGAGGCGCGCACGGCGGGCAACGAAAAACTCCACCTCACCATCGCCTTCAACTACGGCGCACAGGACGAGATCGTCCGCGCGGTCCGTCGCGTCGCCGAGGATGTGGCGGCGGGCGTGCTGGCGCCCGACGAGGTGACCGCCGACACCTTCGCCCGTCGCCTCGACACAGCGGACACCCCGCCGCTGGACGTGCTGGTCCGCACGAGCGGCGAGCGGCGTCTGTCCAACTTCATGCTCTGGCAGGCGGCCTACGCCGAGCTCGTCTTCGTGGAAACGCTCTGGCCGGACTTCGACCGGTGCGCGCTGGAGGGGGTGATCCTCGAGTTTCGTCGGCGGGATCGACGGTTTGGCGGCGTCGGGCGTGTCGAATAGCCCGCTGGAGCCGGGCGCCGGCGCGGACGCTGCGCCGGAGCGCCGACTGCACGACATAGGGCCCCGGGTTCTCTCAGCCCTTGTCCTCGCGCCGGCGGCCGTCTGGTGCGCGATCGAGGGCGGGCCGTGGCTCGCCGGGGCCTGTGGCGCAGCATCGGTGGCGATGAGCTACGAATGGGCGCGCATGAGCGAGCCCGATCGGCAGGCCGAAGCGTTCGGGTTCTGCTTTGCGGGCGCTTTCGGCGCGGTGGCGGCGGCGAGTTGGGGCTACCTCGCCCCGGCGCTTTTGTGGGCGGCGGCGTGTGGCGCGGCGTCCGCGCTGCGGCGAAGAACTGTCGTCGGCATGGTGGAGACTTTCGGCGGGGTCATCTATGTCGGTTCGCCCTGCGCGCTGTTCATGGCGTTGCGGGCGCTGGATCCCGGAGGACTTGAGGCTGTCTTGGCGCTCTTCATGATCATCTGGTCGACGGATGCGGCCGCCTATTTCGGCGGGACCCTGATCGGGGGCCCGCGCGTTTCGCGCCGGCTTTCGCCGCAAAAGACATGGTCTGGCCTGGCGTCAGGCGTCTTGGCGGGTACGCTCGCGGGACTGGGATGCGCTGCGCTGTTCGGAGGGGCTGTGGGTCTGTGGGCCCTGGCGGGCGGCGTGCTTGGGGCCGTAGGCCTCGCCGGCGACCTGTTCGAGAGCCTCCTGAAGCGGCGGTTCGGCGTCAAGGACGCCAGCAGCCTCATCCCGGGTCATGGCGGCTTCCTGGACCGGCTTGATGGGTTGATGGCCGCCACGGTGCTGACCGCGCTGGCGCTTGCGGTTGATCCGGACCTGGTGGAGCGGCTGATGGGAGCGGCGCGGTGAGCTTGCAGCGCACGGTGTCCATTCTCGGCGCGACCGGCTCGATCGGCGCCAGCACGGCGGCGGTGATCGAGGAAGTCATCGCCCGCGGCGAGGGCGAGATCGCTGTGGATTCGCTCACGGGGGGCGAGAACGTGGCGGTGCTCGCCGATCTGGCGCGACGGCTGCGCCCCAGATTTGTGGCCATCGCGGCGGAGGACAAGCTGGAGGACCTTCGCACCGCCCTCGGCGGAACGGGGGTCGCGGTGGGGGCGGGGCTTTCGGCGTTGGCCGAAGCGGCGGCGCGTCCGGCGGGGTGGGTCATGTCCGCCATCACCGGGGCGGCGGCGCTAGACCCGACTCGCATCGCCATCGAACGGGGGGCCGCTGTCGCACTGGCCAACAAGGAATGCCTCGTCTGCGCCGGTCCCCTCCTGATGGCCGCGGCGCGCGCCAGCGGCGCGCGACTGTTGCCGGTGGATTCCGAACACAACGCGATTTTCCAGGTGCTTGACCGCCCGGAGCGGATGGAACGGCTAACCCTCACGGCGTCGGGCGGCCCGTTCCGCCAATGGTCGATGGACCGCATGGCGCAGGCGACGCCCGACCAGGCCTGCGCCCATCCGAATTGGTCCATGGGGCGCAAGATATCGGTGGATAGCGCTACCCTCATGAACAAGGGCCTGGAGTTGATCGAGGCGGCGTTTCTGTTCGAAGCGCCCGAGAGCCGGATCGACGTCCTGGTGCACCCGCAGTCCGTCATCCACAGCCTGGTGGCCTACTGCGACGGGTCGGTGCTCGCCCAGATGGCGGCCCCGGACATGCGCATTCCCATCGCCCACGCGCTTGCGTGGCCCGACCGCGTGGCGATTTCCACCGTTCGCCTGGACCTGGCGGCCATCGGGGCGCTGACGTTCGAGGCCCCGGACCTCGGGCGTTTTCCGGCCCTGCGGTTGGCCAGGGAGGCGCTTCGGGTAGGAGGGCTCGCGCCCGCGGCACTCAACGCCGCCAATGAAACCGCCGTCGAGGGATTTCTGGCGGGGCGAATCGGGTTTCTGGATATTGCTGCGGTGGTCGACGACGTCTTGCAGCACTGGGATGCGGGCGAGCATGGCGCTATCGCAAAAACGCCGTCATCGTTCGATGAGGTGCGCGCCGTGGACGCCGCCGCCCGCGCCGCCGCCCGCAGGGCGTCGGACCGACGCCGGGCTGCTTAGGGTCAACAGGTCCGGACCGGCCGCTACAGCCGGACCTGGCCGGGGAGGAGAGTGGAATGCTTGAGGGTTTGCAGGGCGTACTGCTCAGCCTTGGCGCTTTTGTGCTGGTGTTGAGCGTCGTCGTGTTCGTCCATGAGTTTGGACACTTCCAGGCGGCGCGCTGGGGAAAAGTGGCGATCGACACCTTCTCGATCGGCTTTGGCAAAACCCTGCTGAGCTGGCGCGACCGGCAAGGCGTCGTGTGGCGGGTGGCCGCGTTGCCACTTGGCGGCTACGTGAAGTTCACCGGCGATGCGGATGCGGTGAGTTCCCACCCCGAGCAAGCGAGCGACGATCCAGCGGCGATGGCGGAAGCCCGCAGGAAAGGCCTCTTCCATGCCATGCCGCTCTCCACCCGCGCGTTCGTCGTCGCCGCGGGGCCGTTCACGAACTTCATTTTTTCCACGATCGCCTTCGCCGCACTGATCATGATCGTCGGCAGGGACGTGACGCCCGTTGCGTCGCTGTCGCCGCGGATCGACGGCATCGAGGCGCAGGGGCCGGCCGCCCTGGGCGGGCTGCAGGCCGGCGACATCGTCACCGCCATTGACGGGCGCCCTGTCGCGTCTTTCGGCGCCATGCAGGACATCGTACGCGCGAACCCCGGCGAAACGCTCGCCTTCACGGTGCAGCGCGACGGGGCGATCGCCGCTGCGCAGGTGACGGTGGGCGCGCGCGACGTCATCGATCGCACCGGCGTGGAACAGGAAACCGGCTATCTCGGCGTATCGCGTCAGACGCAGCCGGAGGAGCGGCAGATCGAGCGGTTGGGCCCGCTGGCCGCGCTCGGCGATGGCGCCGGGCAGGTCTGGGGCATCATCGCGTCAACCGGCGCCTACATCGGCAACGTCTTCTCGGGAAAGGCCTCCGCAGAACATATCGCCGGCCCCGCAGGCATCTTCGACGCGTCCGGCAAGGTCGCCCAAAGCGCGATCGCAGGCGACGACGCCGCCGGCGACAAGCTGGGCCGGCTTGCGCTGTCGCTGCTGGCTTGGGCGGCGACGCTCTCGGTTGCGGTGGGGCTGGTGAACCTCATGCCGGTGCCGATGCTCGACGGTGGCCACCTGGTCTTCTACGGAATCGAGGCGGCGCGAGGGCGGCCCTTGGGCCCCAAGGCGCAGGAGATCGGCTACCGGGCTGGTTTCGCGGTTGTGGCCTCGCTGTTCCTGTTCGCCACATGGAACGACCTCCAACGGTCAAACCTCCTTGAGTTCCTTGGTGGAATGCTGTCTTAAACCCCGGCGCAGGGGAGCGCCGAACAGATCGAGGCCTGCATGAAGCGCGTTTTGCGTGATGTGATGGTCGGCGCCGTGACCGGCGTCGCCGCGGTGAGCGCGAGCGTGCTGGCCGCGCAACCGGCCATCGCGCAGGATGCCGCGCCCGCGCCGCAGGCGTCGCCGCCCCCGGCCGCGCCTCCCGCTGCGCAGCCGCCCGCCGCGGACGCTGCGCGCCCTGCGCCCGTACAACCGGGCCTCGCCATCCGGCGCATTCTCGTGGAAGGCAACCAGCGCGTCGAATCCAGCACCGTCACGTCGTACATGCTGTTGCGCCCGGGCGACGTGGTCGATCCCGAGCGCGTCGACCTCTCCCTGAAGACGCTATTCGCCACCGGCCTGTTCGCGGACGTGCAGATTGGCCAACGCGACGCGGACCTCGTGGTGCGCGTCGTGGAGAACCCCATCGTAAACCGGGTGGTGTTCGAGGGGCTGAACGCGCTCGACGAAGAGGACCTCAACAAGGAGGTCCAGGCCAAGCCCCGTTCCGTGTTTACGCCCGCCCGCGCGCAGGCGGACGTGCAGCGCATCATCGAGCTATACCGGCGCGCGGGGCGCTTCGCCGCCACCGTCACGCCGCAGGTGCGCGAGCTTGAGCAGAATCGCGTCGATCTCATCTTCGAAGTGGACGAAGGCCCGGTGACGGGCGTCCGCAGCATCAACATCATCGGCAACAAGGAATTTTCGGACCGTGAGCTGCGCGAGGCGGTCCTTACCGAAGAGTCCAAGTGGTGGCGCTTCTTCGCGAGGAACGACAACTACGATCCCGACCGCCTCGAATATGACCGCGAATTGCTCCGGCAGTTCTACACGAACCGTGGCTTCGCCGATTTCCGGGTCATCTCCGCCACCGCGGAACTGACGCCGGACCAGAAAGACTTCTTCATCACGTTCACGATCGATGAGGGGATCAAGTACGATTTCGGCGAGGTCACGGTCGAGACGGAGCTGGACCGGGTGCCCGCCGATCTTCTGCGCGCGGTCATCCCGATCCGCACCGGCCAGCTGTTCGAGGGCGAGTTGATCGAAAAGTCGATCGACGCCATGACCTTCACCGCGGGAACCGGCGGCTACGCGAACGTCGACATCCGCCCGCGCATCGAGCGGGATACGGCGAACCAGAAGGTCAATCTCGTTTTCGAAGTCAACGAAGGCCCGCGCGTCTTCGTCGAGCGCATCGACATTGTCGGCAATACACGCACGCTCGACCAGGTCGTCCGACGTGAACTGCGCGTGTCCGAGGGCGACGCCTTCAACCGCGTGCTGCTGGATCGGTCGCGGGCGCGCATCCGCGCGCTTGGCTTCTTCAAGAGCGTGGAGATCGAGGAACGGGAAGGCTCGGAGCCCGATCGCGCCATCGTCGAGGTGAAGGTCGAGGAGGACACGACCGGCGAACTGGCGTTCGCGGCGGGCTTTTCCTCCACGGACAACTTCCTGTTCGACGTGTCCGTCTCCGAACGGAACCTCCGGGGCCGCGGCCAGTTCGTGCGGCTGCGGGCGTCCACGAGCTCGCGGCGCCAGCAGGTCGACATTCGTTTCACCGAACCGCGCTTCATGGGCCGCGACCTGGCGGCGGGCGTCGATCTCTTCACTTTGCGCACGGACTACCTCGACGAGTCATCGTTCGAGAACCAGTCGACCGGCTTCGGCCTCCGCGCCAGCTTCCCCATCACCGACACGACCGGCATGGGCCTGACGTACACCCTTCGGATCGACGACACCGAGGTGGCCGACCTGCTGGTGGACCTCGACGGAGACTTCACGACGGTCAACGACCTGGTGGACCAATGTTCGCGGGCGGTGCCGATCACGCAGCGACCGCTGCTGTGCGATCAGGAAGGGGAGTTTCTCACCTCCGTATTCGGCTACGCCTTCAACTGGGACCGCCGCAACGATCCCATCGATCCGACGCGAGGTTTCGACCTTTCTGTGCGCCAGGACTTCGCGGGTCTCGGCGGCGACGTGAAGTATTTCCGCACGGAGGTCGAGGGCGGCACCTATTACGGGCTGTTCCCGGACGTGGTCGCGAGCTTTTCGCTGAGCGCCGGTTACGTCGCCGGCTGGGGCGATGAGGACGTCCGGATCAACGACCGCTTCTTCAAGGGTGGATCCAGTTTCCGTGGCTTCGACGTGGCCGGCATCGGCCCGCGCCAGCTGATCCTGAGCCAGGACTCCACGAACCCTGGGCAGGTCGACATCATCGAGGGCGACGCCCTCGGCGGCAACGCCTACTACATCGGCAGCTTCCAGCTGACCGTGCCCACCGGGCTGCCGAAGGAGTACGGCATTTCGGGCGCCCTGTTCGCCGAATTCGGCGGCTTGGGGGTCCTCGATCCCAACGACCGGCGCCGGCAAGTGTTCACCAGCGGCACCACCACCTTCACGAGCTATGTGGACGACGCGCTGAGCCTGCGGGCCTCTGCAGGGGTCAGCATTTTCTGGGACAGCCCGTTCGGCCCGGTCCAGTTCGACTTCGCCCAGCCGTTCGCGCGCGAAGAGTACGACGAAACGGAAAGCTTCCGCTTCTCGACGCGGACGAGATTCTAAAGGAACCGACCATGCGTATTGCAAAAGCCCTGATCATCGCCTCGGCGATCGCCGCCAGCGCGCTCGGCGCCATGGGTGTCGGCGCGGCGGTGGCCCAATCCAACAACTCGCCTGTGCTCGTGCTCAACCTCCAAAAGGTGCGCCAGGACGCGCCGGCGTGGGCGGACATGACCACGAAGGTCAAGACGCTCGTCGAACAAAAGACCACGGAATTCCGCACCCAGAACCAGGCGGCCGCGACGGCGTTGCAAACCGAGGCGCGCAATCTCCAACCCCTCATGCAGGGAAAGACCGAAGCCCAGATCATGGCGGACGCCGGCCTGAAAGGGCGCGTGGAAACTCAGGTGCGCCGGGAGCGGGACCTCCAGCAGAAGCAGCAGCTGTTCCAGTACTCCGTGCAGGCGACGACCGAGGCCGCGGACCGCCAGCTGCTGCTGCTGCTTGATCCCATCGTCGGTCAGATCATGACCCAACGGGGGGCTGTGGTCGTCCTTGACCAGACCCAGATCGCCAAGGCCAACCCGAGCATCGAAATCACGCAGGAGGCCACGACGCGCTTCAACGCGGCCCACCCGCGCGCGCCGCAGCCCGTGTGGACGCCCGTCACTATTGCGCCGCCCGAGGGCGCGCCGGGGCAGGCCAAGGCCAACCAGAAGAAGTGACCGTCGGCGCGGACAGGCGCAGTATCCGCCGATGATCGATCCGCGCTTCTACCGTCTCCACGGCCCTCTGCCCGTCAGCGCCCTCGCGGACGGCGCGGAGGTCGTGGGCGATCCTGCGCGCGCGGTATTGGGCGCCGCCTCGCTGGAGAGCGCCGGCGTCGACGATCTGGCCTACTTTGACGGAAAGGGCGCGCCGCCGGCCACGCGGGCCGGCGTCCTTGTCCTGCGGCCCAAGGCTGCGGGCCTTGCGCCCCCCGACGCTGTGCTGATGCTCGCGGCCGAACCGCGGGCCCATTTCGCCCGCGTCGCGACCAAGCTTGCAAGCGAGCGACCGTTCCAGACCGACGGCGCGCCTGTTTCCCGGGACGCCGTCATCGAGGACGGTGCGGCGCTGGCGCCGGGCGTCGTCGTGGGGCCTGGGGCCATGATTGGCGCAGGCGCGGTGATCGGCCCGAATGCGGTGATCGGACCGGGCGTGACGATCGGTCGGCGGACGAAGGTGGGCCCGGGGGCTTCCATCGTCTGCGCGCTTGTGGGCGACGACGTGTCGATCCTCGCCGGCGCCCGGATCGGCCAGACGGGATTTGGCGTGGCCGGCGACGCCCGCGGGACTGTGGACGTTCCCCACTTCGGCCGCGCCATCATCCAGGACGGCGCCTCGATCGGGGCGTGCGCCACGGTGGATCGCGGCCTGTTCGGCGATACGGTGATCGCCGAGGGGGCCAAGATCGATAACCTTTGCCAGATCGCCCACAACGTCACGATCGGGCGTGGCGCCGTGATCGCCGCGTTCGGCGGCATCTCGGGCTCCACCCAGGTGGGCGACGGGGTGATGATGGGTGGGCGTGTCGGCATCGCAGATCACCGCGCCATCGGCAAAGGGGCGATGCTTGCCGCGGGGTCCGCGGTCATGCATGACGTTCCGGCAGGTGAAACCTGGGCTGGCTATCCCGCCAAGCCCGTGCGTCAGTGGCTGCGCGAAACGGCTTGGCTCAGCCGCGCGATCGGAAAGCGTGATGGCGACTGAACTCCAAGGGGCGGCGGCGGAAACCATCGACATCGCCGAAATCCTGCGCCGACTGCCGCACCGGTATCCTTTTCTGCTGGTGGACCGCGCGGTGGATTACGTGGCGTCCAAGTCCATCCGCGGGATCAAGTGCGTGACGATCAATGAGCCGTACTTCCCGGGGCATTTCCCCCATGAGCCGGTCATGCCCGGCGTGCTGCAGATCGAAGCGATGGCGCAGACCGGCGCCGTCCTCATGTCGCGATCGCTCGATGTCGACGTCACGAAGAACACGATCCTCTTCATGAGCGTGGACAACGCCCGTTTCCGCCGGCCCGTGCGCCCGGGCGACGTGCTGGAAATGCCCGTGGAGGTGCTTTTCGCGCGGCGGAACATCTTCAAGTTTCGCGGGCGGGCGGAAGTGAACGGCGACCTGGCGGCCGAAGCGGAATTCGCCGCCATGAAGGTGGAGCTGGGCCCTCAATGAGCACTGGCGTTCATCCCACCGCCCTTGTCGATCCGAGCGCCGAGATCCACGGCGAGGCGCAGATCGGCCCATACTGCATCGTCGGCCCCAACGTGCGGCTTGCGGCGGGCGTACGGCTTGTGGCCCACGTGTTCATCGAACGAGAGACGGCCATCGGCGAAGGCACAGTGGTGCACCCCTACGCCACGCTCGGGCAGCCGGCGCAGGACACCTCCTACAAAGGTGAGCCCACCACACTGGTGATCGGGGCCCGCAACACCATCCGCGAGCATGTCTCGATGCACCGCGGCACCGTGCGCGGGCGCGGGACGACCATCGTCGGCGACGACGGGTTCTTCATGGCGCAGAGCCATGTCGCCCACGATTGCGTAGTTGGCTCTGGCGTGATCTTCGCGCAGGGTGCCACGCTGGGCGGTCACGTGCAGGTAGGCGATCATGTGATCATGGGCGGCCTGTCGGCGATGCACCAGCACGGCCGCATCGGCCGCCACGCGTTCGTGGGCGGTTTGGCTGCGGTGGTCGCCGACGTCATCCCCTATGGCTCCGTGTTCGGCAACCACGCGTCGCTTGCGGGCCTTAACGTGGTGGGGCTCAAGCGGCGCGGGTTTTCCCGGGAAGCAGTGCATGACCTTCGCGCCGCCTATCGGCTGCTTTTCGCGGAGGAGGGCACCTTCCAGGAGCGTCTGGACGACGTTGCCGAAACCTACGCGCACGAGCCGCTCGTCCAGGAAATCGTCGCCTTCATCCGTGCGGACGCGCAGCGCCCGTTGTGCATGCCCAAAGCCTGATGTCGGCGGGCTCGAAGCTCGCCATAGTTGCCGGCGCGGGCGATCTTCCCGTCCGTTTGGCTGCACAGTGCGCGGCCACGGGCCGGCCTTATTTCGTGGCCCGCATCGCAGGCATGGCGGACCCGGCGCTAGACGCGCACCCGGGAGCCACCTTCGGTCTTGGCGAAATGGGCGCCAGGTTCAAGGCGCTCAAGGACGGTGGTTGCGACGCCGTCACGTTCGCAGGTCTTGTGCGCCGACCGGACTTCAAGACGCTGAGGCTCGACGCCCGCGCCACGCTGATGTTGCCGAAAGTTCTCGCCGCCGCCCGACGGGGCGACGACGCGCTCATGCGCGCCATTCTCGAGGAGTTCGAGCGCGAAGGGTTCACGGTCGTCGGGCCGGAAACGGTGCTCGGCGACCTGTTGGCGCCCAAGGGTGTCCTCGGCGCAATCGCGCCCGATGACGCCGCGCGCGCGGATGTCGTCAAGGCCGCCGCCATCGCCGGCGCGCTGGGCGCGTGGGATGTGGGTCAGGGTGCGGTTGTCTGCGACGGCTTCGCTTTGGCGCTGGAAGCGGCGGAGGGCACGGACGCCATGCTCGCGCGGGTCGCTTCTCTGCCGGAGGCCGTGCGCGGGCGCGCCGATGCGCGACGCGGCGTGCTGGTCAAACGCGCGAAGCCTGTCCAGGACCGCCGCATCGACCTGCCGACAATCGGGCTGTCCACGCTGGAAGGCGCGGCGGCGGCGGGCCTGTGCGGCATAGCCATCGAGGCGGGGGGCGCATTGATCGTTGATTGCGATGCGGTGATCGCGCGCGCCAATGCGCTGGGCCTCTTCGTGATGGGTTTCGATCCGGCGGACACATGACGCTGTCCCGCGTGTTCATCGTGGCGGCGGAGGCCTCGGGCGATCAGCTGGGCGCTGATTTGGTCGATGCGCTGCGGTCGCGGCGGCCCGATTGCGCTTTCGCCGGAGTCGGGGGCGCGGCCATGGCGGCGCGCGGCGTCGCGAGCGCGATCGATATCGGCGGGCTTGCGGTGTTGGGCCTTGTCGACGGGCTGAAGGCATACCCGCGCGTGATCAAGCTGGCGGACGGGACGGCGGACGCCGCCGCCGCCTTCGATCCCGATGCAGTGGTGCTGATCGACTCATGGGGATTCACGCTGCGCGTCGCGCAGCGGCTCCGGCGACGGGGGCAACGGGCGCGCCTCATCAAGTACATCGGGCCGCAGGTCTGGGCGTCGAGACCGGGGCGTGCGCGTACGTTGGCCGCCACCGTCGACCACCTGATCTGCATCCATGACTTCGAAACTCCATTCTACGCCGCCTACGGGCTTGCGTGCACGGTGTGCGG
>JANRIM010000060.1:0-9061 GCA_033764865.1 Hyphomonadaceae bacterium
CTTGGGTCACCCAGACAAGCCAATCGCAAGCTTCCTGTTTGCTGGGCCCACGGGCGTCGGCAAAACCGAATTGGCCAAGCAATTGGCGGAAAACCTAGGCGTTCAGTTCGTGCGCTTCGACATGTCGGAGTACATGGAGCGTCACACCGTGAGCCGCCTCATCGGCGCACCTCCCGGCTATGTGGGCTACGATCAGGGCGGCCTGCTCACCGACGGCATCGACCAGCATCCGCACTCCGTGCTGCTGCTCGATGAGATCGAGAAGGCGCACCCGGACCTGTTCAACATCCTGCTGCAGGTCATGGATCACGGCACGCTGACGGACGCCAACGGCAAGAAGGTCGACTTCAGGAACGTCATCCTGATCATGACCACCAACGCCGGGGCGGCGGACGCCTCGAAAATGTCCATCGGTTTCGGTGCCGGCAAGAAGGATCACGAGAACGAGGAGGCCATCAAGCGCCTCTTCACGCCGGAGTTCCGCAACCGGCTCGACGCGGTGATCCCCTTCGCGTCGCTGGCGCCGGAGATCGTTCGCAACGTCGTCCAGAAGTTCGTCATCCAGCTGGAGGCGCAGCTCTCGGAGCGTCACGTGCAGGTCGAGATGACGGACGCGGCGGCGGACTGGATCGTGAAGCGCGGCTATGACGAGGCGTTCGGCGCGCGCCCGCTCGCGCGGGTGATCGCCGAGCACGTCAAGAAGCCGATGGCGGACGAACTCCTCTTCGGGAAGCTGAAGGACGGCGGAATCGTCAAGGTCGACATCGACAAGACCGACCCCGACAAGCTCGCATTCGAGTACATCCAGGAGACGCGCCCGAAGGACGAGGCGCAAAAGCCGAAGGAACTGGCGTAGACCAGCGCCGTCCCGTCGGCATACCGCACAAAGAAAAGGGCGACCTCAAAAGGTCGCCCTTTTTCGTTGTTTCGCGCGGGTAGGCCGTACGTCGCGTTCCCTGCAAGCCTACGCCCACCGCGCGCGGCGAAGCACACGACGGCGCGCCCTAAACGATCGCGCCGTCGCATGGTTCTTGATCGTCCCCTCAGCGGCCGAAGCGGTACGTGGCCGTCACGCGCACGGAGTGCAGGTCGAAGGTGTCATCGGTGCGGCGCGCGTCCGTGCCGCCCGCGTCCACCAGGACGAAGGGATGGTTGGCGGCGGCGCCGCCGCGTCCGAAATTGACCACATAGCCCTCGTCGTCGAGCGAGGTGTAGAGATACTCCGCACCGATGGCGAAGGGGCTGTCGGCGATCTTTCGCTCGACGCCAGCGCCTACCTGATAGCCCTGACCGTCATCCCCGCCGCGCGGCGTGAAACTGTTGAGGCCGTTGGTGGTGCTGAATGTGCGCTCGATGTCGGCGAACGCAATGCCCGCCGTGCCGTACGCGAGGTACGAGCCGAACACCGGCGCGCCCACACGCCCGCGCAGCGCATAGAGGGTGTCGATCGAGCGTTTGAACGAATAGCCCGCCGGCGTCGTCGTGAAGGCGGTGGCGTCATCGTTGATGTTGGCGAACGCAACCTCGCCCACCACGCCGAGAACGAGGCCGTTGTACTCCCAGTCGTACCCCGCGCGCAGCCCGACGTCGGCGGCGCCGTCGTCTTCGGTGCATCCGCCCGCAGCGCTGTTTCCGCGGTTGGCTCCATCACAGAACCCGGGGGAAAAGACATCGGCGCCCGCTGCGTTGCGCACCGTATCGTTGAAGGCGCCGTCGCGGTTCGCATCGAAGCCGATGCGCTCGTCCTCATCCTCGTTGAGCACGGTGTACCCCAGATGGCCGCCGACGTATGGGCCTGCCCAGTCTTGCGCCGTCGTCTGCGCATGGGCAGGCGAGGCGATGGCGAGCAGGGAACCTGCCACCGCAAATGATCTCAATGAAAACATGGAACTGTCTCTCTTCGACGGACCGGAGGCGGCCATGGCGCGATACGTGCGTCGATCGTGCGCGGATGAACGAAAAGAGGGTGCGAACATCGCCCATACCCGAAAAGCGAGCGCCGTCGCGCGCAGGCCCGCCCATGGTGTAAAGTTCCTCAAAGGGAACCGTCTCCGCCCCGGACACGACGGCGCAGGAAGGAACACGCCATGACACGTCTGTCTCCGATGATGGCGATCGCGCTTGGCCTTTTGGCGATCGCGTGCGCGCACGACCCAACGCCGCCGACGGCGCCGGTGGCTGTGGTTCCCCCGGTGGTCGCGCCGCTGGCGTTCGCAACGCCGATGCAGTGTGGAGACACCGCGATCCTCGTGGGCATGCAGGGCGATGGGATGACACTGGAGGTGGGCGGCGTTCGGTACGCGCTGGAGCGCACGCCCGCAGGCTCGGGCGCGCGCTACGTCGTTGCCGGCGATCCCGCCACCGTGCTCTGGAGCAAGGGCGATCGCGCGTTGTTGACGCTCGCGGGAAAGGACCTTCCGGAGTGCGTGAAGGCCGGCGCCGCGCCCGCGGCGCTGCGTGCGTCCGGCAACGAGCCGTTCTGGTCGCTGACCATCGATGCAGGCCGACTTGTCTTCGACACGCCCGACCCCGCTGCACGCCTGGAAGCGGCGGCGCCGGTGCCGGTGGCGAGTGGCGAAGGCCTGGCGTACGCCGTGGCGGCAGGCGGGCGGGTCTTGCACGCGACTGTCACGCCGCGCGTGTGCGTGGACGACATGTCCGGCGCCACGCGGCCGCAGACAGTGGTCGTCACCGTGGACGGCGTGCGCTACGCAGGGTGCGGCGGGGAGGCGAAGGCCATGCTGGTAGGCGCTGAATGGGTCGTGGAAGATATCGCCGGCGGCGGCGTCGTCGACGGCGCGCGCGCAACGGTGCAGTTTGGCGAGGACGGCCGCGTGAGCGGCAGAGCCTCCTGCAATCGCTACTTCGGCGCCTACACGCTCACCGGCGAAAGCCTTACGTTCTCTGCGCTGGGATCCACGCGGATGATGTGCCCGCCGCCGCTCATGATCCAGGAGCGGGCGTTTCTCGAAGTGTTGGGCGCCGTCACGGGCTACGCGTTCGACGACACGGGCGCCCTGGTGCTCCAGGCCGGCGACGGGCGAACCATCAAGGCGCGCCGCTAGAGCGCGGCGGCGATCCTTGCGGCCAGCGTATTGAGCTCGCCGATGTCGGCCATGGACGCCTTGCCGTGGCCCTTCATCGCCTCGCCCTCGCTGCGCGGCAGGATGTGAAAATGGCAGTGGAAAACGGTCTGGCCCGCGGGCGCACCGTTCAACTGCATCAGCATCACGCCATCCGGCGCCAGCGCTTTCTCCACCGCGCGCGCCACGGTGTGTACACGCGTCATGAAGGGACCGAAGGCGTCTGGCGGGAAGTCCAGGATGGTGCGCGCCGCCAGCTTCGGGATCACCAGCGTGTGGCCGGTGACCTGCGGAAAGACGTCCATGAACGCCAGCGCCACATCGTCCTCGAACACGCGCGCGCATGGCGCCTCGCCGCGCAGGATCTTGGCGAAAATGTTGGATGGATCGTAGGCGCCGTGCAGGCTCATGGCGTTTCCCCCTTTCGGAACGGCGTATGCTCGGCCAGCGCTTCGATTTCATGCGCCACGGCCGGGCGCTCGGTCTCCAGGTAGTGCGCCACTGCGTTGCGCAGCCCCGGGTGGGCGATCCAGTGGGCGGAGTACGTCGTCACCGGCGCGTAGCCCCGCAGGAGCTTGTGCTCGCCCTGTGCGCCCGCCTCCACGCGGGCGAGACCGCGTGCGATCGCGAAGTCCATGGCCTGGTAGTAGCAGAGCTCAAAGTGCAGGAACTGCACATCCTCCACGCATCCCCAATAGCGGCCGTAAAGCGTGTCCGACCCGATGAGGTTGAGCGCGCTCGCGACGGGCCTCCCATCCCGCTCGGCGAGGAAAAGCGCGCACCGGTCGCCCATGCGCGTGGCGAGTTGGGTGAAGAAGTCGCGGTTCAGATAGGGCTGGCCCCACTTGCGGGCGCCGGTGTCCATGTAGCAGCGGAAAAAGAAGTCCCAGTGCGTGGTCGTGATGGCGTCGCCTTCCAGGCATCGCACGGTGAGACCCTCCACCGCGCGTTCCCGCTCACGGCGGATGGTCTTGCGCTTGCTGGAGGAAAGCGCGCCGAGGAAATCGGCGAAGCTTGAATAGCCTGCATTGGTCCAGTGGAACTGCACGCCCGTGCGTCGCAGGAATCCCAGCGCGCCCAGCCGCGTCCACTCCGCTTCGGTGGGGAAGGTGACGTGCAGCGAGGAGGCGCGCGTGACGGGTACGGCGTCCACGGCGCCCATGGCCAGCGCGTCCGCCACGGCGGGATCGCGCGCAAGGATGCGCCGCCCCGTGACGGGCGTGAACGGTGCGGCGCACTGGAGCTTGGGATAATAGAGCCCGCCGGCGCGGCGCATGGCGTCCGCCCAGGCGTGATCGAAGACATATTCGCCCATGGAGTGGGTCTTCACGTAGAGCGGCATGGCGCCCACGAGGCAGCCCTGCGCGTCGTGCGCCAGAACGTGGCGCGGCGTCCAGCCCGTGCCCGCGCCGACGCAGCCGGCGGCCTCAAGCGCCTCCAGAAAATCCCACGTGATGAAGGGGTCGAACCGTTCGCCCGGTGGGTTGGCCAGCGCATCCCATGCGGCCCGATCGACGCCGAGAAGCCCTGCGGCCAGCGTGATCGTCACCGTGTCTCGCGTCCCGTCGGCCATGGCCGATTATGTAGCGATGGCGAACACCGCGTCCACCTCCACCGCGAACCCCATCGGCAGATTGGCCACGCCGATGGCCGACCGCGCATGGCGTCCGGCCTCGCCCAGCACATCGACCATGAGGTCCGAGCAGCCGTTGATCACCTTCGGGATCTCGTCGAAGTGCGGCGCGACGTTGACGAACCCGGCCAGCTTCACGGCGCGGATCACGCGGTCGAGATCGCCCTTGCAGGCGGCCTTCAGTTGCGCCAGCAGGTTCAGCCCGCACAGCCGCGCCGCCGCCTGGCCCTGCTCAAGCGTGAGCGGCGCGCCGAGCTTGCCTTTCACGCCGCCGGAGGCGTCGACGCTGACCTGCCCGGATATGTGGACAAGCCCGCCCACCTCCACGAACGGCACGTAGGACGCGATCGGCGGAACCGGCGTGGGCAGGGCGATGCCGAGTTCGGCGAGGCGGGCTTCGATGGCGGGCATGGGGTGGTCCTTCAGCTGCTCGCTTATCGCGTGGCGCGGTGCGGTGTCGCAAGCCTCCGGCAATGATACGTTGGCGTCATGATCACGCCGACCACCACCGCAGCCGATCTCATCACCGCCCTCCGCATGAAGCCGCACCCCGAGGGTGGGCATTATGTGGAGACGTTCCGCGACGAGATCGTGGATGGGCGTGCGCGGTCCACGGCGATCTACTTCCTGCTGCAGGCCGGGGAGGCGTCGCATTGGCACAAGGTGGACGCGGTGGAGTTCTGGCTCTGGCACGCGGGCGCGCCGCTGGCGCTGTCCGTCGCGTACGACAACGCGCTGCCCTTCACGCTGACGATGGGGCCCGACGTGCTGGGCGGACAGTACCCGCAGGTCGTCGTGCCCGCGGGCGCCTGGCAGGCGGCGAGGATCCAATCTGACGCGGCCGGCGGGGACTGGACGCTGGTGAGCTGCGTGGTGGCGCCGGGCTTCCGGTTCGCCGGCTTCACGCTCGCGCCGCCGGGGTGGGAGCCGCCCTCGCCCGCCTGAGCGGATGATGCGGACGGAAGGCGGTGCGGAGGTTCGCAGCCCTCAAAGCGCGGATCGCTCACTCGTCCTCGGCCTTCAGCCCGCGACCCGTCACCACCGCGCCCGGGCCGAACTTCGCGCGCGCCTTCGCCACCGCCGCCTCCGCGGCCGCGCGCCTGGGCGTGTCTGCGTCCATCAGGTCGCCCTTGTCAGCAAGGCTCGCGTCGCAAAGATCGGAGAGACCGATGCCGATCAACCGGTAGGGGATGGCCGGCTCCCCAGTCAGCAGCGCCCGCCCCGCCTCGAACAGCCGGTGGGCAAGCAGGGTGGGCTCCCCCAGCGTGCGCCGGCGCGTCACGATGCGGAAGTCCGTGCGCCTCAGTTTCAGCGTCACCGTGCGGCCCGCCGCGTCGGCGGCGCGCGCGCGGGCGGCCACCTTCTCGCAGAGCAGCCACAGGATGTCCTCCAGGGCTTCGCGGTCTGCGATGTTCTCGTTGAAGGTGGTCTCTGCGGAGATGCTCTTGCGTTCGCCCTCGGGGTCGACGCGGCGCGGATCGTTGGCGTTGGAGAGCGCCCAGAGGTGGTCGCCCCAGTCGCCGAACGTCTGGATCATCGTCCGGCGTCCGGCGGCGCGGATGTCGCCGATGCGGCGCAGGCCCGCACGTTCAAGGGATGCTGCGCCCGCGGGGCCGACGCCCGGCAGGGTGCCCACCGCGCGGGGCGCCAGGAAGTCCAGCGCCTGCGCCTTGCCGATGACGGAAAACCCGCGCGGTTTGTCGAGGTCGGAGGCGGTCTTGGCCAGGAACTTGTTGAACGACAGGCCGATGGACACCGTCAGGTCGAGCGTCGCCTCGATGCGCGCCTGCAGCTTCACCAGCGTCTGCGCCGGCGGGCCGCCATGCAGCGCCTCGGAACCGGAGAGATCGAGGAAGGCCTCGTCGATGGAGATCGGCTCCACCTGCGGGGTGAGGTCGGCCATCATCGCGCGCACCGCCCGCCCCACCGCCACGTACTTGGCCATGTCGGGCTTGACCACGGCGGCCTGCGGGCACAGCGCCAGCGCCTTGAACATCGGCATCGCCGACCGCACGCCGAACGCGCGCGCCACGTAGCAGCAGGTGGACACCACGCCCCGCTTCCCGCCGCCCACGATCACGGGGCGCGCCGCCAGCGTGGGATCGTCGCGCTTCTCGATCTGGGCGTAGAAGGCGTCGCAATCGAGATGCGCGATGGACAGCGCCGCCAGTTCATCATGGCGAACGACGCGATCGCCGCCGCACGCGGCGCACGCCTCCGCCGTCACCGGCGAGGCGCAATCGCGGCACAGCGCGTCGATCACCATGGACCGCGCGCTCCCCTGCGCGCTTTCGGACCGGAAGCCGCCGCTTCCGTCACTTCAAGTCCTCCGTGCGCCAGAGCCATGCCGCCCCGCGCACGCCGCTGGAGTCGCCGTGCCGGTTGGGCGCGAGCTTCGTGGCGACCACGTCGGAGAACACGTAGCGGCTGAGCAGGGGCGGCACGTCGCGGTAGAGCGCGCCGATCTGCGAGACCCCGCCTCCGAACACGATGACATCTGGATCGAGCAGGTTGATCACCACCGCGAGCCCCCGCGCCAGCCGGTCGGCCCAGCGCGCCAGCGTCGCGACGGCGGCGGCGTCGCCGGCCTCCGCGGCGGCGGCGATCTCTCGGGCCGTCATCGCGCCGGCGCCCGCGCGTACGTGATCGCGCGCTATGGCGGGGCCCGACACCCACGTCTCCATGCAACCGCGCCGGCCGCACCAGCAGGGCGCGATCTCCGTTTCCGCCGGGGTGGCCCACGGCAAGGGGTTGTGGCCCCACTCACCGGCGACGCCGGCGGCGCCGTCCCGCACCCGGCCGTCCACAACGAGGCCCCCGCCGCATCCGGTGCCAAGGATGACCCCGAACACAATGCCCGCGCCCGCCGCGGCCCCGTCCGTCGCCTCCGAAAGGGCAAAGCAGTTCGCGTCGTTGGCGACCCGCACCGGCCTGCCCAGCGCCGACTGCAGGTCCCGGTCGAACGGGCGCCCGTTGAGCCACGTGGAGTTGCCGTTCCGCGCGAGGCCCGTGGCCGGCGAGATCGAGCCCGGCATACCCACGCCCACGGCCCGCACCGCGGCGCCAGCTTGCGCCTCCAGCGCCGAGACCAACGCTCCCAAGGCCCCGATCGTGGCGTCGTAGGACGGTGGGGTGGGCGTCCGAAGGCGCGCCCGCTCCACGCCCGCCCCGTCGATGGCGATGCCCTCAATCTTGGTGCCGCCCAGGTCGATCCCGATCCTCATCCCAAAACCCTTACCCGCTCCGGGTGCGGAGCAAGGCTTGATTAAACCATTGGCCTTAAGCACACCCGCAGGTGGGACAGCCTCCGCCGTCCGTTGGGAGAGCCGCGTTCCGCGGGCCGCGCCATGACCAAGACCGTCATGATCGTTGAAGACAACGAGCTCAACATGAAGCTCTTCAACGATCTCCTGGAAGCATTCGGCTACCGGACGATCAAGACGCGCGACGGCAAGGGCGTGGTGGAGCTCGTCCGCGAGCATCGCCCCGACCTCATCATCATGGACATCCAGCTGCCCGAAATCTCGGGCCTCGACATCACCAGGCGCCTGAAGGCCGACGCGGACCTGAAGGCCATCCCCGTGGTGGCCGTCACCGCCTTCGCGATGCGGGGCGACGAGCAGCGCATCCGGGCGGAGGGCTGCGAGGCCTACCTGTCGAAGCCCATCTCCGTGCAGAGTTTCCTCGACACCGTCCGCAAGTACGCGGGCTAGGGGCGCCAGGCCATGAGCGCGCGCATCCTCGTGGTGGACGATGTGCCGGCGAACCTGCGGCTGCTGGAGGCAAAGCTCGGCGCAGAATACTACGACGTGATCACGGCCTCCCGGGGCGAGGAGGCCCTCAACAAGGCCTGGCGCGAACAGCCGGACATGATCCTGCTGGACGTGATGATGCCGGGCATGGACGGCTTCGAGACCTGTCAGCGCCTGAAGGCCGATCCCGAGACGCGCCATATTCCCGTCGTGATGATCACCGCCCTCGACCAGCGGGAGGATCGCCTGCGCGGTCTCGCCGCCGGTGCGGAGGATTTCCTCTCCAAGCCGTTCGACGACGTGCAGCTGCTTGCCCGCGTGCGCAGCCTCGCCCGTCACAAGGTGGTGATCGACGAGCTGCGCTCGCGCGAGGCGTCCGGCCGGCGCATGGGCGTCATCGACGCCGACGTCTGGAAAGACAACGGCCTCGGCGGGCGCATCCTCGTCATCGACGACGCGAGGCGCCAGGCGGAGAAGCTGCGCAAGGCGCTGGAGGGCGAACACACCGTCATGCTGATGGGCGATCCCGAGCAGGGGCGGGGCGGGGTGGATCTCTTCATCGTGTCCGTGGCGGCGGAGAGTTTCGACGGGCT
>JANRIM010000063.1:0-26156 GCA_033764865.1 Hyphomonadaceae bacterium
GGCGCGTTCCCGGAAGGGCCTGCGGTCTACGCGTTCGCGCGGCCCGCGTTCAACGGCCGCCAGTGGACGCCGCTCTTCCTGTCGCGCACCGCCAATCTCGCCGTGCGGATGGCCGGCCACGAACGCTGGGAGGAGGCCACGCTGCTGGGCGCCACCCATGTGCTGATCCTGTCCTTCCCCGAACGGGCCGAGCGCGAAGCCGCCGAGATCGATCTGGCGGACGCGCTGCGCCCGATCATGAACGACGACGGCCCCGCCGAAACCGAAGAAGCCCCCGTCGCCGCCGGCCAGGTGGTGCACTTCTTCCCGCCGATCCGCCTGAAGGCCGCCGTGGCGTGAGGCATGGATTTTCTTCCCCCGCATGCGGGGGAAGTGGATCGCGCCCGCCGGGCGCGAGACGATGGGGGACGGTATTGGGGGACGCTCTGGGGGACGTGCGGAAAGCATCGCGGGACGACGCTCGCAGGCTGCGTCAGACCATGACGAATGCGGAAGTGATCCTCTGGTCGGTGCTGCGGCGCCGCGCTACGGGCTGGAAGTTCCGCCGCCAGTTCATCATCGGGCCGTACATCGCCGACTTCGCCTGCGTGGCGGCGAAGCTGGTCGTGGAGGTCGATGGCGCCACGCACGGCGCCGAGGCGCGCGACCGCGATGCAGTGCGCACGTCGTGGCTGCAGCGTCAGGGGTGGGTCGTGATCCGCGTCGGGAACATGGACGTGTACCGCGATCTCGATGGCGTCTGGCGGACGATTGTGGATGGCCTAGGGCCGCCCCCATCCCCCGCTGCGCGGGGACTTCCCCCGCAAGCGGGGCAAGAAAGCGTCGGGCGATGAACCGGTCACACGCCCAGCTGGCGCGCCGCCAGGTCGCGCATGATCTCTTCCGAGCCGCCGCCGATCGCGTTTACGCGCACCTCGCGGTAGATCCGTTCTATCCGCTGACCGCGCATGTACGCGGCGCCGCCGAGGATCTGGCTCGCCTCGCGGGCGCAGAACTCGAGCGTCTCCGTCGCCTGCACCTTGAGGAGCGAGAGATCGAGCACGGGGGTCTCCCCGTTCTGGACACGCCAGGCGCACAGGTCGAGCCAGGCGGTGGAGGCGCGCACGCGCTGGACCATCATCGCGAACTTGTGGCGGATGACCTGGTGATCGGCGAGCCGCTTGCCGAACGTCCGCCGCTCCTGCGCCCACGCCGCCGCATCCTCGATGCAGGCCCGCGCGGACGCCAGTGATCCGGACGCCATGCCCAGACGCTCGCCGTTGAAGTTCAGCATCACGCCCGCGAACCCGCGGTTCTCCTCGCCGATGAGGTTCTCCACCGGCACCTCCACGCCGTCGAAGTAGAGCGCGGCGGTGTCGGACGCCCACCAGCCCTGCTTCTTGAGCGGCGTGCGCGTGACGCCGGGACGGTCGAGTTCGACGAGCAGCAGCGAGACGCCGCCCGCGCCGGGACCGCCCGTGCGCACCGCCACGGTGGCGAAGTGGGACGTCATGCCCCCGGTGATGAACATCTTGGCGCCGTCGACCACGTAGTGGTCGCCGCGCCGGGTGGCGCGCGTCTGCAGGTTGGCCACGTCCGATCCGCCGGAGGGCTCGGTGATGGCGAGGCTGATCTGTTTCTCCCCCGACAGCACCGCCGGCGCCACGGCCGCCTTCATCGCCTCCGAGCCGATGGCGAGGATCGGCGGCAGCCCGATGCCGTGCACCATGAGCGCCGCCGAGACGCCGCCGGCGCCCGGCCGCGCCATCTCCTCCGACGTCACGATGCCGTGGAAACGGTCCACGCCCTCGGTCCAGCCGCCGTACTGCTCGGGATAGCCCACGCCGATGAGGCCGAACTTGGCGGCGGTGCGGAACACCTCGCGCGGCACAAGCCCCGCCTCGTCCCACGCGTCCACGTGCGGGGCGATCTCGCGGTCGACGAACTTGCGCAACTCGCGCCGCCACGCCGCGTGGCTCTCGGTGAAGAACGGGGAGGGCGGGCGCAGGCTGTCGAACGTGATCGTCTGGGTGCGTTGTCCCGCATCGTCGGCCATGGCGTTTCCTCGTTTGCGCCGAGCATGGGCCAGCGCGCGCATGGAGGCCAGCCCTGTCGCAGCGTCGCCGCTTCAGCGCGGGCGCGGGCCGGGAACCGGGCGCTCCGGCGCCATCGCCTGTGGCGTCTCGCGCAGCGCCGCGGCGGTCTTGGCGGCGCGGGCCAGCTGCACGAATTCCGTGCGCCAGCCGAAGGGGTCGGCGCCCTTGGCGCCCTGCGCGAGGTCGATCACCTGGTCGAAGCCGTAGCCGGCGTCGAGATACGGATCGCCGCGCAGCAGCTGGCCGTACGCCGCCACGGCGGTGGCGAAGCGGGTGGACTCCGGCGCCCGCGCCAGCTGGTCGACGGCGTCGCGGTCCGTCACGGCCCGCTCGATCAACCGAGACGTCGCAGACCCCGGCGGCTTCCAGCGGATGCGCACGAAGGCGATCTCGGCGGAGGGCGCGGCGGCCGGCCGCGCGGACTGGTAGCGCAGCGGATCGATGAGCGTGCGTCCGCCCGGCGCAGTGAGTTCGTAGATGGCGGTCACGCTGGCGCCCGCGCCGATCTCGCCGGCGTCCACGCGGTCGTTGTTGAAGTCCTCCCGGTTGAGCGCGCGCGTCTCGTAGCCGATGAGGCGATACTCCGCGACGCGGCCGGGATTGAACTCCACCTGTATCTTCACGTCGTCGGCGATGGGCAGCAGCGCGGACTGCGCCTGATCGTGCAGCACCTTGCGCGCTTCCGCCAGCGTGTCGATGTACGCCGCCACGCCGTTGCCCTTCTGCGCAAGGCGCTGCATCAGCGCGTCGTTGTAGTTGCCGCCGCCAAAGCCCAGGACGGAGAGGTAGACGCCCGTCTCGCGCTTGCGGGCCACGAAGCCCTCCAGCTCGCTGGGGTTGGTCACGCCGACGTTGAAATCCCCGTCCGTGGCGATGATCACGCGATTGACGGCGGCGCGGTTGAAGTGGCGCTCCGCCAGCGTGTAGGCAAGCGCGAGGCCCTCGCCGCCCGCGGTGGAGCCGCCGGCCTGCAACGCGTCGAGTGCTGCGAGGATGCGCGGCTTCTCCGCCCCCGACGTGGGTTCCAGCACTGCGCCTGCGGCGCCCGCATAGACCACGATCGACACCCGGTCGCGCGGCTGGAGCGTGTCGACGAGCAGCCGGAACGCCTTCTTCGCCAGCGGCAGGCGGTTCTCCGGGTTCATCGAGCCCGAGACGTCCACCAGCAGCACGAGGTTGAGCGGCGGCCGCTCCGCCGGCGCCACGTCGTAGCCTTGCAGGCCGATGTGCAGAAGCGTCTTGCCGCGCGCCCACGGGCTCGGCGCGATCGCAACCGTGGTGGCGAACGGCTCGGCGCGCGTGCGCGGCGCGGGATAGTCGTAGTCGAAGTAGTTGACGAGCTCCTCCACCCGCACGGCGTCGCGCGGCGGCAGCGTCCCGCCGTTCAGCATGCGCCGCACGTTGGCGTAGCTTGTGGTGTCCACGTCGATGGAGAACGTGGAGACAGGTTCGGCGGCGACGGCCTTGACGGGGTTCGTGGGCGTGTTGGCGTAGGTCTCGCGGTTCTCGCGCTCGGGATCGTAAGCGGGCGCACGCGGCATGGGCGCGACGCCGCCGAAGGCGCGGGCGCTGGGCGCGTTCCGCGATGCGGCGAGGCCGCGGGAGAGAAAGTCCTGCGACTGCATGACGGGCGGCGGTGGCGCAGGCGGCGGCGACGGCGCGGGCACTGTCGGCGGCGGCGGTGGCTCCTGGGTGAGCGGCGCAGCGCAGGACGCCACCAGCAAGGCCGCGACAACCCAGCCGCTCAAGCGCACCATGGCCACCATGTTTCTCTCCCCAACGTCTCGGATGTTCCCGCGCCCGCCATCAGTGTAGCCGCGCGGTTTCCGGCGCCCGAAGGTTCAAAGCGTGGCGGAACCGGGGCGCGGGACGGGGCCCGTCATTTCTTTCCCCGGCCCTCGCGCGCGATCCAGCCGTCCACCAGCGTCTCCAGCACGGGCAGCGGCACGGCCCCGTTGAGCAGCACCACGTCGTGGAATCCCTTCAGTTCGAACTTCGTCCCCAGCGCGCGGCGGGCCTTCTCCCGCAGGCGCTCGATCTCCAGGCGCCCGATCTCGTAGCTGCACGCCTGACCCGGCCACACCGCGTAGCGTTCCACCTCGCTGGCCGCCACGCCGGGCGCGTCGCCCGTGACGGCGATGAGGTAGGCGATGGCCTCCTCGCGGCTCCAGCCCTTGGCGTGGAGACCCGTGTCCACGACGAGCCGCGCCGCCCGCCAGAGTTGCCAGCGCAGATAGCCGATGCGGCCGATGGGATCGGTCTCGTAGAGGCCCATCTCGTCGGCGACCTGTTCGGCGTAGAGCCCCCAGCCTTCGGCGTAGGCCGTAGCCCCCGTGAGGCGGCGGATGAGCGGCAGGCCGTCCTGCTCCTGCGCCAGCGCGATCTGGAAGTGATGGCCGGGCGCGCCTTCGTGATAGTCCTGCGTGGGCAGGTCGATCTTGGTCATCTCCGCGAGGCTGCGCAGGTTGATGTAATAGACGCCCGGCTGCGTCCCATCGAGGGAGGGCGCTTCGTAGTAGGCGCCGCTTTGCGCGGCTTCGAGCGGTACGGGCACGCGCCGCACCTCCAGCTTCGCCTTCGGCAGGACGCCGAACTGGTTCACCGCCACGGTCATCACGCGCGCGATGCGCGCCTCCACGTCGGCCAGCAGCTGGGCGCGGCCTTCGTCGCTGTCGGGGTACTGGAAGAGGGGATCGGCGGTGAGCGCGGCGAGCCTTGCGCCGGGCGTTCCTTCGGTCAGCGCCTGCGCGCGCAGCGCGCCGTCAAGCTCGGCGGTGAGCGCAGCCACCCGCTCCAGCCCCAGGGCGTGGATGCGGTCGGGCTGGAGCGCGGTGGTGGTCTGCTGGGCGAGCGCCGCGGCGTAGAAGGCCGCGCCGTCGGGCAGGCGCATGACGCCGGCGTCGTGGACGGCGCGCGGGCGGACGCTGCGCAGGAACGCGGCGGCGCGCAGGTGGGCCGGCAGGATCTGGGTCGCGACGATGCGCTCGGCCTGGGCCAGCAACGCGCGCGCGCGCACGACGTCCTGCGATGGCGGGGCCGGCGGCGTCTTGGCGTCCGGCGGCGGCGGCGCGAGCGGTCCGGTCAGCGCCTCCAGCTTGCGCTGCAGCGCGGTGACGTAGGTCCATGCAGCCGGCGGCGCGGCGTTCATCGCGTCGAGCGCCGCCAGCGTTCGGTCGATCACGAAGTCGGGCGGGATGACGCCGGCGGCTGCGTCGGCGCGCGCGCGCTCGGTCTCGGCGTCGATGGCGTCAGCGGCGGCGCGGAGGCGGGCGACGTAGTCCACCGCGTCGCGCAGGCTGTCGATGCGATGGCGTGCGTCGAGGAAGTCCGGCAGGGTCAGGAACGCGCTGTCGAGCTGGTTGAGGACGTAGGGGCTGAAGCCCTCGATGTCGAAGCGCCCATAGCTGAAGCGGGCCCCGCCGGCGGCGTCGGCGAACTGACGGGTGAGCACCGCGTGCGTCACCGCCTGTTCGGGCGTCATCTCCGCGGCGTCGAAGCCGCGCATCTGGGCGTCGAGGCGCAGGGCGGTGGCGCGCCGCCGCTCCACCGCCTCGCGGCTGCGGTCGTCGAGGCGCGCGGCGAAGCCCGCGCCGGCGATATCGGCGGACAGCCCCGCCCGCGTCGCCAGCTCCGGGCTGTCGGCCACCAGGTCGCGGGTGGCGTCGGCGACGAAGCCGTCGAAAGCGTCCGTCGGCGCCGGCGCCTTCGGGCCGCACGCGACGAGAAACAGCACGACGGAAAGCGCGGTCAGTCTGATCATGCCTCAAGTCCTAGCGCGATTCAGCCCGGCGCGATTCAGCGCGCGCGTCCCCGCCGGGGGCTACTTGGGCTTCTTCTCCGCGATCCAGGCGCCGATGTTGGACTCCAGCACCGAAAGCGGTGTGCCGCCGTCGAGCAGGATCTTGTCGTGGAACGCGCGCTGGTCGTAGTCGCCGGCCAGTTCGGTGCGGGCGCGATCGCGCAGGCGGTTGATGGTCTGGCGGCCCACCATGTACGCGCAGGCCTGGCCGGGCCACACGATGTAGCGCTCCACCTCAGTCTGGATCGAGCTGCGCTGATCGCCGGTGACGGAGACCATGTAGTCGATGGCCTGCTCGCGGGTCCATTTCTTGTGGTGCAGGCCGGTGTCCACCACCAGCCGGGCGGCGCGGAACGCCATCGACTGCAGGTAGCCCAGCCGGTCCACCGGCCGGTCCTTGTAGACGCCCATTTCGTCGGCGAGCTGCTCGGCGTAGAGGCCCCATCCTTCGCTGTAGCCGGAGAACCCGAGGATCGCGGACCGCAGCAGCGGCAGCCCCGGCGACTCCTGCGAGAGCGCGAGCTGGAAGTGATGGCCGGGCGACGCTTCGTGGTACGTCAGCGTCGGCAGCGTGAACCGCGGCCACTCCGCGGTGTTGCGAAGGTTGATGTAGTAGTAGCCCGGGCGCGAGCCATCGAGCGCGGGGACGTTGTAGTACCCGCCCGGCGCTCCGGCCTCGATTTCCACCGGCACGCGCTTGATCTCCACCTTCGCCTTCGGCAGCACGCCGAATTGCTCGGGCAGGCGCGCCTGCATGGCGTCCACCTGGCCCTGCAGGTCCTGCAGGAGCTGGGCCTTGCCGGCTTCGGTGTTGGGATAGAGCTGCGCGGGCGTCGCCGACAGCTGCTGGATGCGCGCGCCCACGGTGCCTTCCGTCAGGCCCTGCGCCTTCAGCACCTCGTCCATTTCCTTGGTGGTCTGGGCGATGATGTCGAGGCCCATCTGGTGGATCTCGTCGGGCGTCAGCGTGGACGTGGTCCACCCCGTCAGCGCCACGCGGTAGTAGTTCTCGCCGTCGGGCAGCTTCCAGGCGCCGGCGTCGGCGGTGGACTGCGGCTTCAACGCCTCCACCGCCGCCATCTGGCGGCGCAGCGCAGGCTGCACGCGGTCGCGGACCGCAGTGATAGCGCGGCGGGTGAGATCGGCGGCCTGTGCGGGCGTCACGCCCTCGGCCGCCGGCGCGCGCCGCTGGATGGAGCGCACCAGCGTGGTGGCCGGCGGCGCCGCGGACGCCATCGGGCGCATCTGCTCCAGCGTGCGGTCGATCACGTAGGTGGGCGGGACGACGCCCTTGGCGGCGTCCGCCTGCATGCGGGCGGTTTCCTGGTCGAGCACGGTGGCGAAGGCGTCAAGACGCGCGAGGTAGTCCTCGGCGTCCTGGAGCGTCTTCATGGGGTGCTGGCTGTCGAGGAAATCCGGCACGTACGTGTAGGCGCCGGTGAGCTGGCTGACGACGTAGGGCGTGGGCGCGCCCCCGAAGCCGAAGTTGCCGTAGCCGAAGCCCGTGCCGGCGTCGGCGTTTTTCAGCGCGGTCAGCGCCACGTCGTGGGAGAGCGCGTCCTGCCCGGTCAGCACGGCGCGGTCGATGGCCTCATAGCGCGCGATCAGGGCCTTGATCTCGGCCGCCTGGGCGGCCAGCCCCTCGGGCGAAGCGTCGGAGAGGCGGTTGGCGAAACGGCCGCCCGCGATCTCCTCGGACACCGCCAGCTGCGTGGCGCCCTCCGGCGAGAACTTCAGCGCCATGGTGGCGGTGTCGTCCATCAGGGTCTTGAGTTCGGCGACGGCGGCCACGCGGGCCTTTTCGCGCGTTGCGTCGGTGTTGCAGCCGCCAAGCCCGAGAACGAGCGCAGAGAGCGCGACCGCGCCCAGAGTCTTCCACATGCCGTAATCCCCTTGTCGATGGTCCGTATGGCGCCGCCGGCGTCAGCCCGCCAGCGTCGTCTTGCCGTTCTTGATCACCGTCACCCCCGGGCGCTCCAGCACGCTGGCCTCGAACGAGACGATGTTTCCGTCCTTCCACATCCGCGTCACGATGGTTTCTCCGGGAAACACCGGCGACGAGAAGCGCACGTCGTGGCCCACGATCCGGGTGGGGTCGAAGGCGCAATACGTCTGCAGCACCGCGCGGCAGGTGACGCCGTAGGTGCACAGTCCGTGCAGGATGGGGCGCGGGAAACCGGCGGCCTTGGCGAGGTCGGGGTCGGAGTGGAGCGGATTCCGGTCGCCCGAGAGGCGGTAGAGCAGGGCCTGGTCCGGGCGAGTGGGCAGCGCAAGCTCCGCGTCGGGCGCGCGGGTGGGCGTCGGGTGCGGCTGGGGGCCCCCTTCGGACGGGCCGCCGAAGCCGCCGTCGGCGCGCGCGAAGGTGGAGGAGACCAGCGTCACCAGTTTGTCGCCGGTGGCCTTCTCGGTCATCACCGTTTCGCCGACCAGCACCGCGCCCTTGCCGGCCCCCTTGTCGATCACGTCCGTGAGACGCCAGTCGGTGATCACCGTGCCGCGGTCCGGCAGGGGCTTGTGCACCGTCAGGCGCTGCTCGCCGTGGACCACCATCATGAAGTTGATGCCCGTCTCCAGGGTGCGCCCGGCGGTGAAGGCGATGACCGTGGCCTGCGTCGGCAGCACCTTGAGGCCGTTTTCGTAGACGAACGGCAGCTCGTCGCGGTTCATCGGGTCGGCGCCCATACCCACGCCGAGGGCGTAGAGCATGGTGTCCCGGTCCGTGTAGGTGAACTCCTGGCCCGTGCTGCGCAGGGACAGGGCCTTGTCCAGATCGATGGCCATCGCGCCGCTCCTCCGTCGTGTCTTGATCTTGTCGTCGATGTGTCTTGCGGCGCTCCTAGCATGCCGCTTGCGGGCGCAACAGTTGATCGCGACGGCTGGACCCCGGCGTCCCAAGGGCGGCAGGGCCGAAATACCGCCGCGACCGTTGCCCCTGCCGCGCTTTCGTGGTTCACCCGCGCCGTCTGATTCCTGCCGAAGCCTTCTCAAGACGTCCCAAGGGAGCCCCCATGAGCGCCGAACCGCAACTGTCCGGTCAGGTGATGTTCTACCGCCAGCCCGAGCCGCTCTCCCTGGAGAAGCACCGGGGGCTGGGCGTAAAGCGCGTCGATCGCCCGTTCCAGTTCCTGCTGGGCGCCCACGTGGTGCCGATCACCGTCAACGAGTTCGGCGTGGCGGCGGGCTCCTATCCCGTGATCTTCGCGGGCTCCACCAAGACGCCGCTGGCGGTTATGGGCGCGCGTTCGGGGGAGAACGTGTTCGTCTCCCCGCTCGGGGAGGTGGATCCGGAGGTCTACCTGCCGGCGTTTGCGCGGCGCTATCCGTTCGTCTTCGCCGCCGACAGCAGCGGCGACCGTCTCGTCCTGTGCGTGGACCGCGCGGCCCCGATGATCGGCGAAAACCCCGATGTGCCGCTGTTCAACGGCAATGAGCCCTCCCAGTACACCCAGGAGGCGATGGAGTTCTGCAAGGAGTTCGAGCGCCACCGGCGCACGACGGAGAACTTCATCGCGCTGATCAATGAGCTGAACCTTTTTGAGTCCAAGACGGTCACGATCACCAACCGCCGCCCCGACGGCACGGAGGAGCAGCAGGTGATCGCCGAGTACTTCGCCATCGACGAGGACAAGCTCACCAACCTGCCCAACGACCAGTTCGTGCGGCTGAAGGACAACGGCGCGCTGGGCCCGATGTACGCCCACATGGTCTCCCTGCTGCAGTGGCCGAAGGTCATCCAGCGGGCCATGTACCGTTTCCAGACCCAGGCCGGCGCGGCCAACACCCCGCTGGGCTGAGGAGGGGGAGGCCCGGGGCGCGGGCCGGCGGTCCGCGCGCCGCCCATTGACCAAACAGCAAAAAAGGCGGCCCCCGGGCCGCCTTTTCCGTATCGTGTCCGTCTGCGGCGTCCGCGTCCGGCGCGCCTACATGGCGCTGTGGCGCAGCATCCGGCGCAGCTCGTCCGGCTCGCCGTACGCCTTCTTGCGGCGCGGCTGCTGGGGCTGGAAGGCCAGCTGGGCGTGGTCGGCGCAGTAGGGGCCGCCGGCGCCTGCGCCCCGGCCGCAGAACGCGAAGGTGGCGTCCGTGGGGTCGCCGATCGGCCACTTGCAGACGCTGTCGGAGAGCGTGAGCACGGTGGTCACGCTGCCGTCCTCGGCCTTGAGGGGGTCCAGATGGGGCACCAGCGCCAGGTAGGGCGCGTGCTGCGGGCGGGGGCGGACGCCCAGCGCGCCGCCGGGGGCCGCCGACACGATCCGGGGACGCGCCGCCGGACGCGGGCGCTTGGCGGGGCGGGACGGGGTGGCGCGGCCGGCGAGGCCCAGACGGTGCACCTTGCCGATCACCGCGTTGCGGGTTACGCCGCCCAGCTGCTTGGCGATCTGGCTGGCCGAGAGGCCCTCGGTCCAGAGTTTCTTTAACGTTTCGACGCGTTCGTCAGTCCAGCCCATGGTGGTCAGCCCCTTCTGCTAACGCCCGGATCCATCTTCCGGGGTGGACAAGCCAGCCAAGCGTGTCCGTGGCTGGATGCTACCCAAAAAAGCGAGGGACACAAGCGGTAGTGTGTCACAGAGTTGTTTTACTCCATACCTAGTTCAGTTACCGCCGAATCGCTCCACGGTTGTGCACAGGCGGGCGACCCCATAAATCCCTTTGCAGGCCAAGGCGGACGTCCGCTTATGCACCGGCGGTCATGGTTAATGGCGCCTTCAAATGTTAAGAATTGGTGAAGACGCCCATGGACGCATTCGCAGGCCCGCCGCAGGCGCGGCGCTACACCGGGATGAACTGGCTGGGCCTCCAGACCCTGCTCGAACGGGAAGTGAAACGATTCTGGAAGGTGGCCGCGCAGACGATCGTCGCCCCCCTGATCATGACCATTCTCTACATCGCGGTGTTCGCGCTGGCCCTCGGCGGGCGGGGCGCGCCCATCGGCGACGTCCCCTACATCGACTTCCTCGCCCCCGGCCTCATCATGATGGGGGTGATCAACAACGCGTTCCAGAACGCCTCCTCGTCCCTCATCATCGCCAAGATCCAGGGCAACGCCGTGGACTTCCTGATGCCGCCGCTCTCGGCGCTGGAGCTGACCATCGCGTTCATCGGCGGGGCCGCGGCGCGGGGGGTGCTGGTGGGGCTGTGCTCGGCGGTGGCGGTGGCCCCGTTCGCCGACATCACGCCCGAACACTGGTGGGCGGTCATCCTGTTCACGCTGACCGCCTCGGTCATTTTCGGGGCCATGGGGCTTCTGGGCGGGGTTTGGGCCGACAAGTTCGACCACCTGGCCGCCTTCACGAACTTCGTCGTCACCCCTCTCACCTTCCTCTCGGGCACGTTCTACTCGGTGACGGCGCTGCCGGAGCCGTTCCGGTCCTTCGTCCATTGGAATCCGGTGTTCTTCCTCATCGACGGCTTCCGCTACGGCTTCATCGGGGCCCCGGACGGCCCCATCGTGGTGGCGGCGGTGGTGTCGGTGCTGTTCGCGGTCGCACTTTCGGCGCTTTGCTGGTGGGTGATCCGGTCCGGCTGGCGCCTCAAGGCGTGACGGCCGGCGCACGAGGGCGGACGCTGAGGACGGGAGCAGGTCGATGCGACGGATCGTGATCGCGGTGGCGGCATTCCTGACGGCCGGCTGCGCGACGTTGCTGGACGACGCCTATGACGATCGCGCCCGGGGCGACTGCGACCGCAACGCCCGCGACAAGGCCGGCTGCTACGACGCCGTCGACCAGCACCGCCGCGAGCGCGACCGCGACCGTTGAGGCCCGCATCCACGCCGCCCGGCAGGTGCATCGCGCTCATGGCGGGAACGCGCTACACTCATCCCGTCGCTCAGGAGGTTCCATGCGTCTCGCCCTCATCGCCGCCGTCGCCGTTCTCGCGCTCGCGGGCTGTTCACGGCTCGTGGAGAAATCGGTGGAGGCCTCCGTCGGCGAGCACGCCGCCGAGCCGGGCAAGGAATGGTCCATGCAGGTGCTGGGCGACGACGCCGCGCGGGTGATCCTGGTGAAGGGTCCTGACGGGCGCACCGCCGCCGCCCGCGTGACCAAAGGCGTCTCCACGTTGATCGACGACACCGAGGCCCTCGGCCTGATCGGGGAGAGCCAGGCGGCGCTCGCCGCCGCCGACGCCGACGGCGCCCCCACCGAGCGCGTGGCCATTTCCGCGCCCGGGTTCTCCCTCAAGGTCGCCGGCGACGACGAGGCGGGCGGGACCGACGGCAAGGGCCGGGTGGCGATCATGGCGAGCGGCGTCTCCATCAATGTGGACGGCGACGACGCCGGCGGCGAAGGTCGCGGCCTGGTGCGCATCGCCGGCGTGAACGACCGCGCCGCCGCCGAGTTCATCGACGGCGTCGACGAGCTGTCGCCGGAAGTGAAGGCGCAGATGCGCGAGAAGCTCGGTCTCTGACGGAGCAGGCTCCCCACGCCCCGCCCACGCGGGTGGACGTCTTCGCGCTGCAACGGTTTTACGGCTCCCGTCTCGGCGAGGTCGCCCGCACGGCGGTGATGCGCCGGATCGAGACGCTGTGGCCGGGGTGCGCGGGGCTCGACGTGCTGGGCGTCGGCTACGCGCCGCCGTACCTCGACGGGCTGCGCGGGGACGCCCGTCGCGCCGCCGCCTTCATGCCTGCGGCCCAGGGCGCGGAGCGATGGCCGGGGGCGGGCGCATGCGGCGCCGTGCTCGGCGAGGAAGCGCGGCTGCCCTTCGCCGACGCGGTGTTCGACCGCGTGGTGGTCATCCACGCGCTGGAGGAGGCTGAAAGCCCCCGTCTCCTACTGCGTGAGATCTGGCGCGTGATGGCGCCGGAAGGACGCCTTGTGGTGATCGCGGCCAACCGCGCGGGCCTGTGGGCGCGCGTGGACGCCACGCCCTTCGGCCATGGCCGCCCGTACTCGCGCCGCCAGCTGTCGCTGCTGCTCTCGGAGGCGATGTTCGAGCCCACGGCCTCGGCCGTGGCGCTGCACGCGCCGCCCGTCGGCTGGCCGGTGTTCACCGCGCTTGCCGATGCGTTCGAGCGGGGCGGGGAGATCATGCGGGCGCCCTTCGGGGGGCTTGTGTTGATGGAGGCGGTGAAGCGGCTCTATGCTGCGACGGCGAAGGGCGGCCGGAAAGTGTTGCTGGCGAAGGCTCCCGTGCGTGCTGCACCGCACTTGCACCAAAACGTCACATCGGATTGACTGCGGGCATGAAGCTGATCACCGCCATCATCAAGCCGTCGCGCCTCGACCCCGTGCTCGACGCGCTGAAGGAGGCCGGCGCGACGGGCCTGACGGTGACGGAAGTCCGCGGTTTCGGCCGCCAGAAGGGCAAGACGGAAGTGTACCGCGGCGCCGAATACGCCGTGAAGCTGCTGCCGAAGATGAAGCTGGAGATCGTGGCGCCCGCGGACCGCGCCGACGCCATCGTGGAAGCGGTGGCGGACGCCGCCCGCAGCGGCAAGATCGGCGACGGCAAGATCTGGGTCGGCGACCTCGACTCCATCGTCCGCATCCGCACCGGCGAACGCGACGACGCGGCCGTCGATTGAGCGCGCGCCGCTAGAAGTTCACCCGGTTCGAAAGCGCGCCGTCCACGATGAGATTGGCGCCGGTGGTGTAGCTGGAGACGGGGCTGGCCAGGAACACGGCGGCGTTGGCCACTTCCTGCGGCGTCGCGGCGCGACCGGTGGGGTTGCGCGCCATGGACTGTTTGAAGAAGTCCGGCATGTTCTCCTCCACCATGTGCCACACACCGCCCTTGAAATAGACCATGCCGGGCGAGACGACGTTGACGCGCAGGCCGCGCTTGGCGTGCTGGCGCGCGAGCCCCTTGGCCATGTGGATGAGGGACGCCTTCACCGGTCCGTAGGACGCCGCCTGGTCGGCCACTGCCGCGGAGATGGAGGCGATGATGATGAAGGCCGCGTCGCCCGTGCGGGCCGCGGCGTCGGACAGGAGGGGGTAGGCGGCGTCGAACGCGTTCACCGCGCCCAGCACATCGAGCCGGAAGTTCTGCTCCCAGGCAGCGGGATCGTTGCCCTGCGCCATCGCGCCGGCGTTGGAGACGAGGATGTCGACGCCGCCGAGCGCGGCGCCGGCGTCCGCGATCCATGCCTTGAGTGCTGCCCCGTCCATGATGTCCACGCTGGCGCCGGTTGCGTTGACGCCGCGCGCTTTCAGCGCCGCCACCGCCTCGGCCACCTGATCGGCGTTGCGCGCGCATACGCCCACGTCCGCGCCCTCCGTCGCCAGCGTCTCCGCGATGGCGCGCCCGATGCCGCGCGTCCCGCCCAGGATGAGCGCCTTCTTGCCCTTGAGTCCGAGATCCATGGGGGCCTCCGTTAAGATCTCGACACTAGCGAGCCGTGCGCCTCTGCGCCACCCGCTGCTTCTAGCCTCTTCGCGACGCCTCAAGGTGCGCGTGTCGTTCCCTCACGCCCGCAGCGGCACCACCTCCGCCATCGGCCGCGCCGGCGCCTCCCGCGCGCGCAGCACGAACACCACGTCCTCCGCGAACCAGTTGGCGCGCCACAGGGTGGCGGCGAACGGCGCGCCGGCGTGGCCGCGGCTGATGGGGAAGGCGCGCTCCACCATGAGGCCGAGGCTTTCGGAGAGGGCGGCGAAGTCGCGCACGGTGCACAGGTGGATGTTCTCCGTCTCGTGCCACGCGGCGGGTAGCGAGGCGTTGACGGGCATGCGGCCGTGGACCAGCAGCGACAGCCGCGTGCGCCAGTGGCCGAAGTTCGGCAGTGACACGATTACCCGGTCGCCGATGCGCGCAAGCTCGGAGAGCACCGCGCCGGGGCGATGCACGGCCTGGATCGTCTTGGAGAGGATCACGTAGTCGAAGCTGCGGTCCGGGAAGAACTGCAGGTCGCGGTCGGCGTCGCCCTGCACCACGGCCAGGCCCTTGCCCACGCACGCGTTCACGCCCGCTTGGCTCAGCTCCATGCCGCGGCCCTTGACCTGCTTTTCCCGGATCAGCCGTTGCAGCAGCGCGCCGTCGCCGCAGCCGACGTCCAGCACGCGCGCGTGCGCGCGCACCTGGGAGACGATGACTTCGTAATCTGCGCGGGGGGGCGTCATGGAGCGATGCTCTTCACTTGCGCACGCCCGCCGGCAGGCCGCGCGCGGCGGCGGCGGCGTCGATGAAGCCCGCCAGCGCATGTTCGAAGGCCGGCTCCTCCAGCAGGAACGCGTCGTGGCCCTTGTCGGTGTCCACCTCCACGTAGCTCGCCTCGCAGCCGGCGGCGATGAGCGCGCGCACGATCTGCTTGGCGCCGTCGGGCGGGTAATGCCAGTCGGAGGAGAACGAGAACGCGCAGAAGCGCGTCGAGGAGTCCGCGAACGCGTGCGGCAGCGCGCCGCCGAAGTCCGCCGCGAGGTCGAAGTAGTCCACCGCGCGCGTGATGTAGAGGTAGGAGTTGGCGTCGAACCGGTCGACGAAGCTCTGGCCCTGGTGGCGCAGATAGCTTTCCACCTGGAAGTCCGCGTCGAACCCGAAGGAGACCGTCTCGCGCGCCTGCAGGGCGCGGTCGAACTTGCGGTGCAGCGCGCTCTCCGAGAGGTAGGTGATGTGCGCCGCCATCCGCGCCACGGCGAGGCCCTTGGCGGGGCGCACGCCCTCGTGGAGGTAGTCGCCGCCGCGCCAGTCGGGATCGGCCATGATGGCCTGGCGGCCCACTTCGTAGAAAGCGATGTTCTGGGCGCTGTGGCGCGCGGCGGTGGCGATGGGCGCGCAGGCGAACACCCGCTTCGGATACGCCGCCGCCCACTGCAGCGCCTGCATGCCGCCGATGGACCCGCCGATCACGCAGAACAGTTCCTCGATGCCCAGCGCCTCCACCAGCATGGCCTGCGCGCGCACCATGTCGGCGACGGTGAACACCGGGAACCGCAGGCCCCAGGGGCGGCCGTCGTGATGGAACGAGGCGGGCCCGGAGGTGCCCATGCATCCGCCCAGCACGTTGGCGCAGATCACGAAGAAGCGGTTGGTGTCGATCGGTTTGCCCGGCCCAACGATGCGCGGCCACCACGCCGGCCGGCCGGTGACGGGGTTGGAGGAGGCCACGTACTGGTCGCCCGTCAGCGCGTGACACACCAGCACGGCGTTGGATTTGTCCGCCGCCAGCTCGCCGTAGGTCTCGTAGCCGATGGTTAACGGCGAGAGCTTTTCGCCGTTGGAGAAGTGCAGGGGCTGGTCCGGCCCGAACGTGATGGTGCGCAGGCCCCCGGCGGACGACCAGGAGCGCAGGGGGGCGGGCGTGCGAGTCATCATGCTTCGATAGCACGCCGTCCGCGCGCATTTCACCCCTCCCCAAGTGAAGACAGTTCCCAAGGTTGATTGGCGCCGCTCCATGGGGTCACTAGGATTCTGCGACCATGACCGAAGCCCCCGCCACCGAAACGCCCGCCGCCGCGCTGGACGCCGCGCGCGCCGCCATCGACGCGGTGGACGATCGCCTGCTGGCGCTGATCGCCGAACGCGCCGGCCTGTCGGCCCGGATCGCGGCGGCGAAGGGCGTCGTGGAAGGCTCGCCGCTGCGCCCGGCGCGCGAGGCGCAGATCCTGCGCCGCCTCATCGCCCAGGCGCCGGCGGGTCTTGACCCCACCCTCATCGTCGACGTCTGGCGCGCGCTGATCGCCGACAACACCCGGCGGCAGAAGTGCGTGGAGGTGTTCACCGGCGGCGCGAGCGACCATGTGCGCCTGTTCGACCTGGCGCGGCGTCATTTCGGCGCCGCCGCGCGGATCACGCGGCTGGAGGACGCCCGCGCAACGCTCAACCGCATGTTGGATGTGCCGGCCGCCGCCGCGGTGCTGCCGTTTCCGGCGAAGTCCGGGCAGGGCAGCTGGTGGCCCATCCTGTCGGAGCGCCGCTTCCACGACACGCTGCTGATCGCGGTCCTGCCGATGCGGGACGACGGGCACGATCCCGAGGCCGCCGTCCTCACCCGGGGCGCGCCGCTGGAGCCGTCCGGGCGCGACATTTCGGTGGCCATCGCCTTCGACCCCCATCACCGGCTGACGCGCGGCTTGAACGAGGCGGCCCTTCCGGGCAAGGAGATCGCCCGCGCGAACGCCACGGTGCTGATCCAGTTCGAGACGTTCGTCGCGCCCGACGATCCGCGCCTGACGATCCTGGGCAAGGGCCTCGACGGCCTGCGCGTGGTGGGGAGTTATGCGCGCGTCTGATGCGTGCAAGGTTTGAACAGATGGCGCCCCGGCCGCTCCCCGGCATTCTCGACATTCAGCCCTACAAGGGCGGCGAATCCCGTATCCCCGGCGTCGCCAGGCCCGTGAAGCTGGCGTCCAACGAAAATCCTCTGGGCGCAAGCGAAGCGGCCAGGCGCGCGTTCGCGGAGGCCGCGGACGCGCTGCATCTCTATCCGGACGGCGCCGCCGCGGCCTTGCGGCAGGCCATCGCGCACCGCTACGGCCTCGACGCGGACCGCATCGTGTGCGGCGCGGGCTCCGACGAGATCTTCCAGCTGCTCGGCCGCGCCTACCTCGCCCCCGGCGACGAGATCGTGCAGTCGCAGTATGCGTTCCTCGTCTACCGGCTGGTGGCGCAGGCCGCCGGCGCCGTGGTGCGCAGCGCGCCCGACCGGGACTTCACCGTCGACGTGGACGCGATGCTTGCAGCGGTGACGGACAAGACCAAGATCGTCTTCCTCGCCAACCCCAACAATCCCACGGGCACGTACCTGCCGGTGCAGGAAGTGCGCCGCCTGCACGCGGGCCTGCCGGGCAATGTGCTGCTCGTGCTCGATGCGGCGTACGCGGAGTATGTGAAGACGAACGACTACGCCGCCGGCGTCGAACTCGTGTCGGAGTTCGACAACGTGCTGATGACGCGCACGTTCTCCAAGATCCACGGGCTCGCAGCGCTGCGGCTCGGCTGGGCCTACGGGCCGGCCAGCGTGATCGACGTGCTCAATCGCGTGCGCGGGCCCTTCAACGTCTCCACGGTGGCGATGAAAGCGGGCGTCGCCGCCATCGAGGACGTCGCCTTCGCGGAACGCTCCGCCGCGCACAACGCGACGGAACTCGCGCGGGTGTCGGCGGCGCTGGAGAAGCTTGGGTTCAGCGTCACGCAGAGCGTGGCGAATTTCCTGCTGATCCATTTCCCGCCCGGCAAGGCGGACGCGGCGGACGCCTTCATCCGGTCGCGCGGGTTCATCCTTCGCGCGCTGAAGGCCTACGGCCTGCCGGACGCGCTGCGTCTCAGCATCGGGACGACGGCGGAGAACGACGGCGTGCTTGCGGCCTTCGCGGACCTCGCGCCGTGAGCGCGCGGCGTCCGGGCGCATCGTCGTGAGCTTCCACACCGTCGCCATCGTCGGCGTGGGCCTCATCGGGTCGTCGGTGGCGCGCGCGGCTCGCGAGAAGGGCGCGTGCAGCGTTATCCGTCTCCATGACGCCGACCCCGCCGTGCGCGATCGCGCACGGGCCCTGCGCCTGGGCGAGGTGTGCGACACCGCCGCCGAGGCCGTGACCGGGGCGGACCTCGTCGTGCTCGCCACGCCCATCGGCGCGATGGCCGCCGCCGCCGGCGACGTCGCCGGCGCGCTCTCCGAGGGCGCGGTGCTGTCCGACGTCGGGTCCACCAAGCGCGCCGTCATCGAGGCCCTCGCCGCGCACGCGCCCTCGCATGCCTTCGTGGTGCCGGGCCACCCCATCGCGGGGACGGAGCAATCCGGGCCGGACGCGGGCTTCGCGTCGCTGTTTGAGAACCGCTGGACGATCCTCACCCCGCTCGACGATCCGCGCCCGGGCTACGCCGAGGCCGTGACGAAGCTCTCGGCGTTCTGGGAAGCGCTCGGCGCGCGCATCGAGATCATGGACGCCGACCGGCATGATCTCGTCCTCGCCATCACGAGCCACGTCCCGCACCTCATCGCCTTCAACATCGTCGCCACCGCGGAGGATCTGGAGACGGTGACGGAGTCCGAGATCGTGAAGTACTCCGCCGGGGGCTTCCGGGACTTCACCCGTCTGGCGGCCTCCGATCCCACCATGTGGCGGGACGTCTTCCTCGCCAACCGCGAGGCGGTGCTCGAAATTCTCGGCCGCTTCACGGAAGATCTCGCCGCCCTGCAGCGCGCCATCCGCTGGGGCGACGGCGCGGCGCTGCACGACCTGTTCAGCCGCGCCCGCCGCGTGCGCCGGGAAGTGATCGAGGCGGGCCAGGACACCGCCGCCCCCAACTGGGGCCGCGATCAGGGCGGGGCGGAGTAGAGCGGGCGGGCCGGCGCCACGCGCAGGCCCGCGAACGTCCACCAGCCGTCGCCCGCCACCAGGTCCACGGGGGCTGCGCCCTCGGGCCGCAGCGTAAGGCGTCCCACCGGCCGGAACGCCGCGTCGCGATCGAGCGCGCCCTCGCCGGTGACGCGCGTGCCCGCGTACGTCACGTCGAGGCGCTCCACGCGCAGCGCGCCGCGCCATGATCGCAGCGGCGTGCGGGTGGCGAGGCTCTCGTAGTCCGTGACCGCCGCCGCCAGCCGGAACGCCGTGAACGGCGAGACGGCGTTGAGCGCGGCGAAGGGCGTGGGCCCGCCCCAGATGGACGCGTCGACGACGAGCTGGGCGTCCGTCGCGTCGCGCGGATCGGGGCGCAGGTGCACCATCAGTTCGCCGATTCTCGTGTAGGGCCCGCCCTCGTTGTCGATGTGGGCCTCCTTGAGATCGAGCGAGAAGCGCGCCAGCCCGCCCGCATCGTCCACCCGCATGCTCAGTTGCGCTTCGACGGCGGTGAGCGTGTGCTTGCGGCCGGCGCCGTCACGCCAGCTCAGGCCCTCCACGAAGCCTGCGATCACGTGGCGCGGATTGGACAGGTTGATGCTGACGGGCAGTTCCTTCGCGTCGAAGCGCAGCGCGGGCGCGGGCAACGTCAGGTGCGCGTCGGTGAGGGTCAGCGTCAGGCGCAGGGGATAGCCGCTCGCGCGCACGCTGCCGTAGCCCGCCGCGACGCCGTCCTGCGCAGCGCGGGCTATGGCGGCGTCGATGGCGCGCACGCCTGCATCCTTCGCGAAGAACCAGTACCCGGTCCAGCCAAGGCAGAAGAGCGCAAACAGCCCCCACGGGATGTAGAGGCCCAGCCGGCGGGGAGTGGATGCGCTCATGCAGGTTCACCTTTGGCCCGCGCCGCCGTCACGGCTTCAACAACGCTTCTGACGCTGACTCGATCCGGGTCACGAGCGTTTCCATGAAGGCCTCGCGCGACAGGCCGGGGGGAATGGGCTCCAGCACTTCGAAGGTCGCCACGCCAGGCCGGCGGATGAGGCCGCGCGCCGCCCACACCCGCCCGGTGTCGAGCGCCACCGGCACGCACGGCACGCCGAGGTCCCGGTAGAGGGCGGCGACGCCGGGCTTCCAGTCGCCGCGCACGCCGGGGTTCTGGCGGGTGCCTTCGGGAAAGATCACGATCTGGCGTCCGGCGTCGCGGGCGGGCCGCGCGGCGCGCATCAGCTTCTTCAGCGCGCTGGCGTGCGCTTCGCGGTCGATCGGGATCATGCCCATGGCCTGCGCATACCAACCCAGCACCGGCGCGTTGAGCAGCTCCTGCTTCAACACGAAGGCCGGGCTGTCGACCATCAGGAACGGAACCAGCGTGTCGAGCATCGACTGGTGCTTGCACGCCAGGATGCAGGCGCCGGCGGGGATTTTCTCCAGCCCGCGGAACTGCACGCGCGCGCCCACGATCCAGCGCAGGCCCCACACCGTCAGCCGCGCCCACAGGCGCCCCGCGCCCAGCTCCGCGCGGTCTTTCGGCGCCGTGAGCATGCGCGGCAGCCACAGCAGGCCGGCGAACGCCATCGCGCCGTAGAGCCACACGACGTAAAGAACGGAGCGGATGAGGATCATGCGGCGGGGGGCGTCTCGGGGTCTCGGTCGGACGCCAATACAGCCTCGCGGGCGCGGATGACGAGATACTTCACGTACTCCCCGCCCAGCCGTGCGGCCTTGCCGGGATCGGTGCGCCAGCCGCCGGCGTCGGCGATCGCGGTCTGCACCGGGTAGGCGATGAGCTGGGCGGCGGGCATGGCCACGCGCAGCTCGGCCAGGCTGCGGGGCATGTGATAGTCGTCGGTCACCACGATCAGCCGGCTGAAGCCGTTGCGCTCCGCCCAGGCGGCGGTCTCGGAGGCGTTGCCCAGCGTGTCCTCCGCCTGGCGGCCGAGGTCCACGCAGCAGGCGATGAGCTCGGCGGGGCCGTCGAGCAGGGCGTGCACGTCCCGGTCGCGCACCTGGGCGTTGACGCCCGAGATCAGCATGCGCCGGCCGCGGCCCTCCTCAAGCAGGCGCATGGCGGTGGTCAGACGGTCCGCGCCGCCGCCGGTCAGGGTCACGATGGCGTCGGCCTCCGGCAGCGGCTCCGGCGCCGCCAGCGCCTCCACGTGCCGCGCGAAGCTCAGGTAGCCCAGGCCAAGCGCGGCGATGAAGGCCGTGAAGATGGCGAGAAGGGCGCCCCGGAGCCAGCTCATCCGAGCCGGTCCGCGGCGTCAAAGGCGGCGGCCGCGCCGCTGCGCGCGCCCCACGCCGCCGCCGCCGCTGCGTAGAGCGGGGCAAGGAGGACGATCGCCGCCTCCATGGGGCTGATGCGAGCGGCCATGACCGCCGACGATACCGGAACCGGCAGCGCGCTGAGAACCCCGGCGGCCCCCGCAACCACCACAAGCGCCGCCCCGATGCCCGTCAAGAAGGCGAATTCCGCCCCGCTGCGTCCATACGCGGCGAGGATCGCGCCCCGCGCGGCCCCCAGGTCGGCGCCCAGCGCCGCGGTCTGGCCGTCGGCCCGGGCCGCGCGGTGAAACACAAGCGCGAGCGCTGCGCCGAGAATGAGCGTCCCCAGAAGGCCGCCCGCGCGGCCCCAGAACGCCGCCGGCGCCGGCTCGGCCGGGGCGGCGATGAGATCGGCGCGCACGCCGGCGGCGGCGAGGGCCGCCGTGATCGCAGCGTCGTCCGCCTCCGCCGGATCGCGGCTGGCCTCGATGAGGCGCAGGGGCGGCAGGTCCGCGGGATCCACCGGGCCGCCGCCGGCGGCCTCCAGCAGCTGCGCGGCCCGCGCGGGCGTGATTGGCGCCGCGAACGCCACCCCGGGCGTGGCGCGCAGCGCTTCGGCGGCGGTCTCCACGGCGGCGTCCGCGTCGGGCGACAGCACCCGCACGGTGAGGCTGGAGGCGGCCCGGTCGGCCGCGGCGTGCGCGTGCGCGGCGACGGTCTCGCCCGCCAGCGCGCTCAACAGGGCCGCCGCCGCCAAAAGCGCGCTCGCCAGCATGAGGCCCGCCCCGGAAAACCGGAACCGCTTCATGGCGCCAACCGGCCGCGGTCGAGGCGCACTTTCCGCGCGGGCAGCGCGGCGTACATGTCCGGCGTCTGGGTGGCGATCACCACCGCCGCCTGCTGGCGCGCGATTTCGGCCAGCAGCCGGAGCACCCGGCTCATGGCGTCGGGACCGAGGCCCGCGAGCGGCTCGTCCGCCAACAGGACGTCGGGCTGGGCGACGAACGCGCGGGCGATGGCCGTCAGGCGGCGCTGGGAACCCGAAAGGTCCTCCACCGGCGCTGCGGCAAGGGCGCCCAGGCCGAGGTAGCCGAGGATTTCGGTGACGTCAGCGGCCTGGCGCGGGCTCAGCGTGCGCTCCGTCAGGCGCAGCGGCGCCGCGGCGGCCATGAACGTGTTCTCCGCCGCCGCGAGCAACGGCGTCGCCGCGATGTAGCCGATGCGCCGGCGCAGCGCGCGCCGCACGGCGGGGGCCAGGGACGCGATGTCGGAGCCCAGCACAGCCGCGCGCCCCGCTGTAGGGATCATCGCCGCGCGCAGCACATGCAGCAGCGCCGTCTTGCCGGCGCCGGGCCCGCCGTGGACGACGGCGGTGGCGCCGGCGGCGAGCGTGAGCGAGACATCCACCAGCGCCGGCGCGCGACCGCGCCAACCCGCGGTGACGCCCGCCAGATCGATCGCCGGCGGCCGGCCCGGCTCCGGCGCGGCGGGGGCGATGACGACCGGCTGGTCCTCGTCGTCGGCGGCGGTCGGCGGCGTCAATGGACAATCCCTATCGAATCAGCGCACTCACGAAATCTAAACCATCGCGCCGAAGAATCTGTAACATGATCCTAACGTGTCCATCGTGCGCGACCCGCTATTACGCAGACGACGGGTCGATCGGCGCCAACGGGCGCTCGGTTCGCTGTGCGGCTTGCACGCACACCTGGTTCGTAGACTCCCAACTGGTGCTGAATGATGGCGCGCCCGCCGCGGACGCGGAGCCGCCGTTGACGCGGGAGCGCGTGGAGCGCATGCGCCGCGCCGCCGCCGCGCAGCACACGCCGCCGCTGTCGTCGGCGCAACGGTTCCGCCAGCAGCAGGCGGAGCGCCAGCGCAAGGATCGCATCCGCGCGGCCGTGGTGGCGTGGGGCGCCACGGGCGTCGCGCTGGCCGCAACCACGACCAGCGCCGTGGCGTTCCGTGAGGATGTGGCGCGCGTCTGGCCGAAGACCGCCAGCGCCTACGCCGCCGTCGGCCTCGACGTGAACATCTTCGGCCTCGAGTTCGTGGACCTGCAGGTGGAGCACGTGTTCGACGGGCCGGAGCCTGTGCTCGTCGTCCGCGGCGCCGTCACGAACATGGGCAGGGAGGCGCGGCCGGCGCCCGTCCTGCGCTTCGGCCTGCGCGGCGCGGACGCGCGCGAAATCCAGCACGTCATGGCGCGGATGACCACCGCCACAATCCCCGCGGGCGGCGCGGCGCCGTTCGAGATCCGGATCGAGAACGCCTCCGTGGACGCCGCCGACCTGGAGGCGACCTTCGCAAGTGCGGAGGAGGCCGCGCGCATGCCCGCCGGCGTGGCCGCAGTGGCCGCCAATGAGGCTCCGTCGCCGGACGAGCGGCTGGATCCGCCGCAGATCGACGGCGCGCTGACGCTCGATCCGTTCATCGATGGCGTTGACGGACGCGCGGAAGCCTCGCATGACGGCCTCGCGCCGCGGCTTTCGGAGCCGTGGCCCGAGGACCATGGCTGAACCCAAGATCGACATCCTGATCGCCGAACATGAGATCGCGGCGCGCATCGACGCGCTCGCGGCCTCGCTTGTGGGCGTCATCGACGATGGCTGGACCATCGTGCAGCTGATGCAGGGGGCGGGGCCGTTCGCCACCGACCTCATGCGCGCGCTGGCCCGTCGCGACATCCACCCGATCCTCGATTCGCTGTGGCTGGAGAGCTACCGGGACGAGAAGGTCTCCTCCGGGCGGGTGGTGGTGCGGGCCGATATCTCCCGGCGTCTGGAAGGCCGGCCCGTGCTGGTGCTGGACGACGTCTACGATTCCGGCCGCACCATCGCCTTCGCGCGCACGCACATGGAGGCCAAGGGCGCCACGGACGTGAAGGTGTGCGCCTTCATCCGCAAGCCCAGCGCGCTCGGCCTGCCCATCGATTTCGTCGGCTTCGATGCGCCGGACCGCTACCTTGTGGGCTACGGCATGGACGATGCGGGCCGCTATCGCGGCCTGCCGTACGTGGGCGCATTGGATTAGGGCGCGGCCCAATCGCGGATGGGGGAGCGGTTTCGCTTCCTGTTTCAACGTCCGTCCAACTCTGGCACTCTCCCGCGGGGAACGGGAGGACGCATGTCGATCGCACAATGCGTTTGGGCGGTGGTGATGTGGGCGCTGCTGGCGACGGCCGCCCACGCCGAGGACATCGATCACGACGGCCTGCCGGACGAATGGGAGCGCGCCGGCGGCGGGACGACGGCGGGCGGCTACATTGCGCTGGGCCACGACGCCGTGCGCGTCGGCCGGCGCGACGTCATCGTCTTGCTGGCGCGGCGCGACACCAAGAACTTCGGCGACGCGCGCGCCGACCTCGCCCGCGTCCGGCAGTTCTACGCCGATCTCCCGCTCGTCAACGAGGACGGGTCCACCGGCGTGAACCTGATCTACCTCTATCGGGATCCGCTGCCGGAAGCCCTGCGCCGGCGGCCGTACAACGATCCCGCCGTGCGGGAATGGATCGTGCCCGTCGAGTGGCGCGGCTACGCGCACGGCTATCTGCTTGAGGACGGCCCCGGCGGCGGCGGCGGCACGCCGCTGTGCGCCGACATGTCCGCCTCCGGCTACGACTGGCGGCTCGTCGCGCACGAACTGGGCCACCAGTTCCATCTCGATCATCAGCCGCGGCGTCAGCGCGAGGCGAGCCCGCTCTACACCAGCATCATGAACCCCGACTTCAACTACACGTTCAACGGCGACCCCGAGGCGGTTCATTTCAGCCGCGGCCGCTTCGCCGGCGTGACGCTGGACGAGCGCAATCTTTCCGAGGCGCTGGCGTTTCCCATCGGTGAACTGCGCCACCTCACGGTTGCCCCGTGGGACTTCACGCTGACGGCGCGGGGCCCATCGACCACCTGCGTGGACTGGAACCGCAACGGCGTCCCGTGTGAGGAGGGTGTGCGCGCCGACGTGAACGGCGGCTCCGCGGTTTCGATCGGCGAGACGCTGGCGCTCGGCCCCACGTCCGGCGCGCCGGCGCTCGGCGCCGTGCGGACATCCGTCTATGCGGTGTTTCCCCAAGTAGACGGCGACGGCGCCCGTTGGGCGGCCCCGTTCGAGTCCCGGCCCCGCGGCGCGGGCCTCGTCCTGCGCGAGGTGCGCAACGGCGCGCTCCAGGAGACGGTGACGACCGTCGCCCGCTTCGGAGTCCACAGCAATCCGAGCGTCGCCGGGTTCGGTCACCGGCTCGCCATCGCCTACGTCGGCGCCGGGGGCGTGCCCGTCGTCGAGTTTTGGAAGACGGGGGCGGTGGGGGGCGTGGTCGGGCCGAAAGTCTCGGCGATCCTGCCCCAGTTCCTCAGACTGGGCGTCTCCGTCGACCACGTCGTGCTGGTGGCCCAGCCGCGCGAGACTGCGGCGACGGATGTGCGGCTGTGGCTGTTCGCGTGGTCGCGCGCGACGGGCGCCACCTACGTGCTGGAGCTTGGCGACGACGCCGGCGCAACGCAGGAGGCGACCCGCGCCGTGCGTCCGCGCCCGCGGGCGCGCGGGGAGGCGTACCGCCTGAACTTCTCCTACGGCGCCGCCGTCGTCCCCTCCACGGCGCCGATCGCGCTAGCGTACGATCGCGCGCGGCGGCGCGTGTCCGGCGTGATCGCCACCACCGCGCGCACGACGCAGGGCGTGCTGCAGATGGTTGACCTCGTCTTCGAGGACGGGCGATGGGTGGCGGAGAACGGGCGCTTCGTCGGCGGCGCGCCCGATCCGGACTGGACCGCCGATCGTGCGCCCGCGCTCGTCATCGACGAT
>JANRIM010000067.1:0-4916 GCA_033764865.1 Hyphomonadaceae bacterium
CCAGAACAGGTTCAGCGCCAGCCCCGCCATCACCAGCGCCATGGCGGCGAGCTTCCAAGCCGGCAGCGCCTCGCCCAGCGCCAGCGCCGACGCCGCCATCCCGAACACCGGCACCAGCAGCGCCATCGGCGTCACCGCCGAAGCGGGATGACGCGACAGCAGCCAGCCCCAAGCGCCGTACCCGAACATCGTGTTGCCTACCGATTGCCACAGCACCGCGCCCCACGTAGCGGGTGAGGCGTCCCGCAGCCCCGCGAGCATCGCCGCCGGCCCTTCAAACGCCAGCGACAGCGCGAGCAGCGGCGGCACGGAGAACACGCTTCCCCACACCACGTAAGCCAGCATGTCCACGGGCCCTGCCGCGCGCTGGACCATGTTGCCTGCCGACCACGCCAGCGCCGCCCCCAGCACCAGCGCCACCCCCAGCGGCGTGGCGTCCCCATCGGTGTGGGCCAGGATCACGCCGAGGCCCGCCGTGGCGAGCGCGAGCGCGGCGAGCTGGTGGCCTTTCACGGTCTCGCCCGAGAGCCGCATGGACAGCCCGATGGTGAAGAAGATCTGCGTCTGCACCACCAGCGAGGCCAGCCCGGGCGTGATGTCGGCGCGCATGGCCAGGAACAGCAGGCCGAACTGGCCCGCCCCGATCAGCGTCCCGTAGGCCGCGAGGTTCGCCCACGCGACCGCCGGCCGCTTCAGCACGAACGCGAGCGGCACGACGACCAGCGCAAAGCGCAGCGTGGCGAGGAACAGCGGCGGCAGGTCGTCGAGCGCGAAGCGGATCACGACGAAGTTCGTGCCCCAGACGGCCATCACCGCAAGCGCGAGGAGGAGGTGGGGCAGGGGCAGCAGCATGGCGTGCGCGTCGCACGAACGCTGCGCCCCCGCAAGCGCGCGCTCAGATCGGCATGCGCAGGATTTCCTGGTACGCGGAGATCACCTGGTCGCGCACGGCCATCACCGTCTCCAGCGTCGTCTCGGCCTGCGCGATGGCGGTGACGACGTTGACGATGTCGGTCTTGCCGGCCGCGGCGGCGAGACCGGTCTGCTCTGCGTTGCGCGCGGCGTTGGCGGCGTCGCCGATGGCGTTCTGGACCAGCCTGCCGAAATCGACGCTGTCGGTGGGATCGGCGCCGCCCCCGGCGGACGCCTTCTGCGCCGCGCGCGCGGCGTCGATGTAGGCCTTGGAGGCGGAAAGCGGATCGATCGCCATGGGAGGGCGCTCCTTGTTCGGCGACGCCTGGGTCAGCGACGCAGCAGATCGAGCGCGCGCGTCGTCATGGCGCGGGCGTTCTCGATCATGGTGAGATTGGCCTCGTAGGCCCGCGTGGCTTCGCGCAGATCCATCATCTCCGCGAGGCTGTCGACGTTGGGCAACTTCACGTAGCCCGTGTCGTCGGCGGCGGGATGGGTGGGATTGTACTCGCGCTTGAAGGCGGCGGGATCGTCCATGGCGCCGGTGACGCGCACGCCGCGCACGCCGTCGCGGCTGCGCGATTCCTCCAGCATGGGCATGCGCCGGCGGTAAGGGTCGCCGCCCGGCGTTTCGGAGGTTGAATTGGCGTTGGCCACGTTCTCCGCGGCGATGCGCATGCGCATGGTCTGCGCGCGCATGCCGGAGGCGGCGGCCTTCATGGTGGCGCTGATGTCATCGGCCATGGCGACGCTCTCCCATCACGTCCGCGTCCCTCACCGTCCCGGCGGACGCGCGGCGAGCCGCATCAGCTGCAGGCCCTTCTGGTACAGCGAAAGCCCGGTCTCGAACTGCATGCGCACGTCCATCGCGCGCATCGCCTGATCCTCCAGCACCACGGAGTTGCCGTCGAGGGTCGTTTCGCTGTCGGGCCGGGTGACGACGCGGCCGGCGGGCATCTTCATCCTGCCGCTGTCGGCCGACTCGACGGCGCGCGCCATGGCGGCCTCGAACGCTTTCGCATCGAGATCGCGCGGCGTGTAGCCGGGCGTGGAGGCGTTGGCGATGTTCTCGGCGATCAGCTTCTGGCGGTCGCCGAGGAAATCGAGGCGGGCGCGCAGCAGCGCGAAGTAGGGGGTGTTGGTCATGCTCACGACTCACACTTTCGTCGAACGTGGTTAACGCCGCGTTTACCGGTTCGGCCCAGCCGGGGGCGTGAAGAAGATGGAGCGTCCAGAATGGACATTCTCGACTGGGTGCGCGCGCTCGTGGCGCTCGCGACCACACTCGCCCTCATCGGTCTGGCGGCGCTCGCGCTGAAACGCGTGGGGATGTTGCAGGGTGCGTTGCCCGGGCAGGCGCCGCGGCGCATGCGCGTGAGCGAACGGCTGATGCTCGATCCCCGCCGCAGCGTGGTGATCGTGCGCGTGGACGGGGAGGAACACGTGCTGCTGTTGTCGCCGTTCGGCGAGAAGAAACTCGCGCGCATCGACGCGGTGGAGCCGCCGCCCGCGCCGGCGATTCCCCATGCAAGCGCGGGAGAAAACCCATGAGCGCGCGTCGTTGGACGGCGATGGGCGCTGCGGCTGCCGCCGCGGGGCTTGCGCTGTGGCTCGCCCCGTCGGCGGCCTTCGCGCAGGAGGCGTCGCCCGCGATCAACATCGATCTCGGCTCCGGCGGCGGCCTGACGGAGCGGATGCTGCAGCTCGTCGCGCTGGTGACGGTGCTGTCGCTCGCGCCCTCCGTGCTCATCATGACCACCAGTTTCGTGCGCATCGTGGTCGTGCTGTCCCTGCTGCGGACGGCCATCGGCTTGCAGCAGGCGCCGCCCAACGCGGTGATCGTTTCGCTGGCGCTGTTTCTCACGGCGTTCGTCATGCAGCCCACCTGGGAGGCGGCGTGGCGCGACGGCGTGCGGCCCGTGATGGATCAGGAGATGACGCTGGAGGAAGGCTTCCCGCGCATGTCCGCGCCGGTGAAGACGTTCATGCTCGCGCACACGCGCGACGAAGATCTGGCGTTATTCATCGGCATGGCGAAGCTGGAGACCCCGCCCCAGACCGCCGAGGACACCCCGATCCGGGTGGTGATCCCCGCCTTCATGATCTCGGAGCTGCGGCGCGCGTTCGAGATCGGGTTCATGCTCTTCATCCCGTTTCTGGTGATCGACCTCGTGGTCTCGTCGCTGCTCATGAGCATGGGGATGATGATGGTGCCGCCCATCACCATCAGCCTGCCGTTCAAGCTGATCTTCTTCGTGCTGGTGGATGGCTGGCGGCTGGTGGCGGGCAGCCTCGTGGAGAGTTTCGTCGCCGGCGCGCCGCCGGGCGGATAGGGCAGGGAGGCCGTCGCGCCCTGGTTCGTCGGCGCCGGTGGCTGATCGGCGCCGGGCCGGCGCGGGGCCCCTCCCGTCGCTCCGGGCCCTAGCGGTTCAGGCCGTAGTGGGCGGCGAGGCGCTGTCCGAAGTCGTCGCTCCCCGCGCTGAACAGGGCGGCGATGGCGCGGGCGATGGCGTTCCACATGGCGGATCCCCTCAGATCATTCCCCGGTACAACGATCACTCCTGCGATTCCGTTGCCGGGCGGGGATCTTTTTTCAGTTCACCTTGGGCTCCGTGGGCGGGCGCTCCTGGATGACGGCGGTGGTTCCCGCGCGGTTGATGGCCGATGAGGGCTGGCGCGCCACCGGCGCGATGGCGGGCTGGTTGGCGGTGCGGTTGATGGCCGTCGCCGGGCGCTGCGTGACGTTGGGCGACACGACCACCGAGGGATTGGCTGCCGGCGCCCGGCTCACGACAGGCGGCGGCGTCGCGATCTGGTCGATGACGCGCGGCGGCGTCGGCGCGGGCGTGGGCGCCCGGCTCACCACGGGTGGAGGCGTGGCGATCTGGTCGATGACGCGTGGTGGCGTCGGCGCGGGCTCAGGCGCCCGGCTCACCACCGGTGGAGGCGTTGGGATCAGGTCAATGACGCGTCGGAGCGTCTGCGCCGGAGCCGGCGCCAGCGCGCGGCACTGCGCGTAGAAGCCCGCCATTGACCGCAGTTCGCCACGGGCCGCGCCCAGAACGCTGACCGCGCCCCTGCAGACCGCAAGCTGGTCGTCCGGCGTCACGGCGTTGGCCGCCACCGCGCTCAGCAGGCTGGATTCCTGGCGCGACATGCGCCCGTCGCGGCTGAAGCCGCTCGTGGGGCGTGGGGCCGGGCAGGCGGCGGCGAGGGTGTTGGCGCAAGCGTCGAGATCTGCGGTGACGTTCGCCGCCGGCGGCGCGGCGCGCGGCGGCGGGTTGGGTTGGCTTTGGGTTTGGCGTTGGGGCTGCGGTTGGCTTTGGGGTTGGGCGGCTGCGGGCGGACTTTGCGGCCACGCCACGCCTGCGCAGGCGGTCGCCAGCAGTGAGCCGCTCGTTCGCCGACGCGACGCCGCCGCTTCCTGGACGCGGGCGGTGCAGGCGGCGGCGGTTTCCGCGCTCACCGGCCGTTCGGTGGAGAAGCGCAGCGCCGAAAGGAAGACTTGTTCGGGTCGGCTCAGCAGGCCGTCGCCGCCAAAGCCCGGGGGCGCGCCGCTAGGCGCGTTGGGACACAGCCGCACGAACTCCGAGGCGCACCGGTCCAGCGCGTCGAGCGCGGCGCGGTCGTCCCGGGCGGGCGGCGGCGCAGGCGGCGGCGATGGCGCAGCCGGTGCGGGGACGTCGGGCGCAGGCGCTGCATCGGGCGCGGAGACCGGCTCCGGCTCCGGCGCGGGGGCCGGCGGGGCGACGGGCGGCGCCTCTGGCGCGGGCGCAGGCGCGTCCACCGCCGCCGGCGGCGCGAGCACGCCCATCTCCATCAGCACGCCCTGGCCCGCCCAGAGCCCCCCTGTCACGAGGACCGTGGCCACGATGGCGCCGAACGCGAACCGCGAGGCCCGCGGGCCCGCCCGGCCACGGGTGGTCGAGGGGGCGTAGCGGCCGGCGGCCTCCGCGCCGGCGGCGAAGCGTCCCGCGCCTTGCGCCCCGTGGGCCTCGCCCGGC
>JANRIM010000139.1:0-20638 GCA_033764865.1 Hyphomonadaceae bacterium
CGCGGTGAAGGTGTGGGACCAGCGCGACTACCGCAATCTCGACGACACGGTCGAGCTCGGGACCCGCAACATCAAGGTGGCCCTGCGGCGGCTGCGCCGCTTCGCCCGCGAGGGGGCCGCCGACGAGCTCGACCTCGACGACACCATCCGCTCCACCGCCCGCAATGCCGGCTGGCTGGACATCAAGATGGTCCCGGAGCGGCACAACGCCGTGAAGGTGCTGCTGTTCCTGGATATCGGCGGGTCGATGGACGACCACGTGCGCGTCTGCGAAGAGCTGTTCTCGGCCACGCGAACGGAGTTCAAGCACCTGGAGCACTTCTACTTCCACAACTTCCTCTACGAGAGCGTGTGGAAGGACAACCGCCGCCGCAACACCGAAAAAATGAACACGTGGGACGTGCTCCACAGATATCCGCACGACTACAAGGTCCTGTTCGTGGGCGACGCCACGATGAGCCCCTACGAGATCACCTATCCCGGCGGCTCCGTGGAGCACTGGAACGAGGAGCCGGGCGCGGTGTGGCTTCACCGTGTGAAGGAAATCTACGAGAGCCTCGTGTGGCTGAACCCCACGCCGAAGCAGCACTGGGACCACACGCCGAGCGTGGGCGTCGTGCGCGAGATCATCGGGCCGGACCGCATGTTCCCGCTGACGCTGACGGGGCTCGACGGCGCGATGCGTGAGCTGAGCCGGTAGTGGCGCGCCCGTCTCTCCCGCCGGGAGGAGAGGGGAACGCCCTTCCTGATCGCCGGTGGATGCTCGCCTCGCTGAGCGCTGCTGCGCTGTCGGCGTGTGCGAGCGCGGTCGCTCCCTCCCGGCCGTCGTTCCAGGGCCCCGCCGCCCTTCCTCCGATCCTCGTCCGCGCAGATCGCATCACGCGCATCACCGTGTGCACGCGCCCGTTCCGGCCCGCCGGCCCGCGCCTCGACGTCGAGACGGTGGGCGCCAAGCGCGTCGTGCACAATTATGGGCACGGCGGCGCGGGCTGGTCGCTCTCGTGGGGATCGGCGGAGATCGCGGCCCGGCGCGCGCTGGAGGGCGGGGCGAAGGAGGTCGCCGTCATCGGCTGCGGCGCCATCGGGCTGACCACCGCCATCACCCTGCAGCGCGCCGGCGCCAAGGTGCGCATCTACGCGAAGGAGCGGACCCCGCAGTCCCGCTCCTTCCGCGCCACGGGACTGTGGTCTCCCGACAGCCGCATCGCCGACGCCGACAGGATGGGCGGCGATTTCCCCGCGCGGTGGGAGGCGATGACGCGCGCGTCGTGGGCGGCGCACCAGACCTATCTCGGCATGCCGGGCGCGCCCGTCTCCTTCACCGAACGCTACCTGCTGCGCGACGCCGCCGCGCCTGACGCCTCGGCCGACAGGGCCGGACACCGCCCCGATCCGGCGCACATCCGCTTCGCGTCCTTCGCCGACCGCATCCGCGACATCAACCCGCGCTTGCGCGATCTCGACCCCGCCGAGCACCCCTTCCCCGTGCCGCGCGTGCGCGCCGGCGCCAACATGATGTTCAACGTCGGCGAGCTGTCGCACCGGCTGACGGAGGATTTCCTGCGCGAGGGCGGAACGATCGCGCCGATGGAGTTCCATACCCCGGCCGACCTCGCCGCCCTGCCTGAGACGGCGATCGTCAACTGCACGGGCTATGGCGCGCGCACGCTCTGGAAGGACGACGCGCTCACGCCGGTGCGCGGGCAGATCGCCTGGCTCGTGCCGCAGCCGGAGGCCAACTACGCATTCGTCTATCGCGGCGTGTCCGTGCTGGCGCGGCCCGATGGCGTGGTCGTGCAACAGGTGGGCGCCAACGACATGCACGGCGTGGGCGACGCCGACGAAACGCCGGACCGGGCCGAGGCGGAGGCTGCGCTGAACATCGTGGCCCCATTGTTCGCCGCCGCTGCATGACCGGCCTCCCGCTCACGCGCCGCCGCCTGGCGGCCCTCTCCGCCGCCGCACTCGCCGCCGGATGCGCGCCCAAAGGAGCCACCATGAAAACCCCCGTTTCGCGCCAGTTCCCGCCGGACTTCGCTTGGGGCACGGCCACCTCCGCCTACCAGATCGAAGGCTCCCGGGACGCCGATGGCCGCGGAAAAAGCATCTGGGACACGTTCGACGCCGATCCTTCGCGCATCCGCGACAAATCCAACGGCGCGATCGGCTGCGACTCCTATCGCCGCTACGCCGACGACGCCCAGCTCATCGCGGACGCGAACCTGAAGCACTACCGCTTCTCCATCGCCTGGCCGCGCGTCGTGCCCGATGGCGCGGGTGCGCCGAACGCCAGGGGCCTCGACTACTACCGCCGGCTGGCGGACGCGCTGCTGGAGCGCGGCGTGACGCCGTGGGCGACGCTGTTCCACTGGGATCTGCCGCAGGCGATGCAGGACAGGGGCGGCTGGGCCAACCGCGAGACGGCGCTGCGCCTGGCGGACTATGCCGGCCATGTGGCGGACGCGCTGGGCGACCGCGTGAAGCACTTCATCGTGCTGAACGAGGCGGCGGTGCACGCCGTGCTGGGCCACGTGATCGGCGATCACGCGCCGGGCCTGAAGGATGCGGCGCTGCTGGGCGGCGCCATCCACCACCAGAATCTCGGCCAGGGCCTCGCCATCCAGAACCTGCGCGCTAAGGTTTCGGACGCGCGCATCGGCACCACCATGGCGCTGCAACCGTGCCGGCCGGAGGGCGATGCCCCGCAGAACCTCATCGCCTCCACGGCCTTCGACGCGCTGTGGAACGGCGGCTTCCTCGATCCGGTGCTCAAGGGCGCCTACCCGAAGCCCGCGGAGGAAGCGATCGGCGCGCTCCTGCTCTCCGGCGATCTCGACATCACCCGGCAGCCTGTGGATTTCGTGGGCGTGAACTACTACTCGCCGATCTACGTGAAGCTCGATCTCAACAGCCCCGCGCGCATCGGCTTCGGCCGTCCGCCGAAGGGCGCCCCCCGCGACGCCTTCGGCCGGGAAATCGACGCCTCCGGCCTCTACGAGACGCTGATGCGGTTGAAGACCGACTACGGCGATCCCCTGCTCTACATCACCGAGAACGGCTGCTCCGATCCGTTCGGCGAGGGCCCCGCCGTGATCGACGACGCCTTCCGCATCGCCTACCTGCGCCAGCATCTGGAGGCGGTGTTAAGCGCGCGGGAGGCCGGCGCGCGGGTCGCGGGGTACTTCCACTGGTCGCTGGTCGACAATTGGGAATGGGCGCTGGGCTACACCTCCAAGTTCGGCTGCGTGGCGATGGATCGCGACACCGGCGTGCGCACGCCGAAGGCTTCCTATGCGTGGCTGTCGCGGCTGGCGCAGACGGGCGCGCTCGACGCTGCATGAGCGCGGACGAACAGACCATCGCCTTCTATGACCGCGATGCGGCGGCGTACGCGCAATCGGCCATCGCGCATGGCGTGCGGCCGAGCCTTGAAGCGTTCGAGGCGCTGCTGCCGCGCGCGTCCCACGTGCTCGATCTGGGCTGCGGCGGCGGGCACGAGGCGGCGTGGCTCGCCGCGCGCGGACACGCCGTGACGGCGCAGGACGCATCGGAAGGCCTGGCCGCCGAGGCGCGTGAGCGCTTCGGAGTCTGCGTGCGCATCGGCGACTTCACGACCATCCCGGAGGTTGCTGCGTTCGACGGCGTGTGGTCGGGCGCAGCACTTCACCATGCCGCGCGCCACGATCTCCCGGTCATCGTCGACGCCATCGCCCGCGCGCTGAGGCCGGGCGGCCATTTCGCCGGCAACGCCAAGTGCGGCGAGGATCGGCGCGACGGTCTGGGCCGGTTCTATTGCGCGCTGTCAGCGCCTTCGGCGCGTGCGCTGTTCGGCGCCGAGGCGTGGGCGGACGTCACGGTCCGCGAGAGCGTGGGCGCGGGCTACGACGGCGTGGACACGCCCTGGATCGTGATCACGGCGCGCCGGCGATGAAGCTGCGCGTCCTGGACCCGGCGGAGATCGCCGCCCACGCCGACGCGCTGGGCGCGGTGTTGGCGGACTGCGTCGAAGGCGGCGCCTCCGTCAGCTTCATGGCGGGCCTCGACGGCGCGCGGGCGGCCGCCTTCTGGCGCGCCGCCGCAGCCTCGGCGGCCGACGACGGGCGCACGGTGATCGTGGCGGAGGACGAGACGGGCGTCGTGGGCGTCGTCCAACTCATCCCGGCGGGCGTGGAGAACCAGCCGCACCGGGCCGACGTCTCCAAGATGCTGGTGCACCGCCGCGCACGACGCCAGGGCGTGGCGGCGGCGCTGCTGGCCGCCGTCGAGGCCGCGGCCCGCGCGACGGGCAAGACCATCCTGGTGCTCGACACCCTGGAAGGCGGCGACGCCGAACGGCTCTATCGCCGCGCCGGCTGGACCGCCGCCGGTGTGATCCCGGACTACGCGCTGACGCCGGACGGGCGGCCGTGGGCCACAGTGGTGTTCTGGAAGCGCGTGGCGTGAAGTGGATCCCGCGCCCCCGCCGCCCCTCAGCGGCGAGAGCGCGGGGGCGTCGTCAGCTTCCCCGCTTGAAGAACGACGCAACCAGGAGCAGCGCGAGGCCGCCGAAAAACGCCGAGACCCCGTCCACGACGGCGGGGTTGTCGCCGAGAAGGGCGCCGAGCCTGTCCGCGAGCCCACCGGACTGGACGCCATAAGCCGCGCCGACGCCGGCGGCGGCCCCGAAGACGGTGTTGGCCAGCGGGCCGAGGCTGCTGGCGCCGCGAACGGCGCCGATGACGTTGCCGCCCACCGCGCCCGCGGCCCCCTGGATGATCCAGGGGAGGTAAGGTTCGACGGCGTCCAGACTCGCCTCCCTTACAGACGGCGCAACCGCGCCCGACAGGCCAGGGCGGCCGCCTTCCGGCAGGCCCGCCCCGATTTCGCCACAACGCTTACCAAAACGTTACCCGCAATCCAAGCCCGGTCTGCGCAAAAATCAGGACAATGGGTGATGCGCGCGGGCAACAGTGTTGCCGCATTGAGTCTTTTCCGGTTTCGTTCTCCCTGCTGTTCGTGTGTAGTGCCGGCACAAGATCCCCAAAGGGACGCGGGTGGAGGATTCGATGCCGGAGTTGAACACAGCGCCGCTGACAGCGGACAGCCCGCTGGCCCCGCTTTACGGGGCCGCCCGCTCGCTCCTCGCGCGCGAGGGCCGCTGGCGCGCGGCGCTGGCGGGGCAGATCGGGCCGGAGCCCCATGACGTCATCCTCGACATCGGCTGCGGCGCCGGCGCGCTGTCGATGCTGCTGGCGCGGATGCAGCCGCGGGCGGTCGTGATCGGCATGGACCCGCGTGGGGCCGCCATCGCGCAAGCGCGGGCGCGCGCAGCGGAGGTGCACTCGCGCGCGGCGTTCATCGCGTGCGAGGCGCAGGACGCGGGCCTGCACCTCGGCGCCCGGACGCCGACCAAGATCGTGTTGACGCTCACCGGCGCGCGCGGCGTGACCGAGAAGATCGCGCACATGCAGTGCGCGCGGCAGATCATCGATCCCGCCGGGGCCCTGCACGTGGTGGACTATGGCGCCCAGCGCACGGCCCTGATGCAACGGCTCTCGGCGCTCGCGGGCCGGCAGGCGGGCGAGGGCGATACGCGCGCGCTGATCCGCGCGGCGGGTTTCGTCGCAGTGGAGGAAACCGCCACTTGGTCCACCGCGTCCGGCGCCCTTTCGTTGTATCGCGCACGCGCCAGCTGACGCATCGCAGCGACAGGCATGTTTGCAGTGGCGAAGGTCGAGATCGCTCGCTAAGCCTAGTGCGCGGGGGCGCACGGAGTTGATGGAGAAACGCTGCGCCGCCCGCGCCTAAGAACGCCATGACGCTATCGGCCGCCCCCTTCTCCATGCTCCCCCGCCGCTACAAGGACGGCGCGCGCGACGGCAATCTTGTGGATATCTACATCGTCCACATGGAGACCGAGTGGCAGCTCGCGAAGACGCTGGCGGGTTATCTGCACGCGCTGGGCTATCTGGTTTCACCGGCGCAGAAGCTTGAACTGCCGGCCTTCGATCTCGCCGGGCGTGCAGAGGCGTTGCCGTCGGAGGCGTGTGCGGTGCTGGTGATCTGGCCGAGCCGCGCGGAGCTGTTTCCCAAGCCTGCGCTGGAGGCGCGCGCCGCCGCCCAACGTGGGCGCCTCGTGCAAATCTATGCGGGACATGAGCGGCCGCCGGAGCGGTACGCTGGCCAACCGCCCGTGGCGTTCGCCGGGTGGGACTACGCACCCACGGGCGCGCAGTGGAAGACGCTGCTCTCCCGCCTCAAACCGCTGTGCGGGCCGCCGCCGAAGCCGTCGGTGGACGTGGTCCAGACGGTCCAGTGGGGCGTGCTGTGCGCCACCTTCGTGGCGGCGCTGGCTGCGTCCGTGCTGGCGCTGGGCCAGGGCGACCAGCGCGGCCGGACCATCGAGGCGGCGCCGCCCCAGCCCATCGACGGCATGACGCCCACCGCCGAGCCGGCGCGCGTCACCGCCGAGGCGCCCGCGCGCCCGTTGGGCGACGTGGTGCGCGAACTGGCGACGGCCGACAGCGCCTATGGCGGCCCCGAAACCTATGATCGCGATCTCGGCGTCGACACGGGCAAGGCGGCGCCGGCAGATGTGGCTCCCGAACCCCAGCCCCCGCCCCGGCGCCCGCCGCAGGGGCCGGAACCGTACTGACGCGCCGCGACCTCCCGCTAAGCAAGCCGGGCCGTGCCCCACACATTGTAACCCGCAAAGCGCGGCGTTTTCGGCAGGTACATCGCCTCCGCCGCCACCACCCGGAATCCCGCCTCCGCAATCAAGCGCGGCATGTCGCGGGTGAGGCGGCACCCGCCCGCGAGACGCCGCCAGACCGGCTCGATGCGTCGCTGCGCGCCGGCCACGTCGTCGTCGGGCGCGAGGCCATGTTCGCAGAACACAAGCCTGCCGTCCGGCTTCAGGAACGGCCGGCAGGCCGCCAGCGCCGAGACCGGATCGGGGATCGTGCACAGCGTGTACGTGACCAGCAGCGTGTCGACGCTGGCGGGGGGAATGGCGAGCGTTTCGGCGGTCTCGGCGCGGACCTCCACGGGAAAGGGCGCGCCGGCCGCCGCCTTCACGGACAGCGCACGCATGCCGGCCTCGGGCTCCAGAGCGTAGAGCTTGCGGATGCGGGCGGGATCGAGATGCGCAAGGTTGCGTCCGGAGCCGAAGCCCAGCTCCAGCACCACGCCCTCCACCCATGGCGCCACCTTGGCGCGCTGGCGTTCGATGGGCCGCGTACCGCAGGCGCAATTGATCACGTGCGGAAGGACATACCGGCTGTAGAGGCCCACGCCGCTATTCCTCGCGCGCGCTGGCGTGCTTGCGCTGCCGCAGCCAGTGCAGGATCGCCCAGGCATGGGACTCGTGGCGCACCTTCTTCAGCGCGTCGGCGGGCGGGATCCACATGAGCTTGTGATCGGGTTCGGTGGGATCGCCATCGTCGGCCGACAATTCGACCTCGTAGAACGTCGCCAGACTGTTGCGCGGCTCGCCGCTGTTGTTCCAGTACTGCCCCGCCCGTCCGATGATGCGCGCAGGCCAGACGGTGAGGCCCGTCTCCTCCTGGAACTCCCGCATCAGGGCCGCGGCCTCGTCCTCGTCGGCTTCGATGCCGCCGCCAGGGAGGTCATAGTCGAACGGGGCCTTGCGACCGATCCGGGTGAGCGCGATCGAGCCCTCGCCGCGCGGGCAGAGCCCATAGACGGTGCATCGCTCGACGTAGGTGAGCCCGGGCTGGGTCTGGCCGAACTGGAGCGCAAATCTCGTCATCGACCGATCCTATAGTCCGGAGACGCCCTGGCGTCACGGCTCGCTGCCCGGGGCGAGCGTCACTTCCAGTCCGTCCAGCGCCGGCTGCATCAGGATCTGGCAGGAGAGCCGTGAGTTGGGAGTGACGTCGAACGCGTCGTCGAGGCGTTCCAGTTCCTCATCGGTGGGGGGCGCAAGCGCGGGCAGCCACGCCTCGGCCACGTAGACATGACAGGTCGCGCACGCGCACGCGCCGCCGCACTCCGCCTTGATGGGCAGGCCTTGGTCGCGGATGATCTCCATCACGCGCCAGCCGTCGAGCCCCTCCACCTCATGGCGGGCGCCGGCGCGATCCGTGACAATCAGTTTTCGGGTATCGTCCATGCCAGCGTCCTGCCCGAAGGCGGGCGCGCGTGTCCAGTCGTCAGGCGGCGTCCACGAGCGCCTGCGCCTCGAGCGCCGCCAGCGCCTCTTCCAGCGCCAACCTGACCCGTGACAGGGCCGCCCGAACCATGGCGCCCTCCACAGCGCCGGCGCGCCCCAGCTGTTCGGCCTGCTCGCACGCTTCGGCCAGCCGCCAGAGGCCCAGCCCCCGCGCAGAGCCCTTGGCCGTATGGGCGGCGTCCGCCCAGGTCACGGTGGGGGCGTCCGGGATAAGCAGGCGGGACCAGAGCTGGGCCTGGACGCGGAAGATGGCCACGATCTCCCGCTGCAGCGCGGCGTCGTCGCCGGTCATCATGGCGAAGTGCGCGCGGTCAAACGTTTCCGGACCCATGCAGTGCGCCTCCCTCACGTCCGGAAAGTGCCACAGGATCATTAGGGAACCGTTCACCGCCCGCTTATCCCGCGCCGAACGCGAACGCCTTCACCCCGAACAGGACGCCATGGAAGTAGGCCACCGCAGCGTACGCCAGCAGCGCCACCAGCAGGCGGGGCGCGGTTTCACCCATGTTGAAGCTGTTGCGGCCCTGGAGGATGGCGGCGAACGGCACGTTGGACGAAACGGCCTTGAACCGGGCCCAGTGGGTGGGATCGCGCGCGGCGGCCTTCCGGTCGATTGACCGCGTGCCCGCCAGCGACATCGCCGCGAGCCCCCCGAACAGCAGGAGCGACGCCGCCTCCGGGTTGGACGCCGCATGCCCGACGCCCCAAAGCGCCACGCCCCACAGGAAGGGGTGCCGCGTAACGCGGATGATGCCCGGGGCGGGATCCGGCTTCTGGATGGCGCTGGCGAACCCCAGGGCCACGGGGTTGGGCGTGATCATGCCCGTCACCCCCAACAGGAAGCCGGCGAGCACCAGCGTGGCGGTGACGTGACGGGCCCAGTCTGGCGGCGTCCACAGCAACACATTGGCGGGGTCGGCCCGCGCCGCGCCGAAGGAAAACAGCATCCACGCCAGCACGATCCCCGACGCCAGCGAAAACAGCCCCCGGTACACCCCCTCGCCCACGGCCTTGACGATCGCTGCGCGCAAGGGCGTGGCCGACACCCCGATGTGCAACAGGATGAACGTCGCGAGTGCGATCACGAACATGGTCATGGCGGCCTCCCTCCCCGCAAAGGGTGCGCTGATGCGTGCAGGGGATCAAGACCGGCGGGGGCCGTTGGCTTCGGCGTGCGACGCGCGATACATAGCGGGATTGATTGGCGGAAAGGCGGGCCCTGTGCGCGGATACTTCTTCGAAGAGCTCTCCCTCGGTCAGGCGGAAGAGGCAACCCGCACGGTGGGCGCCGCCGACATCGAGGCCTTCGCCGCCGTCTCCGGCGACGACAATCCAGTGCATCTGGACGCTGCGTTCGCCGCGGCCACGCCCTTCAAGGAGCGCATCGCCCACGGCATGCTGACCGCGAGTTACATCTCGGCGCTCATCGGCACGCGCTTGCCGGGACCCGGCGCGATCTACGTGTCGCAGACGCTGTCGTTCAGACGCCCGGTGCACATCGGCGACGCTGTGACGACGCGCGTGGAAATCACCGGCCTCGACGACGTCAAAAATCGGGTGACGATCGCCTGCGCGTGCACCGTCGGTGGCAAGCCGGTGCTTGAGGGCGAAGCGGTGGTGATCGCGCCGCGCCGTCCCGCCTGATCATGCGCACGTTCGCCGCTGACGAGGCCGTTCCCGCGGACGCGCGCGGCGCAGCGGTGGCGTTGGGCAACTTCGACGGCGTGCATCGCGGCCACCAGGCCGTGGTGGCGGCCGCGGCTGCGCACGACCGGCCGCTCGCTGCGGCGGTGTTCGAGCCGCATCCGCGCCGCTTCTTCAAGCCCGAGGCGCCGCCCTTCCGGCTTCAGTCCAACGGGCAGCGCGCGCGTGCCCTGGCGAGCCTCGGCGTCACCGCACTGCACACGCTGCGCTTCGACCGCGCCATGGCGGACCGGAGCGACGAGGCGTTCGCCCGCGACGTGCTGCATACCCGCATCGGCGCCGCGCACGTGGCGGTGGGGTTCGACTTCCGCTTCGGCCGGAACCGCGTTGGCGATACCCAACGCCTGCAGGATTTGGGCGCGCAGCTTGGCTTCAGCGTCGACATCGTGGACGCCGTCGACGACGCCCGCCACGCCGGCAAGGTCTCGTCCTCCGATATCCGCACGGCCGTGAGCGACGGCGACATGGCGCGCGCCGCTGACCTGCTGGGCCGCCCCTGGGCCATCGAGGGCGTCGTGATCGACGGCATGAAGCGTGCGCGCGGCATCGGCTTTCCCACCGCCAACATGGCTCTGGCGGACTATGTGCGGCCCTGCTTCGGCGTCTATGCGTCGCGCACGGATGTGGGCGACGGCGTTTGGCGGGCCGGGGTGTCCAACGCAGGCGTGAAGCCCACCGTGGGCGGCGTGGCCGAGCCGCTGCTGGAGACCCACGTGTTCGATTTCGCGGGCGACCTCTACGGCCGCACCGTGGAGACGCAGCTCATCACCTTCCTGAGGCCCGAACGGAAGTTCGACAGCTTCGAGGCGCTCACGGCGCAGATCGCCGCCGATGCGGCGCAGGCGCGCAGGCTTCTGGCCTAGCTGCGACGCGCCCTGAAGAAGTCCTTGAGCAGCGCCGACGCCTCCGCCGCCGCAACGCCGCCGGTGACCGAGGGTCGCCAGTGACACGTGGCCTGATCGAAAAAGCGCACGCCGCTCTCGACTGCGCCGCCCTTCGCGTCCGGCGCGCCGTACACCAGCCGGGCGATGCGCGCGTGGGCGATGGCGCCGGCGCACATCGTGCATGGCTCGAGCGTGACGTAGAGCGAAAGACCCGCGCGCAGGCGGTAGTTGCCCAACGCGCGCCCCGCCGAGCGGAGGGCCACGATTTCAGCGTGCGCGGTGGGATCGTGGGCGCCGATGGGCGCATTCGCCCCTGCGGCGATCACCGCGCCCGTGGCGTCGTCGACGATCACGCACCCCACGGGGGTCTCGCCGGCGGCGGCGGCCTTGCGCGCCTCCGCCAGGGCCAGGGCCATGAAGTCCGCGTCGCCCATCCGTCGCCAGCGCTCGATTTTGCCTGCGGCGAAGGCTAAGCCTCGCGCCATGGAAAAGGAAGAAGCCGGCCTGCCGAAGGCGGGAGAGCGCATCGCCAAGGCGTTGGCGCGCGCCGGCGTCTGCTCGCGCCGCGACGCCGAAAAGCTGATCGAGGCGGGCCGCGTCACCGTCAACGACCGCAGGCTGGACACCCCCGCCTTCAAGGTGACAGCCAGCGACGTGATCCGCGTGGACGGCAAGCTGGTGGCCGAGCCGGAACCCACGCGCCTGTGGCGCCACCACAAGCCGCCGGGCCTCGTCACCACCAACCGCGACCCGCAGAACCGACCCACCGTGTTCGACCGCCTGCCCGAGAGCTTGCCCCGCGTGGTCAGCGTGGGCCGTCTCGACATCAACAGCGAAGGCCTCCTGCTTCTGACCAACGACGGCGAACTGGCCCGCAGGCTGGAGCTTCCCGCCAACGCCTGGAAGCGCCGCTACCGCGCGCGCGCATTCGGACGGATCACGCAGGACGAGCTCGAGGGTCTCAAGGACGGCCGCGTCGTGGACGGCGTCCAGTACGGCGCCATCGACGCGGTGCTGGAGCGCCAGCAAGGGGCCAACGCGTGGATCGACGTGACCCTGACCGAAGGCAAGAACCGGGAGGTGCGCCGCGTGCTGGAGTCCCTCGGGCTCACGGTCAACCGGCTGATCCGCACGTCGTACGGGCCCTTCGAGCTGGGTGACCTGAAGCCCGGCCAGGTGGAGGAAGTGCCGCCCCGCGCTCTGCGCGCCCACTTCGGCCCCGCCAGGCGCCGGCGCGATCAAGCCGGCGGGTGAGGCGCGCCGAGGAAGCCGGGCAACGGCGGAACGTAGGCCGGGAAGAAGTGGTGTGAGTCCTCCCAGATCATCCGGACGCCGGCGAAGACGATGATCACGATGCCGATGGTGGCGATCCATCGGTACTTGTGGATCACCCGCGCGATGAGCGACGCCGCGATGCCCATCAGGGCCACCGCCAGCACGAGCCCGAACCAGAGGATCCAGTCGGCGCTGTGGCGCGCCACGCCCGCCACCGCCAGCACGTTGTCGAGGGACATCGAAACGTCGGCGACGATGATCGTCAGCAGGGCGCGGCCGAAGGACTTGGGCGTCTCCTCCCCGCCGACGGCGGCGGCGGCCTGTTCGCCCAGGTGCGGGTCCATGACCTCCACGTCCCGGTGCGCCGCGAGGTCCGACCACATCCGCCACGCGACCCACAACAGCAGCAGGCCGCCCGCCAGCAGGATGCCCTCGATGCCCAGCAGCCACTTCACACCGGTGGCGAACGCGACCCGCAGGACGAGCGCCAGCACGATGCCCCAGAAGATCACCCGCCGCTGCTGGTCCTTGGGCAGCGCTGCCGCCGCCAGGCCCACCGCCACCGCATTGTCCCCGGCGAGCGCAAGATCGATCAGGACGACCTGCAGCAGCGCTGCGCCGTCCGTGACAAGACTTTCCATACAGTGGGGCCCCCGGCGATCACGAAACCGTGTTCTTCCAAATGCACCGGCCCGCCGCAAGCCTTCCGCGGCCGGCCGTTGCGCGCGTGCGCAGTCCGGGCCATGGGAGGTCATGCGGATCGTGGGCGGACGCCTGAAGGGTCGGGCGCTGGCGGCGCCTCCGGGCATGGGCACCCGCCCCACCTCCGATCGCGCCCGGGAATCCCTCTTCAACGTGCTTGCGCACGCCCACTGGTCGCCGGGCCTTGAGGACAGACGGGTGCTCGACCTGTTCGCCGGCTCGGGCGCGCTGGGGTTTGAGGCCCTGTCGCGCGGAGCGTCGTTTGCGCTGTTCGTGGAGACGGACGCCGCCGCCCGCGGCGCGATCCGGCAGAACGTCGAGGCGCTGGCGCTGTTCGGGGTCACGAGGCTGCACCGGCGCGACGCCACCGACCTCGGCCAGAAGCCCGCAGGCCTCGCCGATCCCTTCGATCTCGTCTTTCTCGATCCGCCCTACCGCACCGGGCTCGGCGGCCGCGCGCTGGCCCGGCTCGGCGCAGGGGGGTGGATCACGCCAGACGCGCTCATGGTCTATGAATGCGCCGCCGACGAAACGCCCGAGACCGGAGGGATGACGCTGGTCGATGAACGCGCCTGGGGCGCCGCCAAGGTGCTGTTCCTCAAGCCGTGAGGCGCCGCCCGGCGTGCGCTTACGGTTGCGCCGGCCCTGCTGGCGCCGCCGGGGCGGGTTGTGCAGGCGCCGGCATGCCGGGCCGCATCGGGGCGCAGGCCTGCTCCATCTCCGCGTCCGTCACGGCCGCCCCTTCGGCGCGCGCGCGGCGCAGCGTGTTGCACGCCCGGCGCGCCTCGCCGCGCTTGATCTGCGCGCGCGCCAGTTTGGACGCGTCGAGCGCGAGCGCGGCGATGTCCTTTTCGTCGCCATGCACTTCCAGCGCGGACTGATAGCGCTGCTCCGCGCCTTCCCAGTTCTCTGTGGCGGCGGCGGCGTCGCCCAGCTGGCCGAGGACGAAGCCGCGCGTCTGCGCATCGTCCACCAACGGCAGCGCCTGATCGAGGCGCACCGCCGCCTCGCTCCAGTTGCTCGACGCGGCCGCGCGGATTCCCTCGCCCACAAGCGCTGCGCCCGCTGCCTCCTTGGGCCGGTTCTGTCGCGCGTAGGCGAAGCTCAACAGCCGCCACAACTCGCGATCCTGCGGATTGAGTGCGCGCGCGTTCTCCAGCGCCTGCGCGGCGCGCGGATCGCCCACCGCCAACATGAGGGAGCCGCAGGCGCGCCAGAGCGCCGCCGACGACGCGCCGCCTTCCTTCGCCACCGCCCACATCGCGTCCAGTCCCGCCTGGCGCGTCTCCGCCGTTCTCACCTGCAGCAGCGCGGTGCGCACCCGCTCGTCGGGATCCTGCAACAGCGTGGCGGCGGCGTTCTCGAACGATTGTCGGGCCGAGGCCATCATCTCGCGCCGGTTGATGCGCGGCGCCTGCGCCATCGCGGCGCGTTCCTCCGCCGTGGCGTCTGCGGGCGTCACGAGCGCCGGCGCCTCCGCGTCGGACGTGGCGGCCGACGCGGCCGCATCCTCGAACGCATCGGTCTGCACGAGCTTCGCCAGTTCAAGCGCCTGGTCGCCGGAGATCTTGCCTTCGGCCACGAGCTCTAGCAGGCGCGAGAGCTGATCCTGCTGGACCGTGGCCTGCTCGCGATCGCGCGTCAGGATCGTAACGCTGGCGGCGATGCCGAGAAGCGTGGCGACGATCCCGAGGATGGACACAAGCCGAATGCGCGCCATGGTGCGTTTGCGCTTTGCCTGCACGGCGGCGGCGTCCACGGCGCGGCCCTCGATGCGCGCGCGCAGGGCTTCTTCCAGGAGGCCCACCTGCGGGGCGCGGGCGTCTCCGTTCCACGCGGTGAAATCCTCCGCCTGGAAGGAACCGAAGCCCAACGGAATCTGCACGCCCTGGTCGAGCAGAACAGGCACAAGCCGGCCCTGATCGCGCGCGCGCCCGGCCTCGTCGCGCACGAAGGCGGAGTTCGCGGACGCGTGCGTCCACACCACCACCACCGCCTTCGCCTCCTTCAGGGCCTTTTCGATCACCGAGGAGTAATCGTCGCCCGCCGCCAGCGCGCGATCCCACCACACGCTGAGCTTGCGCGCCTGCAGGGCCTGCGCGAGCGGCCGGACGCGTTCGCGATCCTCGCTCGCGTACGAAATGAAGATGTCGGCCATTGTCGCTTCCGATCCTTGCAGGGCGCGCGATCCTATTGAAGGCGACGGGCGGCGGGAAGATGGCGGCGCACGCAGCGTCACGCAGCAAGTGCGGCGGCCTTGCGAAACACCGTGGGCAGGCCCGCGTGTGACAGTTCGTCGACGGCCACCCAGTCCCCCCCCGATGCGGGGGCGGCCCCTTGACCGGACCAGACGTCCAGCGTCAGCGCAAAGTGCGTGAAGATGTGTTTCACCGCGCCTGTCCGTCGCCACGCCGCCGGCGCGGGCGCATACGCCAGCGCTTCGTCGTGCGACCAAGCCTCCGTGCGCCAGGGCGTGGACGGCAGCGCCGGCATGCCCCCCAGCAGGCCCTCGTCAGGCCGCCGCACCAACAGGATGGCGCCGCCATGTTCGAGCCGGAACGCCACGCCATGGCGCACGGGCCGGGCGGTGCGGGGGCGTCTGCGCGGATACGTCTCAGGGGCGCCGCCCGCCAGCGCGGCGCATGCGAAGGCGACCGGGCAGGTCGGGCAGCGTGGCTTGCGCGGCGTGCAGATCGTGGCCCCCAGATCCATGAGGGCCTGAGCCCAGTCGCCCGGACGGTCCGCCGTCACGAGACTTGCGGCGCGCCGGGCGAGCGTCGGCTTGGCGTCCGGCAGCGGCGCTTCCTCGGCGAACCACCGGGCCATCACCCGCTCCACGTTCCCGTCCACGACGTTCGCCGGCCGATCGAACGCGATCGCGGCCACCGCCGCGGCGGTGTAGGCCCCCACCCCCGGCAGGGCGCGCCAGCCCGCCTCGTCGTCGGGAAAACGGCCCATGGCCGCCAGCGCCTGCGCCGCCGCGTGAAGGTTGCGCGCACGGCTGTAGTAGCCAAGCCCCGCCCACGCCTGGAGCACCGCCTCCCGCGGGGCGGCGGCGAGATCGGCCACCGTGGGCCAACGGGCCCGGAACGCGTCAAAGTACGGGGCTGCGGCGGCCACGGTGGTCTGCTGCAGCATGACCTCGGAGAGCCATACGGCGTACGGGTCCGGCCGCGCCGCTGCACCCGGAGGCCGCCGCCAGGGCAATGACCTCGCGTGCCGGTCGTACCAATCCAGAAGCGCCGCCCGCACCACTCCCTTGTTACTCAAGGGGCTATCCACAACTACATCTTGAGTCGGGGTAGGGGTGCGGGCCGGCGGCATTCAATCTCCCTTAACGAACTTGCGATTCTCTGGAGGGCCATGTTGCCCAAACGCCCGCCTCTTCCCAGAGCCCCGCTTCCGAGGCCGGACGACCGGCTCGACCCCGTGTTGGAGGAGGCGGCTGCGCGCGCGCTGGAGACCCGGCGCGGCAAACCCGCCCGCCGGCAGGCGCCGCCGCAGGCCGGCGTGATCGCCTCCCGCGTGGTGCGCCCGCTGAACAAAGCCGTGGGGGGCAAGGCCGTGGCGGGCAAGTCCATCGAGGCGCTGCAACGCCAGTGGCGCGACATCGTGGGCGACAAGATCGCGGCGATGACTGAACCCGAGAAGCTCTCCGGCCCGGCGGGCGCGCGCATCCTGGCGGTGAAGGTCGCCGGCCCCGCCGCCCCGTTCATACAGCACCAGATCCCGCTCCTGCTGGAGCGCTGCAACCTCGCCGGCGCCGATCTTGCCGGACTGACGCTGAAGCAGGGCGTGATCGCCCGGCCGAAGGGCAACGTGCGGCCCCTGTCGGCGCCGCTGTCGGCCGACGAGGAACGCCTGCTCGCCACCGCCCTGCACGCCGCCCCGAGCCCCCGCCTGAAAGCCGCACTGATGAAGCTGGGCCGCTCCATGGGCCAGCGCCGCGCCTGAGCGTCTGGCGGCGAACCTTCCAGCGCCCGCGCCGGCGCGCTATGAGGGCCACGGTTTCCGAATTCCCCTCCAGGAGCGCCCGTTCATGCTGGCCGATCGACGACACTTCATCGCCACCGCCGCGGCCCTCGGCCTGCTTGCCGCATGCGGCGGGGCCGCCGGCGGCGCGTCCGCCGAAACCGGCGATATCGTCCTCGGCCGCGCCGACGCGCCAGTGACCATGATCGAGTACGCCTCCACAATGTGCCCGGCGTGCGCAGACTTCCACGCCCGTATCCTTCCCCAGATCAAGGCCAACTACGTCGACACGGGCAAGGTGAAGTTCATATTCCGCGAGTTCGCCACCGAACCGCGCGAGTTCGCCTACGCCGGCTTCATGATGGCGCGGTGCGTGGGCAGCACGCCGGAAAAGTATCACGAGATGATCGCTGTGCTGTTCCAGCAGCAGCGGGCGATCTTTGAGTCCGCGCGCATCGGCCAGGGACGCGAGAAGCTTCTGGAAATCGCGCGCACGGCGGGCATGTCGGAAGAACAGTTCAGCGCGTGCGTCACCGACCCGGCCGGCATCGAGCGCATCCGCAAGGTCGAAGCCGGCGCGCTCGAACAATTCAAGCTCACCGGAACGCCCACGATCATCATCGACGGCGAGGTGATCCCCAACACCATCGAGGCGCCGTACTCGTACGAATCCCTCGCCGCGCGCATCGACGCCCGCGCGAAGTAAGCCGAGCCGGGCGCGCCGTTGCATATCACCGAACTGCGCCTTTCGGGTTTCAAGTCCTTCGTCGATCCCGTGCGCCTCGTCATCGACGCCGGGCTCACGGGCGTCGTCGGCCCCAACGGGTGCGGCAAGTCCAACCTGCTGGAGGCGGTGCGCTGGGCCATGGGCGCCACGAGCGCGAAAGCCATGCGCGCCGGGGACATGGACGATGTGATCTTCGCGGGCTCCGGCCATCGGCCCGCCCGGGAACACGCCGAGGTGATCCTCGTGATCGACGCCGCCGGCGCCAAGCCGCCGCCCGGCGTACCGCCCGCCGATGTGCTGGAGATTTCCCGCAAGATCCGCCGCGAAGCCGGCTCCACCTACCGCATCAACGGCCGCGAGGTGCGCGCCAAGGATGTGCAGTTGCTGTTTGCAGACGCCTCGACGGGCGCCAACTCGCCTGCGCTCGTACGCCAGGGACAGATCAGCGAGCTGATCGCCGCCAAGCCGGAGAACCGCCGTCGCGTGCTGGAGGAGGCCGCCGGCATCGCCGGCCTGCATGCGCGCCGCCACGAAGCGGACCTGAAGCTTGCGGCCGCTGCGAACAACCTGGCTCGTCTCGACGAAGTGGCGGCGGAGATCGACGCCCAGCGCCAGGGCCTGAAGCGCCAGGCGCGCCTGGCGGAGCGGTACCGTGGCCTTGCCGAGGAAATGCGCCGCACGGAGGCGCTTGCGCTCCATCGCCGCTGGATCGAGGCTGGCGAAGGCTTGGCCCAGGCGGAGGCGGCCTATCGCGCCGCCGAGCGCGACGTGGCGGCCGCCGCGGAGGCGGCATCCATCGCGCGGCGCGCAGTGGACGAGGCGCAGGCGGCGCAGCCCGCCCTGCGCGAGGAGGAACTGGTGGCCGCCGCGGTGCTGCGCAAGCTGGAAGGCGAGCGGGTGAGCGTGGAGCGGGACGTCGCGGAGGCCGCCGCCGCCCTCGCCCGCGCCGCCGACGCGTTGAGCCGCCTCACGGAGGACGACGCGCGTGAGGCCCGACTGCGCGAGGATGCGGAGGCCGCACTCGCGCGCCTCGCCGCCGAAGCCATCACCCTTTCCGGCGACGACGAAACCGGCGCACTGGCCGCAGCGCAAACCCGCGCCGAGGAGGCTGAAGCCGCCCGCGCAACCGCCGAGGCGGCGCTCGATGCGCTCAACGCCGCCGCTGCGCGGATCGCCGTCGAACGCGCCGGCCGTGAAGCCGCTGCACGGGAGGCGCGCGCGCGTCTCGCCCGCGCCGAAGCGCGCCTCGCGGAAATCGCCCGTGACGCGCAGGCTGCGGCAGCGCCCGCAGACCTCGACGCTCGCCTCGTCGCCGCGGAGACCGCGCTTGCAGACGCCGTCGCCGCCGCCGAACGCGCCGCGGGCGCCGTGGACGACGCCGAACAAGCGGCCAGGGGCGCAGAGGCCCGCTGGCAAAGCGCGGACGCCGCATTCCGCGCCGCCGACGCGCAGCGCAGCGAGCGCGCGGCGGAAGTGCGCGCGCTGGAGAAACTGGCCGCGGACATGGACGCCGGCGCGTTTCCCGCCGTGCTTGCAGACGTCGACGCCGAGCCGGGGTTTGAGCGCGCGGTGGCGGCGGCGCTGGGCGACGACATCGAAGCCTCGCTTGACGAGAATGCGCCGTTGCGCTGGGCAGGCGCCGCCGCGCGGACTGTGGGGTGGCCCGAGGGCGTGACCCCGCTGGCCCCGCATGTGACTGCGCCCGACGAACTGTCGGCGCGGCTTTCGCTCTGCGGCCTTGTGGCGCGCGCGGACGGGCCGCGGTTGATGGCGTCGCTGTCGGCCGGCGCACGGCTCGTTTCTCGCGAGGGCGACCTTTGGCGATGGGACGGGTTCGTGCGCAGCGCCGAAGCGCCCTCCCCGGCGGCGGTGCGGCTTGAACAGCGCAACCGCCTCACGCAGGCGCGTGGCGAACTGGCGGCGGCGCAGTCCGTCGCCGCGCAAACCGAGCAGGCGATGACCGAAGCGCGGGAGGCGCGGCAAGCGGCGGACCTTGCGGCGCGACAGGCGCGCACGGCGGCGCCCGCGGCGGCGACCCTGGTGTTGAAGGCCACGGGCGCGCGCGACGCGCTTGCTGCGGATGCGCGCCGTCTGGCGGAGCGGCGCGCCGCGATCGCTCGACAACGGGAAGGCCTGGAGGCTGAGCGCGCCGAAGCGAGCGGCGCGCTCGACGCCGCCGAGGCGGCGCGGCATGAGATCCCGCCGGTGGACGAGGCGGCGCTGACCGGCGCGCGCACCGCCGCCGAGGAGGCGCGCGCAGGCGCGGCGGACGCCAAGGCGGCCCTGGCGCTGCTGACGAAGGCCGAGGCGGCGCGGCAGGCGCGACGCGCAGCCATCGCCGCCGAGCAGGCGGACTGGGCCCGGCGGCGCGACGGCGCCGCCGCGCGCATTGAGAAAATCGCTGCAGCGCAGGCGTGCGAGGCCGCTGCGATGGCGGCGGCCAAGGACGCACCGGCGGCGGCGCAGGCGCGGCTCGAAGTGGTCCGCGACCAGTTCGCCATCGCCGAGCGGCGGCGGGCGGCCGCGGCCGACGCGCTGGCGACCGCAGAGGCGAAGGCGCGCGACGCGGAAGCGACCGCCCGCGCCGCTGAGCACGCGCACGCCACGCAGCGCGAAGCCCGCGCGGGCGCGGAAGCGCGCGCCGCGGGCGCACGGGAGAAACTGGCCGCCATCGAAGCGGCCGCGCAGGATCAGATCGGGTGCGCCGCAGAAGAGCTCGCTGCAAAGGCCGGCGCCCTGATGACGCAGGCGCTGGCGCGCGCCCCCCTCGGCGATATCGACCGCAAGCTGGAGCGCCTGCGCGCGGAGCGCGATGCGGCGGGGCCAGTAAACCTGCGCGCGGAGGAGGAGCTCGCAGAGGTCGAGACGCGTCTCGCGGCGCTGGAGCGTGAGCGGGCGGACGTGGACGGCGCGATCCTCAAGCTCAAGCAGGCGATCGGGCGGCTGAACGCCGAGGGCCGACAACGGCTGATGGAGGCGTTCACGGTGGTGAACGGCCACTTCGCGCAGTTGTTCGCCACGCTGTTCGAAGGCGGCCAGGCGGAACTGCGGCTCACGGAATCGGACGATCCGCTGGCGGCGGGCCTGGAGATTTTCGCCTGCCCGCCGGGCAAGCGGCTGTCGACGCTGTCGCTCATGTCCGGCGGGGAGCAGGCGCTCACGGCGACGGCGCTCATCTTCGCGGTCTTCCTGGCGAACCCC
>JANRIM010000142.1:0-12022 GCA_033764865.1 Hyphomonadaceae bacterium
GTAGCCCACGGCCTTGGCGAGCGCGACGGCCTGGGCGCCCATCTTCTCGCGGGTCTTTTCGTCGAGCAGCGGCGACGGCGCTTCCTCGATGACCTTCTGGTTGCGGCGCTGGATGGAGCACTCGCGCTCGAACAGGTGCACGACGTTTCCGTGCTTGTCGCCCAGCACCTGGATCTCGATGTGGCGCGGATTGAGGACGAACTTCTCGATGAAGACGCGATCGTCCCCAAACGCGCCCTTGGCCTCGGCCACCACCGCGGGGAAGCCCTCCTCCACCTCCTTCCGGTTCGCGGCGACGCGGATGCCCTTGCCGCCGCCGCCGGCGGAGGCCTTGATCATCACCGGGTAGCCGATCTCCTCAGAAATCTGGATGGCGTGTTTGACGCCTTCGATCTCGCCGATGAAGCCCGGCACGGTGGAGACGTCTGCGGCCCCCGCCGTGCGTTTGGACTCGATCTTGTCGCCCATGGCGCGAATGGCGCCCGGGTTGGGCCCGATGAAGGCGATCTTCTCCGCCAGCAGCCGGTCGGCGAATTCGGCCTTTTCGGAGAGGAAGCCGAAGCCGGGGTGGATCGCGTCGGCGCCGGTCTGGCGCGCGGCGGCGATGATCTTGTCCATGACCAGGTAGGACTCTGCCGCCGGCGGGGGCCCGATGAAGACGCTCTCGTCAGCCATTTCCACGGCCAGGCTGTCGCGGTCGGCCTCCGAGTAGACCACCACCGTCGCGATCCCGAGGCGTCGTGCGGTCTTGATGATGCGAACGGCGATCTCGCCGCGGTTGGCGATCAGGATCTTCGAAAACATGGGCTCCCCGGGGGACATACGTGCAGCAGTACGTGGGATAGCGGCCGTGGAAGGGGGCGTCCATCCATGTCCCCCGGCGGCGGAGACATTGGCCCGGCCCATGCCCGGCAAGGCGGCGGCGGGACGTTGCGGCGCCCGGCGGCGGCGCGGCGCTCAGTAGTCGAACAGCTTCCTGTCCCGCTCGATCCGGCGGGCGGCCTGGGCGACGATGTGTGCGATGAGCGCAGATTTGGGCAGGCCGGCCGCCACGCCTGCGGGGTCGAGATTGTGCTCGCTGACGAGATGGGTGAGCGCGGATTCCGGCAGATCGGACAGCGCAGCCTGTAGGGCCTCGGCGCCGTCGCGGGTGTAGGAGGCGATGGGGTTGAGGTCCGCCGCCTGAGACGCCGGTTCGGGAACGGCGGCATCGGGACCGCGCTGCTCGTCGCGTCCGATCTCCGCCAGAACGCTCTCCGGCACGTCCCGCGCCGAGGCGTGCGCGAGGATCACCGCCTCCAGCCGGTCTGCGAACGCGGGATTGCGTTTCGCTTCGCGCCGCACCTCGTCGAAGATGCGGTTGAGGGTGCGGTTCAGGCTCATAGCGCAGGGGCCATCGCCACCTTGGCGAGGAATTCGTCGCCCATCGCGCGGATGATGCCCGCGCCCTGCCCGTACTTCTGTTCGAACGTGCGCGGCGTGTCGGACCATTCGGCGGCGCGCGCGATGTCCTGCATCTGCGGAATCCGCACGTCGAACATCGAGGCGCCGAGATTCTCCTTCAGCAGCGCGGCTTCCGAGCGGTGCAGCGCCATGTCCTCCTCGTATTTCGTCGCCATCACGAGCAGCGCCGAGGGACCGCCGCGACGCTCATTGATGAGGCGAAGCGCACGCCTGCGAAAGGTGATGAGGCCGAGGCGGGAGACGTAGTCGGGGATCGTGGGCACCACGATGGCGTCCGCCGCGATCAGAGCCGCCTCCGCGAACAGCGAGATGCCCGGGGGGCAGTCCACCAGGATGTAGTCGAAGTCGTTCAGCACCGTGCGGAAGCCCTGCGCGAAGCGCTCGCAGATCCACTTCTGGATGGCCTCGATGTGGAACTGGCGCTTCACGAACGCCTCGATCATGTCGCGCTCGACGGTGCGGAATTCCGGCGCCGAGGCGCACAGCGCCACGTCCGGAGCGCCCTTGAGGTCGGTGACCTTCCGCTCCACCAGGCTCTTGAACGGCTTGGGCTTGGACTGGAGCGCGTACGCCTCGAAATAGTAGTCCAGCGTGCGCTCGTCCTCGTGCAGCTGGTTCCAGCGGTCCGGCCCGGCCACCATGATGGAGGCGTTGGTCTGGGGATCGAGATCGATCACCAGCACGCGGGCCTTGTGGTGGACGGCGAGCGTTTCGGCGAGGCCGACCGTGGTGGTCGATTTGCCGACGCCGCCCTTCATGTTGATGATCGAAACGAGACGGGCGCTCATGGGTCGCGGGCCTTCCATGCGGCTTCTGCCGGGGATCGGGATGAAGCGGCCAACCTGACGCCGGACCCTAGCTTTTTGGTTAATGGATGGAAACGGGGGCGTGGCGGCGACCGCTTGGCGGACCGGCCCGGCGCCGCTAACCAAGGCGGCCTATCGAAGGATCGTCCATGGCCTGCCCCGTCTGCGGCGCCGAACCGCGCACGCCCGAAACCGAATGGAAGGGCATGAAGCTCTGGCGCTGCGGCGCCTGCGCCAGCGTGTTCATGGACCCGCCCCCCACCGACGCCGACCGGCACGCCCTCTACGACGACCCCTACAACGGCGCCACCGACGGCTACTACGCCAAGGCGGACAAGAAACTCCGCCGCTGCCGCAAGCGCGCCCGCATCCTCGACGCCTACGTGACGACCGGAAAAAGCTTCCTCGAGGTGGGCAGCTCCGGCGGCTTCATGGTGGAGGCCATGCGCGAGCGCGGCTACGCCGCCACAGGCGTGGAGCCGGACGCCCCCGGCGTGGCCTGGGCGCAGAAGACCTTCCCCGGCTGCACCTTCCACAATGGCCTCCTTGAAGAGGTGGAGGCCGCCGGCGTGCTGGGCCAGTACGACGCCGTCTACTGCTCCGAGGTGATCGAGCACGTCCCGTTCCCGCGCCCGTTCGTGGCCGCCATCGCGCGGCATCTGAAGCCCGGCGGCGTGCTCAACGTCACCACGCCCGACGTGGCGCACTGGAACAAGCCGAAGGACATCACGGCCTGGAACGAGTTCTGTCCGCCCAGTCACTGCACTTATTTCAGCCCGCAGGGTCTGCGCGCGCTGTTCGCCGCGCACGGGCTTGAGGTGTTCCGCCACAGGTTCAACTGGAAGGCGGGCATCCAGTTCTACGCGCGGAAGATGGCGTGAGCGGCGCGGGCCTTACCCGACGCGCGGTGGCGGCGCTGCCGTTCATGGCGGCCGCCTCCCCTCTTTGGGCGCAGCCGGCGCAGGCGAAGTTCGCGCTCATCATCGCCAACGCCGACTATGACGGCGATGGCCGCACCGATCCCTCGCCCGAAGGCGTCACCCGCGCCCGCGAGCGTGGTTTCGTGGGCGATCTGGGCAACCCCTGGTTTGACGCAGTGCGCGTGGGCGACAGCCTGCGCGCCGCGGGCTTCGAGGTGTCGACCGTCCACAACGCCGACCGCGCCACCATGTACGGCGCCATTGCGCGTCTGCGCGCCCGGGCTGCCGCCGCGGGGCCGACCGCCGCCACCGTCTTCTACTACGCGGGCCACGGCGTTCAGCTGGGCGGGCGCAGCTATCTGGTCGCCACCCGCGCGCGCCTCGACGAGGCCATGCCCGCCGAAACCAGCATCGACCGCGACCGCATCGGTTTCGCCATGGGCATGTCGCTGCAGCAGATGCTGGCGGGCGCACGCCGGCCCGTGGCGCCCGGCTACGAGCTCATCCTGCTGGACGCCTGCCGCGACAATCCCTGGGAAGACCAGGTGCGCGCCGCGTTCGCCGCCGAGGGCCGCGCCTATGCGGGCGAGCGCGCGTACGCGGCCCTCTCCGCCCCGACGGACCGCACGGTCATCGGATTTTCCGCACAGCCCGGCCAGTACGCGCAGGACGGCTACCGCGCCGGCAGTTCGCCGTTCGCCAACGCCATCGCGCGCGGCGCGCGGCGGCGCGGCGTGCCCATCGACAGCCTCCTGGACAGCGTGATGGGCGAGGTGGCCGCCGCCAGCGGCGCCACGCAGATCCCCACCGTCGTCGGCCGGCTGCGCGACGGCACCTCGCTCATGCCGTAGCGGCCGCTAGGGCGCCGGCGGCGCGCCAAGCCCCAACGCGGACTCCACATCCGCCCAGGACACGTACTTGAAGTTCTGCGTCGCCGCTGGCTGGGTGTTCGAATCGTCCTGCACGACCAGCAGCCCGCGGGGAAACCGCGGGCCCAACGCCGCCGACGTGATGGCGAGGCCGTCGGTGCCTGTCACGGCGTCCACGCCCGGGGAGCCGACGATACTGAAGGACCCGCGATAGGCGTGCGGCGCGGCGCGATCATACACCGCAAAGGTCGAGCGACCCTGGACTGACATCACGATGTAGCCGCCGCCATCGGGCCCTTCCCACAGGGCCACGCCTTCAAGGTCCGCCCGCAGAGCGCGGTCCCCACGTATGACGGCGATAGCCTGCCGCGCTGCACCGTCGGCGTCATCGAGCGCCACGCGCCACAACGCCTTGAGCTCCTGCGCGACGAACAGCGCATTGGCCGACCCGTCGATTACGCAACCCTCGGTGATCGATCCCAGCGCAAAGCCGCCCACGCGCGTGGCGTTGATTGCATCGCCGGCCATCGCCACGCGCCAGGTGACCACCTCACCGATCTTGCTGGTGGCGACGAGGATGGTGTCTTCGCCACGCGTCCCGATGCAAACGCCGTAGACTTCCGCAAAGCCCGTGGCGATGCGCGCGCGCGGCTGCGTTTCAAGTCGTCCCGCCACCGGATCGAACCGGAACAACGGAACGGTGTTGTCCGCCCGGTCGCTGGCCGCCACGATGGGCGCCGCGCCGTCAGGCCATGCAAAGGCGGGCGCCAGATCTACGTTGTTGGGGAGCCCGAGCATCAGTTCCTGCACGATCCGCCCTTCGAGGTCGTAGACGTAGTAGCCGCCCTGCTTCTGCGTGCCGATCACGCGGCTGTCCGCCGCCGACGGCGCCACCCAGATCGCGGGATCGTCCGCAGCGTCGCCCGCGACTCCCACAGGCGGCGTTTCCACCAACGCAGGCACGGCCTTCACCGCCAGCGCCCCGCTCCCGCCATGTGCGCACGCCGCCGACGCCAGCACGGCGAACGCGACGGCCAACTTTCGGCCGGTGAATCGAATGACCATGAAAACCCCTCTCGCGATGCGTCTGTGGCGCAGAAACCGCACCTACGATGGGATTGCGCCGCCGTCGAGACATTCATCGGGTTGTAGTGCGCACGTCACAAAACCCTTACGAAGCGCCGCTAGCTCACCACCTTGTTCCATCGGACATGTCAGGGGTATGGGCACATGACGTCGCAGCGTAAATCGATTGGTCTTCTGCTTGGCGTCGCAGGCGCAGCGCTCGCGCTGGCGACGCCCGCCCGCGCGCAGGAACAGCAAGACGCCAATGCGCCCACGGCGTCCGACGAAGTCGTGGTGCTCGGCACGATCACCTACCGCAACCGCACGGAAGCCGTGGCGCCGACGCTGGAATACGGCCTCGACTACTTCCAGCGCTTCGAACCGCTCACCGCCGGCGATGCGCTGAAGCGCGTGCCGAGCGTGGCGTTCCTCTCCGACGTCATCGAGGCCGATGGCGTTCGCCTGCGCGGCCTTGACCCCGCCTACACGCAGATTCTCATCAACGGCGAGCAGGTGCCCGGCTCGGGCTCCAGCTCCGGCGCGTTCGGAAACGGCGCCGAACAATCGTTCTTCGTCGACCGTATTCCCGCAGAGCTGATCGAGCGGGTGGAAATCGTGCGCAGCGCCTCCGCCAACCGGTCGGGCGACGCATTGGCCGGCGCCATCAACATCGTGCTGCGCGACTCGCAGTCCCTGGAAGGCGGCTTCGTGCGCCTCGGCGCGCAGCGGTGGGATGACGGCAAGGTGGGCGGTCTGCTCGGCGGCGTCTACGGCGGCCAGGTCGGCCCGGGCCGCGCCCTCATCGGCCTCAACTTCCAGGACCGTCACAATCCCAAGCGCAAGCGGAGCCTGCGCTTCGAGGAGCCGGGCGGCGCGTTCGTGAACACCGAAATCCAGCATGACGTCCGCGACGGGCAGGACTACTCCGCCAACGGCTCCTACGAGGTGGACATGTTCGGCGGCGAACTGAAGCTCGACGGCTTCTACGTCCGCACGGACCGCTTCGAAAACGAAGACTCCATCGAATTCAACAGCCGCGTCTACACCAACGCCGCGCTGCTGACGACCAACGACAACAACGCCGACATCGAGCAGGAAAGCTACTCGCTCAACGGCGCGTACGCCATTGACGTTCTGGGCGGCGAATTCCGCGTGAAGCTCGGCTACGCCAACTTCGAAAACCGCAGCTTCGAGTTCGAGGACGAAACCGAATACCTTCGTGACGCCGTGATCTTCCCGGAAGCGGACCGCTATACCGGCGACGCCTTCATCGAGCGCACCACCGACGAAGAAGCCAAGGTGAAGTTCGAGTACGAGTTCCAACTGGGCGAGACCACCGCGGTCGAGACGGGCCTGCACCTCGAAAACAAGAAGCGCGACTTCCTCCTGACGGAGCGCCCCCGCCAGCGCACCGGCTCCGGCGGCATCGCCAACCTGCCGGCCGGCTTCATCTCGACGACGGCGCGTCCGAACATCTTCCTGCCGGCCATCGGCCCGTACACGCCGGGGCCTGGCGGTCGCAACCAGATCGAACGCGACCGGATCGATCCCTACATCCAGGTCACCGGACGGACGGGCGCATTCGCGTGGGAAGCGGGCGTCCGCCTGGAAACCACCGAGATCAACATCCGCGACTTCACGGTCGCCGGCGCCGGCACGCGGGAATCCGACTACGAGTTCTGGCTGCCGTCCGCCAGCGTGCGCTGGGACCTGACGGACGAGTACCGCATCACGGCGTCCGCCGCGCGCACCGTGCGCAACCCGAGCTTCAACTTCCTGTCCCCCGCGCTACTCCTCGCCGAGCTGGGCGACAACGACTTCGTGGGCAACCCGGCGCTTGAGCCGGAAACCGCCATCGGCGGCGATCTTGGCCTCGAGCGGCGGATCGGGCGCACCGGCATCGCCGGCGTGAACGTGTTCTACCGCGACGTGACGGACGTGATCGAACTGTTCAGCCGCGGGACGGTGGGCAGCGCAGGGCCGGGCACGTTCGTCTATTCCGCCCGCAACACGGGCGACGGTGAAGTGTATGGCGTCGAGTTCGACCTGTCCGCGCCGCTGACGATCGTCGGCCTGGAGAACACGGGCGTCTTCCTGAATTACTCCCTGCTCGACAGCACGATCGACGACGAGTTCGGCGAGCGGACGTTCAACAGCCAGGCCGAGTACGTGTTCAACGTGGGTTTCATCCACGACCTGCCAGGCCTCGGCGCCGCGTTCGGGACCACCTACCGCAAGCAGGGCGACGCCTTCAGCCGCGTGGTGGGCGAGGAAGTGACGACCGAGTATGGCGCCGATCTTGAAGTCTTCGTCGAAAAGCGTCTCGGCGAGCGCTTCACCATCCGGTTCGTCGGCTCAAACCTGCTGAACGCCGAGAAGAACGAAGCGTTCAACAAGTTCACCACGGTGGCCGACCAGCGTTCACGCAGCTTCGACGAGTTCGAGCTGGAGACGGAAGACGCCGGCAGCGTCTACCAGATCGTCGGCCGCCTGGCGTTCTAGGCCCACGGCGCACGCACAACGGCATGGCCCCGGTGGAGACGCCGGGGCCATTTGCTTTCCGATCAGCCGAACGGGACGCTCTCGCGCAGGCGCACGCCGCCCGCTTCGTCGCGCACCTCGAGGCCGAGCCGCCGCGCGTCCCAGTCGATCTCCACCATGCCGAAGTTGCGCCCCCGCCACGCGCCGACGCGGCGATCGTTCGGCGGCAGCACCGCCCACACTTCCGTCAGCCCCGACGAGGTGAGATCCCACAGCGGCGGTGCGCCTGCGCGCTCTAGCCGCGACAGCTCCCCGTAGTGCACATCGCCCGACAGCAGAAGCACGTCGGAGGAATGGCCGATGGCGGCGAGTAGCCGCTCGTAATCGGCCGGGAACCGCTCCCACGCCTCCCACCCCGTGCCGCGCGACAGAACCTGCAGGCTGGAGCCGATGATGCGCAGCGCGGCGGGCTTGCGCAGTTCCTGTTCCAGCCAAGCCCACTGCGCCGCGCCGAGCATGGTGGCGTCCGGGCCGTCCTCATAGCCGTAGGGGCCCGCCACCGCGGCATGGCGAAACAGCTGGCCCGCCACGTAACGCCCCGCCATGGCGGGAAAGCCTCCCGGCGCACGCAGCCGCGTGCGGTTGAAGCGCAGGTCAGGCAGGATGATCCGCACATCGCGGCCCGGTGGGCCCACGAGCAGGCTCGTATAGATACCGTCCGGGCGCGTGCGGCGCGGGCTGTCCGGCGCCACGTCCCAGAAGTCGCAGAAGGCCGCGCGGCTCTCGTGCTTCATCGGGAAGTCGCCGCCGGCGTCGTTCCGGCCAAAGTCGTGATCGTCCCAGATGGCGAGAAGCGGCGTCGTCTCCTTCAGTTTGCGAAAGCCCGGCTTGGCGGCGAGCATAGCGTACTTGTCGCGCAGCACGGCGGGATCGCGCGTGTCGCCGTAGACGTTGTCGCCCAGGAAAACGAACAGCTCCGGCCGCGCGGCGAGCACCGCCTCCCAGATCGGCTGGTCCTTCGTTTGGCGCGCGCACGAGCCGAACGCGAGGCGCGTGAGCGGCGCAGCTTCGGCGGCGGCCGCCGTCGTCGTCATCGCCACTGCGGCGGCCCCGGCGATCGCGCCGCGCCGGGTGGGATGAACGGTCATGCGCGGACGCCTAGTGCGCGGCCCGCAACGGCGTCCAGCTTGGCGGCCAGCCCGGCGTCGCGCGCCTCCGGCGCGGTGATGAGCGCGTAGTCGAGGCAGGTGTCGATGGGACTGGCGGCGCGGGGCGTCGCCGCCAGCGCCTGCGCAAGGTGCGCGAGCAGCGCCTTGGCCTTGCCGGCGTTCGCGTGAAGGACCTCGAGCACGTTGGTGACGGAGACGGCTTCCGTTTCCTCGCGCCAGCAGTCGTAGTCCGTCACCATCGCCACCGACGCGTACGGCAGCTCCGCCTCGCGGGCGAGCTTGGCCTCGGGCATGTTCGTCATGCCGATCACGTCGCAGCCCCAGCTGCGGTAGAGCTTCGATTCCGCGAGCGAGGAAAACTGCGGGCCTTCCATCGCGAGGTACGTGCCGCCCTGCGTCACCGGCGCGCCGGCCTTGCGCGCGGCGTCCGCCGCGAGCGCTGAGAGACGCGGGCACGTAGGGTGCGCCATGGACACATGCGCCACAAGGCCCTCGCCGAAGAACGATTTCTCGCGCGCGAAGGTGCGATCGATGAACTGGTCCACCAGCACGAACGCGCCGGGCGCAAGATGCTCCTTCAAGGAGCCGCACGCCGAGAGCGACAGCACGTCGGTGACGCCGCAGCGCTTCAGCGCATCGATGTTGGCCCGGTAGTTGACGTGCGTGGGCGACAGCCGGTGCCCCCGCCCGTGCCGCGGCAGGAACACCACGCGCACGCCGCTCAGCACGCCGTCGAACACCTGGTCGCTCGCCGGCCCCCACGGGCCCTCCACGGTGCGCCAGGCGCCTTCGATGCCCGGGATGTCATACAGGCCCGAGCCGCCGATGACGCCGAGTGTCCAGTTGGTCATGCATCTGCCCCCATCTCACGCATCGCCCTGCCCGGGCCGCCAGCGAATCTGCGCAGCCCACGCCTCGGGCATCCGAAGCGTCACCGCCACGAACGGGCGCTTCAAGTCCGCATAGGCGCGTTCGTCCTTCACGTGCGCTGCGAGGCCCAGCTTCAGCGCACCGTACTGCGCGCACGCCATGGCGTCGGCGCGCAGGAAATCGCGCAGCAGCAGGGCCACGCGCGCGGCCGCTGTGCCCGCTTCGCGCACGTGCAGGTGCACCGCGCGCTCCCCTTCGGGCTCGCGGAAGAAGAGCTGGTCCCAGCAGTCGGGATCCTGCGGATAGCCGGCGACGGGCCGCGCTCCGCGTTTTTCCGGACGGTGGCGGAACCCTGCGGCGGCGAGCGCCGCAACGACGGGCTCCACCTCATCGAGATCGAACACCAGGGCCTGGATATCCAGCGCGTTCTTCGCGGCGAGGCCGGGCACGGCGGTGGAGCCCACGTGGTCGATGTCCAGCGCGAGCCCCTGCAGCGCGTCGCGCACGCGGTCTGCCCAGTACAGCCCCTCATCGATCCATCGCGGATCGTGCGGGTGCACCTGCGCCTTCCTGCTCATGGACCATCCAGATGCGAAGCGGGCCGCCCCGGCAGGGACGGCCCGACGACGCTAGCAAACGGCGCCCGTTTGCGTCAGTGCTTCACGTTCCGCCACACCTGCCGGTAGGCGACGTAAAGCAGCCCGGTGAGGATCGCGAGGTAGATCAGCACGGCGAAGCCCGCGCGGCGACGATCGGTCTCCTTGGGGTCCGCCGCCCAGCTGAGGAACGCCACCACGTCGCGCGCCATCTGGTCGACGGTGGCTTCAGTGCCGTCAGCGTAGATAACGCGCTCCGGGGAGAGCGGCGCGGCCATGGAGATCCAATAGCCGGGGAAGTACCGGTTGTAGCTGAGGTTGGCGGCGCCGCCCGGGGGCTCCTCGCCCGCCGGGGGATCGGTGTAGCCGGTCAGGATGGCGTGCACGTAGTTCGCGCCGTCGTAGCGCGCCTTCGTGATCACCGACAGGTCCGGCGGGGCAACGCCATGGGTCGCCTTGGCCTGGAACGGGTTGGTGTAGGGGCTGACGAACTTGTCTGACGGACGCCCGGGACGGGTCGTCTCCTGGCCGGTGGTCGGGTCGATCTCCGTGATCTGATACTCCGCCGCCAGCGCGCGCACGTAGGGATTGTCGGCCGCGGGGATGAGCCGGCCGCCATGATGCGGCGGCCCCAGCTTCACATCCTCCCACGAGCCCGTGGCGGGATTGAACTTGCCTGAAGCCACGAACGGCCCGCCCTTCTCGCCGAGGTTTCGGTACGAGAGGTGATCCAGCGTGTGACACGCCGCGCAAACTTCCTTGTACACTTGGAAGCCACGCTGGACCGATGCCTGGTCATAAGACCCGAACGGGCCGGCGAAGGGCCAGTCGAGCTTGGGGGGATGCTCCGCCTCCGCCGCGAGGGCGGGTGTAGCCATCAGGCCGAGCACGGCGGCGAGCGCCACGCGACGGACAAAGGACGCCAATGCCATGGTTCAGGCCTCCCGGTCCGGCCCGGCGGCCGCGGCATGTTTCGCGCTGATCGCCTTGGCGATTGTTTCCGGCACGCGGCCGGGCGTTTCGCGGAGGCCGAGGATCGGCAGGACCAGCAGGAAGAAGGCGAAGTAGTAGGCCGTCAGCAACTGGGAGAACTGCGTCACCTTGAACTGGAACGGCTGCGTGGTAGTGCTGGACGTGGGCGTCCCGCCCGCCGCCACCGCCTCGGCCCGGGCCTTGGCGAAGGCCTTTTCCGCCTCCTCAAGGGTGTGTCCCGTGGCGGCGTAGGTCTGCGTGGAGCCGTCGGCCATCGAGGCGACGCCCGTGATGCGGAAGTCCGCCGATTGCCACATCACCTTGTCGGGCGACTGGGCCCCGCACCAGCCGAGGGCGAAGCACACCACCACGAACACCACGAAGAACCAGCGCGCCACGGGGCGGTAGCGCATGGAGCGCACCTTGGACGTATCCAGCCACGGCAGCAGGACGAGCACGACCAGCGCGCCGATCATCAGCAGCAGGCCGCCAAGCTTCGCGGAGATGGGGCCGATGGCGAAGTCGATGGCGCGCAGGATCGCGTAGAACGGCAGGAGGTACCATTCGGGCACGATGTGCGGCGGCGTCTTGAGCGGGTCAGCGGGGATGTAGTTGTCGGGGTGGCCGAGCGCGTCCGGCAGGAAGAACACGAACACCGCAAACATCATGGCGAACAGCGCCACCGCCACCAGATCCTTCACCGTGGCGAAGGGCGTGAACGGAACCGTGTCGGCCTTGTCCTTCACCTCGATCCCGTCCGGGTTGTTCTGGCCGGCCACGTGCAGCGCCCAGACGTGCAGGATCACCAGC
>JANRIM010000143.1:0-30097 GCA_033764865.1 Hyphomonadaceae bacterium
TTGAGGTTGATCTCCGAGGTCCCGCCCTCGATGGAATTGCCTTTGGAGCGGAGCCAGTCCCGCGTCGCCTTGAGCGCGTGCGGGTCAAATCCCTCACCGCCCCAGCCGAGCCCGCGGTTGCCCAGCGCCTCGATCGTCAGCTCCGATTTCTCTTGGTTGAGCGTCGCCGCCGCCACCTTGAACATCGAAGCCATATGTCCGACGTCGCCGCCCGCCTTCGCCTCCTCGGTGGCGCGCCGGACGGTCAGGCCGAAGGCCCGGTCGTACATCCGGTGCGCGGCGATGCGGGCGCGAAGGTCGGCGTCGGCGAGCTTGCCGTTTTCGAGGCCGACGTACTGGACGGCGATGTCATCGAGTGTGAGCCCGCCCGCGCCCCCGAACCCGGAAGCGGAAATGTTCTGGCGCTCATACATGAGCAGCCGCTTGGCCATCTCCCATCCGCCGTTGACCCGGCCCACGAGGTTTTCCTTCGGGACTTTCACGTCCGTGAGGAAGGTCTCGCAGAACGGCGAGGAGCCCGAGATCAACAGGATCGGCCGCGTCTCCACGCCCGGGGTTTTCATGTCGAACAGGATGAAGGAAATCCCTTCGTGCTTGACGCTCGTGTCGGTGCGCACGAGGCAGAACATCCAGTCCGCCTCGTTGGCGTAACTCGTCCAGACCTTCTGGCCATTGATCAGATAGTGGTCCCCCTTGTCCTCGCACCGCGTCTGGAGACCCGCGAGATCCGAGCCGGCGCCCGGCTCCGAATAGCCCTGACACCAGCGGATTTCCCCGCGGACGATTTTCGGCAGGTGCTCCTTCTTTTGCTGCTCGTTGCCGTACTCCAGCAGCACTGGGCCAAACATCCACAGACCGAAGGAAAAAAGCGGCGGCCGCGCCTTGATCTTGCGCAACTCCTCCTGAAGGATTGCGTTCTCCGCCGCCGTCAGGCCGCCGCCGCCGTATGCCGCTGGCCAGGTCGGGGCGGTCCAACCCTTGGCGCCCATGGCGTCGAGCCACGCTTTCGAGTCCGGGTTCTTGAAGCGCCCGTTGCGCCCGCCCCAGGGCACTTCGTCCTCAGGCATCGGCGTGCGCATGGATGCCGGGCAGTTCGCCTCCAGCCAGGTCCGCACATCCTTGCGAAACGCCTCGAGGGCGCCGGCACCGTCGGCCATGAGGTCTCCTCCCGTCGTTGTTGGCGGAAAGCCTAGCGCGCCCGCCGTTGGCGCTCAACGTGCGCCGGTCGAAATGCCCATCAGGTTCACCAGATGCACGAGCATCAGCAGCGCCACGACCCCGGCGATGATCAGAACCGGTCTCCACGGGATGAGGCGGGGGTTGAGGGGGTCGGCGGGCTGCGCGGAGCGCCAGGAGCCGAAACCGAACAGTCCTGCCGCAACGGCCAGAACGATCAGCGTCGTCGTCATGGTCATCGGGACGGGGTCTCGCGCAGGGAAAGGCCGTGATCGGTCTTGGCCCAATAGTGCGGACGGAAAAGAATTTCCACCATCGCCGCGAGGGCGCAGAGCGAGGCCAGGGGCCAGTAGAAGGGCATGGTTAGCGCGCTGAGCGCGAGACGGGCGTTACGCTCCAGCGTGGCCGCCAGCAGGGCGGCGGCCGCAGCCGTCGCGTAGCCTCCGATCGCCAGCACCCAGTCGGCAAGGGCGAGGCCGTCGTCTCGCGTGACAATCGCGGTCAGCAGCCACAGCAGCAATGGAGCGTGCGCGAACGCCGCCACGATCCCCCCGCCCAGCACGAGCTGCATCCAAAGGAACCCGCGCCAGCCGAGCTGGCTGATGGTGCGGTCAGGTCTGCGCATGAGAACCAGCCAGGTCTGCACATGTCCCTTGATCCAGCGGGTGCGTTGCCGCCGCCAGACCCGGAAGCGCGCGGGCGCCTCCTCCCAGGTGGGCGGCGCGATCACGCCCAGCCGCCAGCCGCGACGCGCCAGGCGGTAAGCGAGGTCGGCGTCCTCGGTGACGTTCCACGAGTCCCAGCCGCCGGCGTCCTCCAGGGCGGCGCGACGGAAGTGGTTGCTGGCCCCGCCCAACGGCAATGGCGCCCCGATTCGTGCGAGCAACGGCAAGATCCCGCGAAACTGGACGACGTACTCGGCGGCGAACTGCGAGGCGATCCAGCCGGCGTTGACGTTGTCGATCAGGAGCGGCGCCTGCACAGCCCCGAGGGTCTCCCCGCCCCGCGCGAAGGCGTCGAGCGCCGCCCGGAGTTGCTGGGGATGCGGACGGTCTTCAGCATCGTAGATGGCGACAAAATCCCCCCGTGCGAATTTCAGCGCATAGTTCAGGGCCTTCGGTTTCGTGCGTGGATGGGCGGTCGGCACGATCACGATTTCGAAGCCGACGGGCAGAGAGGTCGCCAGCAGCGCGGCGAGGGTGGCGCCGTCGTCGGCCTCCAAGACGAGTTTCACGTCGCGAAGGTCGGCGGGGTAGTCTAGGCCCTGCAGCGCCTCGATCAGGGTCGTGACGGACGCCGCTTCCCGGTGCAGCGGACACAGGATCGTGTAGCGCGGCAGCGGCGTTCGCCAGCCTGGCCCTGCCTCCGCCTTGCCGACAATCGCCACGACGACCGCGAAAAGACGCAGGACGACTGCGGCGCCGAAAAAGATCAATCCCATCATCCGCAGCACCCCCACCGTGGGATCCGGGGCCCGGTCGAGGGCGAACCACAGCACGATGGCGAGCAGGCCCAGCGCGAGCAGCTGGGGCGCTGTCATGACCCGTCTGGCGGACATCTCCGGGGATCGGCGATCCAGGCCGAAGCAGGCGTCGTCGAGCGCCGCGCGCACCGCCGCCGCATCCGCGGCGCGTTCCGTCTTCATGAATGTCCCCCGTCGTCCCGGTGGGAGGGTGGCATGGGGCGTTCGGCAGTGGCAAGTCGCATCCACGATTGCCTTCGGCGGCCGGGACGGGCAGATCGGCGGACGATGGGATTGCTGATCCTCTTGCGGCACTCCAAGGCCGAACGGGAGCACGAGGCGCCGAGCGACCGCGCGCGCGCGTTGACCGGGCGGGGGCGGTCCGACGCCGCCGCCGCCGCGATTGCGCTCCGCGAGGCGGCCGTGACCATCGGCGCGGTGCTCGCCTCATCCGCCGTTCGGACGCGCGAGACGGCCGGCATCGTTCGCGACGCGCTGAACCTGGCTGCGCCCGTGACGCTGCTTGACCGGCTCTACCTGGCTGAGCCCGACGTGATCTGGGCCGCCGCACGGGGAGCGGTCGGCGACGGCGCGATGGTCGTGGGGCACAATCCCGGCCTGCACGCCCTCGTGGCGTCGTTCATCGACAGGAGCGGGGACCGCTCGTCGCTCGCGCGCGGATTTCTGCAGGACTTTCCCACAGCGGCCTGGGCGGCCTTCGACGCGGACAACGACGATCTTGAATCCGTGGCGCCCAGGTTTCTGGGCGGGTGGTCGCCCAAGATCTGACCTGCCGGGGCAGACGAAAACAGCCGGGACTTGCGTCCCGGCTGCTCCGCCTTTCTTGAGCGTTTCCAGTACTGACGAGTAACGCCGAGTCGGGGTTAACGAGGTCTAAAGAACGGTCAGCATGCGCGCCACGAGCGGGTGGCGCACGATGTCCTGCTCCTCGAGGCGGACGACGGCGATGTCCTTCAGCGCCTGCAGTTTGGTGGCGGCCTCGCCAAGGCCCGACAGTTCGGGAAGCAGGTCGGTCTGTGCGGGGTCGCCGGTGACCACCATGGTGGAATGCCATCCAAGGCGCGTCAGCAGCATCTTGATCTGGCCAAACGTGCAGTTTTGCGCCTCGTCGATCACCACGAAGGCGTTGTTGAGCGTCCGCCCACGCATGAAGCCCACCGGCGCGATCTCGATCTGTCCCTCAGCCATCATCGATTTCAGGGCTTTCGGCGACAGCCGGTCGGAGAGGGCGTCGTACAGGGGCCGCAGGTAGGGGGCAAGTTTGTCCTCCATGGCCCCCGGCAGGTAGCCGAGCGATTCGCCCGCCTCCACCGCGGGTCTTGAAAGCACGATCCGCCCGACCTTTCCGGCTTCCAGCGCCTCGACCGCCTTGGCGATGGCCAGATACGTCTTGCCTGTTCCCGCCGGACCGAGCGCAAGGACAAGGTTGTTCGCGTCGATCGCCTGGATGAGCTTTTCCTGGCCTTTGCTCTTGGCCTTGATGGTCTTGATGTAGCTCTGGTCACGCACGGTGCTGTCGTTGGCGGGGTTCCAGCCGCCGTGCACCACCTGGAGGCGGCCGCGGGGATCCTCGCGCGTGGCGCCGCGTGCATTCTCACGTGTCGCGCGTTTCACTGGTCGCTTGGCCATGGACCCCTCCTGGGCGGTTGATGGAAATGAAAACGCCGCCGGCTGGGAGCCGACGGCGGGATGATCGAAAAACTGGTCGAGAGCAGCGGAGTCCACGACGGATGCCGGGGCGGCATCGGGTCGGCGAGGGCGGGGCGCGCGTGACGCGCGGGGTGACCCCACGGGCGGTCTCCTTGTGCGGGTCGGCTTGATGGCGTTCCCGTGTGTCCATAAGACGGTTCGGCTGGTTAACGGCGCGTTGCGGGCCGGTGAAATTTTTGCGACTGCGAAGGACGGGACCATGCCGGTGTACCGCTTGGCCGACGCCGATCTCGAGGTGGAGGACGCCGACGCGTTCTGGATCGCGCCGACCGCCGTCGTGATCGGGCGCGTGGTGCTGAAGCGCAACGCCAGCATCTGGTTCGGCGCGGTGCTGCGGGGCGACAACGACCCGATCGTCATCGGAGAGAATTCCAACATCCAGGACGGGTCGGTACTGCACACCGATTCTGGCGCCCCGCTCACCGTCGGCCCCAACGTCACTGTGGGCCATCAGGTGATGCTGCATGGTTGCACAATCGGTGCGAACACCCTGATCGGCATCAAGGCGACCGTGCTCAATCATGCCGTCATCGCGGACAATTCGCTTGTCGGCGCGCACGCGCTCGTCACGGAGCGCAAGGCGTTCGATTCGGGCCAGCTCATCACCGGGGCGCCTGCCCGCGTGGCCCGTCCGCTGACGCCGGAGCAGATCCAGATGAACACGTTTTCCGCGCAGCACTACGTCGACAACTGGAAGCGCTACGCACGGGACTTGACGGAGCGTTAGGCCTTCCGTGGCGCGACCGCCTGCGTCTAAGGTCGGCGCAAGGCCATCGGAGGAGAAGCGCCATGCCCGAGTTCGTCACGACCCAGAAGGAAGGCCGCCTGCTCGTCGTCACGATGAACCGCCCGGACGTGATGAACTCCCTGCATCCCCCGGCGAACCTCGAATTGGAGCAGGCCTTCAACGACTTCGCCGCCGACCCCGATCTGTGGGTGGCGATCATCACGGGCGCCGGCGACAAGGCCTTCAGCGCCGGCAACGATCTCAAGTATCAAGCCATGGGCGGGAAGATGTTTCCCGTCGCCACCGGGTTCGCCGGCCTGACTAACCGGTTCGATCTCGACAAGCCGGTGATCGCCGCGGTCAATGGCGTGGCCATGGGCGGTGGTTTCGAGATCGCGTTGGCCTGCGATCTGATCGTGGCGGCGGAAAGCGCCGTGTTCGCCTTGCCGGAGCCGAAGGTGGGCCTGGCCGCGCTTGCCGGGGGGCTGCACCGCCTGCCACGCCAGATCGGCCTCAAGCGGGCGATGGGCATGATCCTCACCGCGCGGCGCGTCACCGCTCAGGAGGGCAAGGAGCTGGGGTTCGTCAATGACGTGGCGCCTGCGGGCAAGGCGCTCGATGTGGCGAAGGAGTGGGCGGCCCTCATCCTCGATTGCGGACCGATGTCCATCCGCGCGTCGAAACAGGCCGTCCACAAGGGGCTCGACCAGGCCAGCGTCCAGGCCGCCCAGGCCGAACAGATGAAGTATCCCGCGATCGCGGCCCTGTTTCAGAGCGAAGACTTCAAGGAAGGCCCCTTGGCGTTCGCGCAGAAGCGCAAGCCGGAGTGGAAGGGCAAATAGCCCGCCGCGGCTGCGGCCTCACGACTTGCTGCGGTGCGCCTTCGCCTCGATCCAGTCCATGGTCGCAAAGGCGATGCCCGACAGGACGAACGTGACGTGGATCACCGTCAGCCACGTCAGCTGCGTGATCGTGTAGTCGTCGACATTCATGAACACCTTCAGCAGGTGAATGCCGGAGATCGCCACGATGGAGGCGATCAGTTTGATCTTCAGGCCGGAGAAATCCAGCGTACCCATCCAGGACGGCCGATCGCGGTCGCCGTGCGCCGCCTCGATCTTCGACACAAAATTCTCGTAGCCGGAGAAAAGCACGATCAGCACGAGGTTGCCCGCCAGCGACAGGTCGATGAGCGTGAGCACGAGCAGGATCACCTCGTTCTCGCCCATGGTCATCAGCAGGGGCGCCTTGCTGACGAGTTCGCGAAAAAAGATGATGCAAAGGATCGCCAGGCACGCCACGAGGCCGAGGTACATCGGGGCCATGAGCCAGCGGCTCTGGAAAATCACCGCCTCGATCGCGCGCTCCACCGGCGGCGCGGAGTCCGTCACCGGGCCGGCTTCCGAGGGTTTGACGCTGCCGTCGGCCATGCATGCTCCTTGAGCAACCTGCGCGAGATGGGCGCCCCCTCCACCGGTTCAACGGGTCAGCCATCACATTTTTGCGGGGTGGCCCCTCAGGCCGCGTGGCTCGCCTTGGGCGCGTGCTCGATGGCCGACAGGAACCGCTCTGCCTCCAGCGCCGCCATGCACCCGAGGCCGGCGGCCGTAACGGCCTGGCGGTACGTCTCGTCGGCCACGTCGCCGGCGGCGAACACGCCCGGGACATTGGTTTTCGTCGTGCCCGGCTCGACGATGAGGTAGCCGTTGTCCTTCATCGCCAGCTTGCCTTTGAAAAGGCTCGTGGCCGGCTCGTGGCCGATGGCGATGAACACGCCGTCGACCGGCAGCTCCTGCTTCGCGCCGGACTTCAGGTCATGGAGCCGCACGCCTGTCACACCCGGCGGCTCGGTGGTTCCCACCACCTCGTCGAGGGCCGCATTCCAGATCACGTCGATCTTGGGATGGTGAAAGAGACGGTCCTGCAGGATGCGCTCCGCCCGCAGTTCGTCGCGCCGGTGGATCAAGGTGACCTTCGAGGCGAAATTCGTGAGGTAAAGGGCTTCCTCCACTGCCGTGTTGCCCCCGCCCACGACGGCCACCGCCTTGTTGCGGTAGAAGAAGCCGTCGCACGTGGCGCACGCCGAAACCCCGAAACCCTGGTAGCGCTTCTCGCTTTCCAGCCCCAACCACTTCGCCGAGGCGCCCGTGGCCACGATCACCGTGTCGGCGGTGTACACCTGCCCGCCATCCCCGGTCAGCCGGAAGGGGCGGGTTGTGAAGTCGACGTCGGTGATGTGGTCCTCCACCAGGGTGGCCCCCACATGCACGGCCTGAGCCTTCATCTGCTCCATCAGCCAGGGGCCCTGGATGACGTCGGCGAAGCCCGGATAGTTTTCCACGTCCGTCGTGATGGTCAGTTGTCCGCCCGGCTGGATGCCCGCGATCAGCAACGGCTGACGCATGGCGCGCGCGGCGTAGATGGCGGCCGTGTAGCCGGCGGGGCCGGAGCCGATGATGACGACGGGGGCATGACGCGGCGCTGACACGGGCGGACTCCGACTCGGAACGTCCAACTAGATAGGATCGCTTGACGTCACTTCAATATTTCGAGTATCGTAGAAATATGGAAACGAATGACGCTATTGAGGCGTTCTCGGCGCTGGCGCAGCCGACGCGGCTGGAAGCTTTTCGCAGGCTGGTCCGCGCCGGGCCTGATGGTTTGCCGGCGGGCGGCGTTGCACGCGCGCTTGAAACGCCAGCCAACACGATGTCCACCCACCTGGCGATCCTTGAACGCTCCGGCCTCGTCACGTCACGCCGCGAAGGGCGGCTTGTGTACTATGCCGCTTCGTTTGATCGCGTCCGCGACGTCATCGGCTTCCTGATCGATGACTGCTGCGCCGGCAATCCTGCGATGTGCGAGGCCGTGACGGGTCTTGCAGCGCGCACGCGGTGCGGCTGAGCGATGACGATCAACGTCCTTTTCCTGTGCACCGGCAATTCGGCGCGGTCGATCCTCGGCGAAGCGATCCTCTCGCGGGCGGCTGGGTTTCGCGGCTTCAGCGCGGGCTCCATGCCGAAAGGACAGGTGAACCCTTACGCCCTGCGTCTGCTCAGCGGCCTAGATTACGACGTGAGCGGCCTGCAGTCCAAAAGCTGGGACGTTTTCGCCCAAGCGGGTGCGCCGGTGATGGATGTGATCATCACCGTGTGTGACTCGGCTGCGGGCGAGGTGTGCCCCATCTGGCCCGGCCATCCCGCGAGCGCGCACTGGGGCCAGCCCGATCCCGCGGCTGCAACCGGCGACGACAGGGCCGTCATGGCGGCGTTCATCGAGGCCTATTTGATCCTGAAGGACCGCATCGACGCGTTCCTCGCCCTGCCGGTCGCGCAGATGGAGTCGTCTGTCCTGAAGGAACGTCTTGCGGAGATCGGCAAGCGGCCATGATCGTGCGCCAGCTTGCGGCGGAGTTCATTGGCGCGCTTCTCCTCACAGGCGTCGTCATCGGCTCCGGCATCCTCGCAGAGCGGTTGGCGCTGGGAAACACCGCGGTGGCGCTGCTAGGCAACACGGCCGCTACGGGCGCCGCCCTCTACGTCCTGATCGTGATGCTTGGGCCCGTATCGGGCGCGCACTTCAACCCTGCGGTGACGCTGGTCATGGCGCTGCGTCGCGCGCTTTCCGCAGGATCGGCCCTCGCCTACGTGACCGCGCAGGTCGCCGGCTGTCTCGCTGGCGCGGCGCTCGCGCACGCGATGTTCGCCCTGCCGCTGGTGCAGGCAGGGGAGACCGTGCGCGAGGGACTGGCGCTTTCGGAGGGCGTGGCGACGTTCGCCCTCGTGTTGACCATCCTCGGCGTCGGGCGCGCAAACCCGCAGGCGTTGCCCGCCGCCGTCGCACTCATCATCTGCGCTGGGTACTGGTGGACGCCCAGCACATCCTTCGCAAACCCCGCCATCACGATTGCTCGCGCGATGACTGACACCTTCGCCGGCATCCGGCCTGCCGACGCGCCGGTCTTCGTCGCGGCGCAGCTGGCTGGCGCGCTGATTGCGCTGGCCATGGCGCGCGTGCTGTTCGAGAACGCGCCTGCAAAAAAGCCGCCCAAGGGCGGCGACGCCTGACCGGCCTTACCGTCGACGTTCGCCCAGCACCCGCAAGACCTCCGCCGCGGCCCGATCGGTCTCGCGCAGTGGTTCTGGTCGCCAGTTCTCCAACCGGCCCTTGAACGGGCGCGCTGCGCCACGTTCGTAAAGCGCCCTGTGCAGCCGCAGCATTTTTCCCGGATCACCATCGACCGGCACGATCAGCACTGGCTTGCCGGTCGCCGCCGCTTCCACCGCCATGTTGGCGCTATCGGCCGTCACCAGGATGACGTCGGCCGCGCCGAGCATCGCGAAGTAGGGGTTTTCCCCCTCGCCGTCAAAGTAGAGGCGGGTGAACGGGCGCAGTTCCCGCTGGAAGATCGCGCGCGCCTTGGCGCTGGTCCGCCGCGACAGCGTGACGAGAAGGCTCCCGTCCAGCGCCGAAACTTCGCGGCTGATGCGGCGCGCCGTGTCGGGCGAAATGTCCTGGCGTTTCGAACGTCCGCCGATGAGCAGGGCGATCGTCGGCGGAGGCAAGGCGGCGAGGTCCTGGGCGTAGGTGGACGCAGCCTGCGCGACGCGATCGGGCGTGACGCGGTGACACGCGCCGACGATGGGAAAAACATTGCCCCCGTCGAGATCGTCGTGAGCGGGGGGAATGACCAGATCGAACTCGCGCGGGTTTACGCGCGGATCCTGCAATTGCACCACCAGAGTGCGCGCCCGCGACCACAACCGTACGCCCATGGACAGCGGCAGCGACGCCCGTCCGCACCCGATCCAGATGTCTGGCCATGGCGGATCAAGCTCGTCGGACTGGGTTGTCAGCGCCGCGCGCGGCGCCGGCAGAAAGCCCGGCGGCAGCCAGGCCCACGGCGTGCGCAGCGATACCCGCTTTGCGGTGATCTCCGCCGGCGCGCGCCGTGCGATGGCTTCGGCGAGGCCAAGCGCCTGATTGACGATCCCAGCCCGCCCGTCCGTGACGACCCAGATGCGCAGCGTCTCGGCCGGCTGGAAGCCGATCGACTCGCTGGGACCCGGAGCGGACCCGGGACGGGGATGGGCCTCGGCCATGCCTGCAATGTGGGGGGGAGGGGCGCACTCTGGCAATGGGCGGCGCGCGGCGGGCCCGTGCGTGCGCGGGGAAGTGTGCTAGAGGGCCCGAGGGTTTGAATGAAAAAAGAGAGACCGATGAAACGTCTGCTGACTGTAGCCGCCTTGGCGGCGCTTGCGGCCTGTAGTCCGACCGCTGAAGCCCCGCCGCCCGCCCCTGCCGCTCCCGCGGTCAAGATTTACGCGATGGATTGCGGGCGGATCGCCTTCAAGGACGTGGACGCCTTCGCCGACGATGGGTCCATGAAGGGCGTCGCGATGACCCTGGTCGATCCCTGCTACCTGATCCGCCACCCGGCGGGGGACCTCCTGTGGGATACGGGGCTTCCTGAATCGCTTGCGGACCTGCCCAACGGGTTCACCCCGCCGGACGATCCCTCCGTCACGGTGTCGGTTCCCAAGAAGCTCACCGCCTATCTCGCCGATCTCGGCATGACCCCCGCCGACATCGAGTTTGTGTCGCTCTCCCACCTTCACTTCGACCATACCGGCAACGGCAATCTCTTCGCCGCCTCCACGTGGATCGTCGACAAGGATGAGCGGGACGCCATGTTCACGGACGCCGCCCGCAAGAGCCAGGACTTCGCCGGCTACAGCGCCCTGGAAAACGCCAAGACCACGCTCATAGAAGGCGACCGCGTCCACGATGTCTTTGGGGACGGCTCCGTCGTGATCCACCAGGCGCCCGGCCATACGCCCGGCCACACGGTGCTGCTCGTCAAGACCGCACAGGCCGGCCCGGTGCTGTTGACCGGCGATCTCTATCACCTGCCCACGTCGCGGGAAAAACGTCTGGTGCCGCGCTTCAACGTCGATCGCGCGCAGACGCTGGCGGCGATGGACAAAGTGGATGCGATGGAGAAGTCGCTGGGCGCAAAGGTCGTTCGCCAGCACCTCCCTGAGGATTTCGCGCTGTTTCCCGCGTTCCCGGCGCCAATGGAGTGATCCGCGCACCCTCGCCCCTTCCCCGACCCGGGGAAGGGGGACAGGGGTCGCTTACTTCCACTTGATCTTCAGGATCTCGTAGCTCTTCGCGCCGCCCGGCGCCGCGACCTCGATCACGTCGCCGACTTCCTTGCCGATCATGGCGCGTGCGATGGGCGAGGAGATGGAGATCTTGCCGGCGCGCACGTCCGCCTCGTCTTCCCCTACGATCTTGTAGACGGCCTTCTCTTCGCTGTCCTCATCGAGGACGGTGACCGTCGCGCCGAATTTGATGGTGTCCCCGCTGAGGCGCGACACGTCGATGACCTGGGCGCGCGCGAGTTTGTCCTCCAGCTCCGCGAGACGGCCCTCGATGAAGCTCTGGCGCTCCTTGGCGGCGTGATACTCGGCGTTTTCGGAAAGATCGCCGTGCGACCGCGCTTCGGCGATCGCCTGGATAACGGTCGGCCGCTCCACAGTTTTCAAACGCTTGAGTTCCGCGTCGAGCAACGCGTGGCCCTCGGCCGTCATCGGTACCTTGTCCATGAATCCGGAGCTTTCCGTCCTTCCAGAAGGGCCAAAATTCAGCCACGCAGGCGCCGCGCCGTCAAGCGTACGCCTGTAAAGGTCGCACCTCGAGGTCACCCGTCCGGAGGCGGCGAATCGCCTGGATCGTGGCCTTCGCGCCGGAGACCGTGGTGTAATAGGGGATATCCTGCTGCAGGGCGGTCCGGCGGATGGAAAAACTGTCACGATAGGACTGCGCGCCCTCGGTCGTGTTGATCACCAACTGGACATCGCCATTCTTCATGGCGTCCACGATGTGCGGGCGGCCCTCGGCCACCTTGTTGACCCGCGACACCGCAACGCCCGCCGCTTGCAGCAGGTCCGCGGTTCCGCCGCTCGCGACGATCGAGAACCCCATGGCGATGAGGTCGCGGGCGGGCTCCACCATCAGTTTCTTGTCGCTGTCCTTCACGGAGATGAACACCACCCCGCCGGTGGGCAACGTATCGCCGGCGGCGATCTGGGCCTTGGCGAAGGCCGCCTGGAAATCGACGTCGATGCCCATGACTTCGCCGGTGGAGCGCATTTCGGGACCGAGGATCGGATCAACGCCCGGGAAGCGGGCGAAGGGAAACACCGCTTCCTTGACCGCCACGTGCCCGCCCGTGAGCACGGGTCGTGGGATATCGGCCAGCCGGGCTCCGGCCATCACCTTGGCGGCTATGGAGGCCACCGGCGCACCGGTGGCCTTGGCCACGAACGGCACCGTGCGCGACGCGCGCGGGTTGGCTTCGAGCACGTAGATGTCGCCGTCCTTGATGGCGAACTGGATGTTGATGAGCCCCCGCACCTTCAGCGCGCGGGCGAGCTTGTCGGTCTGCGTCTCGATGGCGGCGATCATGTCGCGCGACAGCGTGTACGGGGGGAGGGCGCAGGCGGAGTCGCCGGAGTGGATGCCGGCCTCCTCGATATGCTCCATCACGCCGGCCACCCAGACCGTTTCGCCGTCGCACACCGCGTCCACGTCTACCTCGATGGCGTCGCGCAGGTAGCGATCCACAAGCACGGGGGAGTTGGCCGACGCCTTCACCGCATGCGTGACGTAGCGCATGAGGCCTTCGTCGTCGTAGACGATTTCCATCGCACGGCCGCCAAGCACGAAGGAGGGGCGCAACACGACGGGGTAGCCCACGGCGCGCGCCGCTTCGAGCGCTTCCGTCTCGCTGCGGGCGGTGGCGTTTTCCGGCTGTTTCAGGCCGATCTTCTTCAAGAGCTTCTGGAACCGTTCGCGGTCCTCGGCGAGGTCGATGGCGTCGGGCGTGGTGCCCAGGATGGGCGCCCCTTCCGCTTCCAGCGGCGCGGCGAGCTTGAGCGGGGTCTGTCCGCCAAACTGGACGATGACGCCTCGCAACTGCCCGCGCCCTGATTCCACATGCAGGATTTCAAGCACGTCCTCTGTGGTGAGCGGCTCGAAGTAGAGCCGGTCCGACGTGTCGTAGTCGGTGGAGACCGTCTCGGGATTGCAGTTGACCATGATGGATTCCACGCCGAGGTCGCGGGCGGCGAAGGCGGCGTGACAGCAGCAATAGTCAAACTCGATGCCCTGGCCGATGCGGTTGGGTCCGCCACCGAGGATGACGATCTTGGTCCGGTCCGTCGGTGCGGACTCGCACGCCGCCGCGAGGGCGGCAGGCGGCGCGCCGCTCGCGTCGGCAAGGCTCCAGCTGGGCTGTTCGTACGTCGAGTACATGTACGGCGTCGACGCCAGGAACTCTGCGGCGCAGCTGTCGATCCGCTTGTACTGCGGCCGCACGCCGAGCGCGTGGCGCGCCGTTCTCACGGCAAGCTCCGTTTCGCCGGTCAGCGTCGCGATGCGTGCGTCGGAGAAGCCTTGCGCCTTGAGCGCGCGCATGCCGGCCGCGGTTTTCGGCGCGCCATCGGCCTTCAGCGCCGCCTCAGCGGCGATGATCTGGGCCATTTCCCTCACGAACCACGGGTCGTAGTGACTGGCCGCGCAGATTTCGTCTTCGCTGAGGCCGCGCCTAAGCGCCTCCGCCACCACGAGGATGCGGTCTTCGCGCGGCGTCACCAGCCGTTCGCGCACCGCAGCCCGACCACCGTCTTCGTCGCCGGCGCCCTTGATCTCGATCTCATCGAGGCCCGTGAGCCCGGTGTCGAGCGACCGGAGCGCCTTCTGGAGGCTTTCCTGGAACGTGCGCCCGATGGCCATGGCCTCACCGACCGATTTCATCGACGTGGTGAGCGTGGAATCGGAGCCGGGATACTTTTCAAAGGCGAAGCGCGGGATTTTCGTGACGACGTAGTCGATGGTCGGCTCGAAGCTCGCGGGCGTCGCCCCGCCCGTGATGTCGTTGGCGATTTCGTCGAGCGTGTAGCCCACGGCTAGTTTCGCGGCTACCTTGGCGATTGGAAACCCCGTGGCCTTGGACGCAAGCGCCGAGGATCGCGAGACACGCGGGTTCATCTCGATCACCACGAGGCGGCCGTCCTTCGGGTTGACGGCGAACTGGACGTTGGACCCGCCGGTTTCGACCCCGATCTCGCGCAGCACGGCGATGCTGGCGTTGCGCATCACCTGGTACTCGCGGTCGGTGAGCGTAAGCGCCGGCGCGACGGTGATGGAATCGCCCGTGTGCACGCCCATCGGGTCGATGTTCTCGATGGAGCAGATGATGATGCAGTTGTCCGCACGGTCGCGGACCACTTCCATTTCGTACTCTTTCCAGCCGAGCACGCTCTCTTCCACCAGCACCTCGTGCACCGGGCTCATGGACAGGCCGCGTTCGACGATCTCGCGGAACTCCTCGATGTTGTAGGCGACCCCGCCGCCAAGACCGCCGAGGGTGAAGGAGGGCCGGATGATCGAGGGCAAGCCGACGTATTCAAGCGCGCTGAGGGCTTCGTCCAGGGTCCGCGCGACGCGAGAGCGGGGGCTCTCGAGCCCGATCTTGTCCATGGCGTCGCGGAACTTCTGGCGATCCTCGGCCTTCTCGATCACGTCCGCGCGCGCGCCGATCATTTCCACGTCGTACTTTTCGAACACCCCGGCGTGCGCGAGCGCGAGCGCCGTGTTGAGCGCGGTCTGACCACCCATCGTGGGCAGCACCGCGAAGCCTCCGGGGCATAGCGGACGTTCCCGGGCGATGATCTTCTCCACCATCTGCGGCGTGATCGGCTCGACGTAGGTCGCGTCCGCCAGGCCGGGGTCGGTCATGATGGTGGCCGGGTTTGAGTTGACGAGGACCACGCGGTAGCCCTCGCTCTTGAGCGCTTTGACCGCCTGCACGCCCGAATAGTCGAACTCGCACGCCTGCCCGATGACGATGGGGCCCGCGCCGATGATGAGGATGGTGTTGAGGTCCTGACGTTTCGGCATGCGCCTTTACCCGCTTTCGGCGGCCCCGGAATCGATCCTTGTCGGTGGATCGCGCGTGATTAGCGGTCGGGGGGCGCCTGTGCAAGGACAGGCGGCCTCCGGCCCCTGTCGGTCGGCCATTTCCCCGCCACATCCGCGGGGCTAGAACCGTGGCGTGAGCGGGAGGATGCGATGCGCGCTTGGGTGATGGGTCTGCTGGCGGCGTTCGTCCTGTTCGCGGGGCCGGCGCAGGCCCAGGAACGCCGGGTCGCCCTTGTGATCGGGGTGTCCTCCTACGAGAACGCGCCCGCGCTGCCCAATCCGCTCAACGACGCCGTCGATACCGCCGCCGCCCTGGCGCTTGCCGGGTTTGAGGTGGTGGAGAGCTATGATCCGGACTACGCCGGCCTCCAGCGCGCGGTGCGGGATTTCTCGCGCAAGCTGCCCGGGGCGCAGGTCGGGCTTGTGTATTATGCGGGCCACGGGGTGCAGGTGGGCGGGCGCAACTACCTGCTGCCGGTGGACGCGAAGCTGGCGGACGAGGCTTCGGTGACCAGCGAGGCGTTGGACGTCAACCAGATCCTGGAGGCGCTCGCCGGCCAGCCTCGCACCAGCCTCGTGTTTCTCGACGCCTGCCGGAACAATCCGCTGGCCGCCAATCTCGCCCGTCGGGCAGGGGCGGCGCGATCGTTGGCGGTCAGCCAGGGCCTGGCACAGGTGGACGCCGTGGCCCCCAACACCCTCATCGCGTACGCCACCCAGCCCGGCGCCACCGCCGCCGACGGGGCGGGCCGCAACAGCCCGTTCACATCGGCGCTCCTGCGCCACGTTCCCGCACCCGGGCTGGACGTCCAGGACCTGATGCGGCGGGTGCGGACGGAGGTGATCGCCGCCACAGACGGCGTGCAGGTGCCCTGGGAAAACTCCTCGCTCACCGGCGGCTTCAGTTTCGTGGCGGGTCGCCCCGGGGCGGCGCCTCCACCCGCCACCTGGACCCCGCCCGTCCGCGATCCCACACCCCGACAGCTGGACATCGCCACCTGGAACGACGTGAAGAACAAGTCGGCCGAAGAGATCCAGAGCTACATCACCCGCTATCCCCAGGGCGTCTTCGTGGAGACCGCGCGGGCGCGACTGGCGGCGTTGCAAAGGGCCCAGACCGCCGACCGCGACCGCAATCGCGCGATGGCGCAGGACATCGCCCGCGAGTTCGCCGCCATCGCCGGCCGCGGCGCCATCATCGCCGAGCCTAAGGAGCCGCAGGACTTCTACGCCAACGCCCGTCTGTACGAGCTGCGCGGCGATTTCCTCAACGCGCGGCGCAGTTATCTGGGCTTCTTCAACTTTGGCCTTGCCTTCGTGGATCCGCACTACCGGTTCCAGACGTTCCTGCGCGTGCAGGAGGGCCGGGCCGGCGCGCGGGAGGTGTACGGCGAGTTGGCGGGCGCGCGTCGCGGCGACGAAACCATGCAGTATGCGGCCGCCCTGCTGCAGGAGCCGGACGTGCGCAAGGCGCGTCTGGAGCAGATCGTGGCGTCCCGTCCCGATTTCGCGCCCGCCATCTACGAACTGGCGCGCAACTATTCGGAAGCCGCCCTGGGCTCCCAGACGCTGGCCGACAAGGAAAAGGAGCGCGACCTGCTCACCCGCTTCGTCGCACTCGCCGACAGCGGGCGGTTCCTGCGCTGGTTCATCGACCAGACGGTGGCCAGCGAGCAACTGGACGACGCGCGGCGGCGGTTGACGGCGCTGTCGGCGACTGCCGTGGCGCAGCCGGTGACCATGATCGCCACCCGCAGCAACCAGGGCTGGGGGCTGACGTTCACCATCTTGGAGGCGACGCAGGAAATCTTCGTCCGCATCGGCGATGGACCCAACCAGTCGACCGGTTTCCAGCCATTTCCGCATCCCGCCACGGGCAAGCCGTTTCCGCGCCTCTACGTCGATGCGCCAGCGAATGCCGCGCGGGCGCCGGTCGTCGTCACTTACCGCGACGCCTCGGGCGCCATGCGCGGGCCCTTCACATTGCGGTTCGACCCCGACAAGGCCCTCTTCGAGCAACAGAAGAGCTCACTCGAAACGACGCGAAACGCGTGGCTGACGTGGAATGACTATGATGGGCGCCGGCTTTTGTATTTCACGCACCTCATCGGGAGCCGGTGCGCCCTCGCCGAGGTGCGCTACGGCCTCGATACGATGACTCCGAACCGGGTTTTCGCCATGGCGCCATGCGACCGCTCACGTCCCGGAGAGATCCCAATGAGCCCGGAAATCTTCATCGAGACGCCGATGACCACACGGTTCGCGTCCGTCCAGCTCCAGTACACCGACGGGACACGCTCGACCGTGGAGCGGTTTGACGTGCGTTAGCGCGCGACAGCTTTGGCGCACGCGACACGTCGCAAGCGCGCGACATAACGCCGTTGGCTTCCGGTCTCGCTTCGACGTTGCGCCTAACCACGGCCGTCCCGGCGGGCGATGGCGCTCCACATGGTCGAACAGCGTAACGGTGAGCGCCGCGACCGTCGGGGATCAGCAGGGCACGTGCGAACGATTCGTCCGCCTCGGGGAACTCTGGGGCGCGGTGCGCGTCTCACTCTCGCGCCGCGCAATCGACCGGGCGGGCAGTCCTTGTCGAGACAGGGAACAAGCGCCCCGGGAGGCTGTCACAAAACCATGATGTCCCGCGTTCGGGTGGAATGATCCGCCATGGGGTGCGCGTCGTAGTGTTTGCGGTTGTCTGACGCGACCGTTGAGTTTCGAGGAGATCATCCGTGCATATCAGAAAAACCTTTGTCGCCGTGGCGGCCGCGACCCTGCTCGCCGCTGGCTGCGCCCCCGCCGAACAGGCTGCGGAAGCGCCCGCGGAAGCGGCGCCTGCGGCCCCCGCAGAGCAAACCGTCATGGTCGGTGGCGCGGCCATGTATCCGTCCAAGAACATCGTCGAAAACGCCGTCAACTCGGCGGATCATACGACGCTGGTGGCGGCGGTGACGGCCGCCGGCCTTGCGGAGACGCTGTCGGGCCCGGGCCCGTTCACGGTCTTCGCGCCGACGAACGCCGCTTTCGGCAAGCTGCCGGCCGGTACGGTCGACACGCTGCTGAAGCCGGAGAGCAAGTCGGCGCTCACGGGCGTCCTGACCTATCACGTGGTGCCCGGTCGCGTGACGGCGGCTGATCTCGTCGGCCTCATCGACGCGGGCGGCGGCACGGCCACGCTGACGACCGTCGCGGGCGGCACGCTGAAGGCGACGAAGTCGGCCTCCGGCGGCGTGACGCTCACCGATGCGAAGGGCGGCACGTCCACCGTCACCATCGCTGACGTGATCCAGTCCAATGGCGTCATCCACGTCGTCGACACGGTGCTTCTGCCGTCCTGATGGCACGAGGCGGGTGAGGGCCCCGAAAGCTCAACCCCTTGTCGCTCAGGGGTCCTCACCTTCGCCACCGTTGTCTTCACGCTCCGCGCCCACCGGAACACGCACGCCGCGTCTCGCGAGCGCTTCCCTCAGAAGATACTCGATCTGGCCGTTCACGCTCCGCAAGTCCGCCGCCGCGGTGCGTTCGATCGCTGCGTGAAGTGCAGGATCGAGCCTGAGGGCGAAGGCCTTCCTGGGCGTCGTCGCCATCGGATTACTGGTAGAGCGTGCCGGTGTTCAGCACGGGCTGCGCGTCCCGGTCTCCGCACAACACCACAAGCAGATTGGACACCATCACCGCGCGGCGTTCGTCGTCGAGCTTGACGATGTTGCGCGAGGACAGCTGCTCCAGCGCGCTTTCCACCATTGTCACCGCACCGCGCACGATCGTCTGGCGCGCTGCGAGCACCGCTTCCGCCTGCTGCCGGCGCAGCATGGCGCCTGCGATCTCGGGGGCGTAGGCAAGATGCGAGAGCTTCGCCTCGTCGATCTCCAGACCCGCGACGGCCACGCGCTCCTGCAACTTCTCCCGCAGGAGCGCGGCCACTTTCTCCCCGTCGGCGCGCAGGGTGGGCTCATGGTCCTCGGCGTGATCGTAGGAAAAATGGGAGGTGATCTCCCGCAGCGCCGTCTCGACCTGGATGGTGATGAAGCTCTCGTACGCGTCCACGTCGAACAGCGCCTGTCCGGTATCGGCGACCCGCCAGACCACGACAGCGGCGATCTCGATGGGATTGCCGCCCTTGTCGTTCACTTTCAGGGTTTGGGAGGTGAGGTTGCGCACACGCAGGGAAATCTTCTTGCGGGCGTACCAGGGCAGCACCCAGCGCAGGCCCGGCGTCCTATCGGTGCCCTTGTAGTTCCCGAAGAGGGTGACAGCCGCGCCTTCATTGGGCTGCAGGGAATAGAAACCGCTCGCGATCAGCACGACGCCGCCTGCGGCCACGATCAAGGCGAACGGCCCGAACGGTTCGGCGTCCACCAGGCCCCCTTCGATCGCGGACGTCGCAACCGTCACGATCAGCGCCACGAGCGCGAGCAACATCAGGCCCCCGTTCATGGTCGCCGCCCGCCGTTCGGCCGTGCGCCCGAACTGCCCCCGCGTGTCCGACATGGTCATCTCCTGTAACATCAATATGATATCATTATGATGCTATCCGTGGACGAAATCAATCCTTAACCACGCCGGCTGGAGCCTCCGTTAAGGGCCTGCGTGGATGCTGGGGCGTCTGCCTGCGTGCGAGACCTGCCGTCCATGATCATGAAAGACAGCCTCTTTTCCGGGGTCGCCGGTCTCGTGGGGGACCGCCGCGGGACCACGGTGATGGTCTGGGCGCTGGGCGGGGCCGCCTTGTTGGTCATGACGGGGCTTGCGCTGGATTGCGCGCGCGCCGAGGCGGTCAAGCACCGCCTGCAAAGCGCCGCCGACGCGGCGGCCCTGGTGGCCGCGCGGAATGCGGCTGCGCCCTTCGCCGAGCGCCAGGTTCAGGCGCGGGCCTTTTTTGACGAGACCATCCGGGACATGGCGCTCGCGGGCCCGGTGAATTTCCGTCTCATCGAAACGCGCCACGGCCACCGCGTCGAGGCGACCATGACCGTCAACGCCACGCTGGCGGGGCTGGTGCGGGCGCAGGACTGGACCGTCCGCGTGGCGTCGGCGGCCCGTCCGTGACGTCGAATGCGCCTGCAAGGTCGTCGCGCTGCGCGTTGCGCGTGACCGCGGGCTCCAACGGTCGTCCGACCTGGCGCAATGGCCCGGAAAATCAACGAAATCTTCACAGTGTCTGATGACCGGTTGCTTAACCGCGTTGTGCCACGATGGAGGCTCTTGATCTATCAGGCGGTTCCCATGACCTGTGCCATGTCCCGGTTCTTTTCGTCGCTGCGCGCGCTGTCGAAAGACAGACGCGGCAACGTGGCGATGATGTGGGGAATCACCGCCATGGCGCTGCTGGCCATGATCGGCACGGGCATCGACTTTTCGCGCGCCAACTCGTCGCGACAGTCGCTCCAGAATGCCGCGGACGGCGCAGCCCTTGTGGCGGAACGGATGGCGGACAAGCCCTTCGCCGAGCGCCAGGCCGCGGCGGAGCAGTACTTCCGCGCATCCATCGCCGATCTCTATGGCGCGGAAACCGCCTCGATCCGGATTGAGGAGAAGCACGGGGGCGGTCACCGCGCGTCGGCGACGATGCCCGTCCCGTCCTCCATGACCCGCCTCTTCTCCGATCGGGACCTCGTCGTCGGCGTGAGCGCCGACGCCGACCAGGACGGTTCGAGCCTTGAAGTGGCGCTCGTCCTCGACGTGACGGGCTCGATGAGCGGCCAGCGGATCGCCGACCTGCGCGCAGCGACGGCCGACCTCGTCGATATCGTCGTGCGCGACGAACAGGAGCCGTACTACTCCAAGGTGGCGCTGGTCCCGTACTCGGCGGGCGTCAACGTCGGCGCATACGCCGCGCAGGTTCGCGGTCCCGTCGTCGCATCGACGCCGATCACCGACGCCACGTGGCGCGACGGCGCGGCCAAGACCATCACCGGCGCCACGCGCGCGAACCCCGTCGTGATCACGTCCGCCGCGCATGGCCTGTCGGACGGCGATTTCGTCCGCATTACCGGCGTCAATGGCATGACGCAGGTGAACAACAAGATCTACACCGTGGCCGATCGTACGGCGAACACGTTCAAGCTCTCAGGCGTCAACGGCAGCGCGTACAACAACTACACGTCGGGCGGCTCGATCCAGAAGTGCTTCGGCTCCAACTGCGACGTGCAGGTGACGGCGGCAGGCCACGGACTGGCGAACAACAGCTGGGTCGTGATCTCGGGCGTGCAGGGCATGACGCAGATCAACAACGTCATCACCAATTCCGCGACAGCGGCGCAGCCGAACGCGTGGGAAGTCGTCAACGCCACGGCCAACACGTTCGTGCTGCGGGGCAGCAAGGGGCCGAGCTACGGCGCCTACACCACGGGCGGTCGATCGGACTGCACGGTGGCTGGCTGCGAGTTCCTGCGCTTCAACGACGCCAGCGCGTCCGCCGCCGTCCGCGTCCACCGGATCAACTCCTGCGTGTCGGAACGCACGGGCGTGAACGCCACCACCGACGTCGCGCCGAACGTGACTTTCGTCGGCCGCAACTATGGCCATGCGAACAACGCCTGCACCGATCTCCAGATCACGCCGATGACCAGCGACAAGGCGGATCTCACCAGCAAGGCCAACGCGCTGGTCGTCTCCGGCTCCACGGCGGGCCACATCGGCCTGGCGTGGGGGTGGTACATGCTGTCGCCGAACTTCGCCTACCTGTGGCCCGAAGAGTCGCGTGGACGGCCCTACGGAAGCCCTAACCTGCGCAAGTTCGTCGTGATGATGACGGACGGCGCCTACAACACGCCGTACTGCAACGGCGTCATCTCGCGCGACGGTTACGGCAATGCGTCGGAGCGCATCAACTGCAATGCGCCGAACGGGAGCTCCTTCGCCCAGGCGGCGGCCTTGTGCACCGCCATCAAGAATTCCGGCGTCTCGGTCTACACGGTGGGCTTCGCGGTCGGCAACGACGCGACCGCCCGCGCGCACCTGCGCTCCTGCGCTTCAAGCCCCGCCCAGTTCTTCGAGGCCGCCAACGGCACGGAACTGCGCAACGCCTTCCGCGACATCGCGACGGCGATCTCCCAGCTCAGGCTTTCGAAGTAGGCGGCCTCAGGCGGCGGCGCGAACGACGTCGTTGTCCTCGTTGAGGAGCACCACGGTGGGGGCGTAGTTGCGCGCCTCTTCCGCCGGCATCTGGCAGTAGGTCACCACGATGATCCGGTCGCCTTTTTGGACGAGCCGCGCCGCCGCGCCATTGACGCCGAACACACGGCTGCCGCGCGGGGCCTCGATGGCGTACGTCGTGAAGCGCGCCCCGGTGGTGATGTTCAGCACATCCACCTGCTCGTGCGCGAAGATGCCCGCCTCGTCCAGCAGGTCCCTGTCGATGGCGATGGAGCCTTCGTAGTGGAGGTCGGCCTGGGTCACCGTGGCCCGGTGCAGCTTGGCCTTCATCATGGTCAGCAGCATGGCGACCTCCGTTGCGGCGCCGAATGGATGGACTTGCGGTTTCGGCGCCCGCGAAGCGCGAGGCACATAAGGGTTTTGTGCAGGTTCTGCAACGGTGTGCGCTATTCGGGTTTGAAGATGAGGGAGACCTGGGCCCGTTCTCCGGCGGCGGGCCGGCCGTCCATCAGCGTGGGCGCGGCGCGGAATTGCTGGGCCACCCGGAGCGCCGCCGCGCCGAAGCCATAGCCGGCCGGCGTCTCCGAGCGCGTCCGGCAGCGCACGGCGAGGTCGGTCCCGATCAGGCAGTCCAGCACGACGCGGCCTTCGATGTTCAGCCGCTGGGCATTGGCCGGAAAGGCGGCCGCCATATCGCGCTCACTGGGCCGGCGCGCCCAGCGGGGACGCACCGTCGGGCCGGCCTTGGCGGCGGGCGGCGGGCTCGGCGGAAGGATCTGCGCCGGCGCTGCGATGGCGACGGGGCCGACATCGTTTTGCAGGCTGGCGGCAGGCGCCGCGACTGCAGGCGCGGGGGCTGGCGGCGGGGGCGCTGGCGGCAAAGTCCGGAACACGGGCGCGGGGATCGGGGGTTCCGGCTCCGGCGTCGGGGCGGCCTGCGCCGCCCGCGTGGGGGCCGCCGGGCGTGATGGCGGCGTCGGGGCGTCCACGAGGGCCTCGTCGAGCGTCGCTTCAGGCTCTGCGGGCGAGTTGGCGGGCGGCGTCCATGGCTCGTCGCCGCCGTCGGCCACCACCACCGCGGGGCCCTCCAGCTGGGTGTAGATGTAGTAGCCGCCCCCGCCGATGATCGCGAGGAAGAGCAGGAAGGCGAAACCGCGCATCCCGCCGCCCGATCGCGCGCCGGCGGCTTCGGGATCGACGGGCGCGCGCAGCGGCGGCGGCTCGGCCCGTGCGGGCGCGGCGCGCTGAACCGGCGGATTCATCGTGAAGCCGCCCCGACCGATAGGCGGTCCCTGCATCGGCGGCTGCTGCATGGGCGGCTGCATGGGATGGGGCATGGGGGCCGGCATGGCCTGCGGCAACGGCGCCCCGACCGGAGGCCGCGCGCCCGGCCGCACGGTCAGCGCCCGCACCCGCGCCTCCGCCAACTCCGCGAACGCGCCGTTGCGGCCATAACGGTCGAGATAGGCGTAAAATTCGCCCGGGTCCGTGGCGTGTTGGATGCGCCGCCAGTAGGCGGCCTCCTCGGCCAGGGGATCGGCGGGCGCCGCCATCTGGTAGGGTTGAGGCGTGGGCTGGGGCGGCGCTGCGCGGGGCGCTTCGGCCGGGCGTGGCGCGCGCATCGCCCCGCCGGACGATCCGCCGGGGAAGGGATGGACCACGCCCCGGGCCGGGTGTGCCGTTTCGGGCGCCGCGTCGGGTTGGGGCGGCGCGCCGGCAGGGGGCCGTCCACGGTTGATGAGACGGTCCACGTGGAAGACGATAGAGTCGATTTCCGGGCTTTCCGGATCGCCGGACCACCGCGCCAGGGAATGCACCTCGGTGCCCGCGAACATGGGCGGCAGGGGATCCTGGCCCATCCGGGCCAACACCATCTTGCCGGCGCGGAAAGCGCGATCCGCCGCGTCGATAAACAGCTTTGAGCGCGCGGCGGCCGGGGTCCACAGCACCACGATGGCGCCGCACGTCTCGATCGCCTCCACGACGGAGGCGGAGCGGGAGACAGTGAAGCCGGAGCCCTGCAACGCGACCGCCAACGCTTCGGCGTATGCCTGGTCGTCGCGCACGAAAGCTACGTAAACGTCCGTCATGGCGCTCCCACCGAGCCTGCTCGGGTCCTGTGGATAGCACGAACGGCGCCGCTGAACAGCGTTACCGCTGCGCCGATCTAGGTTACATTCTGGAAGCTTTTTGTGGCGTCGTCGAAGACCTCCAGTCGCCCGTCGAAGACGCCGAACCGCGCGCCGGCGACCGCGAGGCCCCGATCCCGGATCGCGGCCGCGATAAACGGGAACGCCCGAAGACGCTCCATGGACACAAGGATGGACTCCCGCTCCAGCGCGGTCTGGGGGTCATGCCGGCCCTCCACGCGCGCGAGCGCGGGCTCTAGCAGGCGGATCCAGGGGCCGAGGAACATGGTGTCGGCGCTGATGGTGTGATCGAGCGCGGCGGTGCAGCCCCCGCATCGGGCGTGGCCCAGCACAAGGATCGTGTTCACCTCCAGCTTCGTGACCGCGAACTCGATGGCCGCGGACGTCCCGTGGAGGCCCTCGCCCTGCTCGCACGGCGGCACCAGGTTGGCCACGTTTCGCACGACGAAGAGCTCCCCGGGGCCGGCGCTGAAGATGGTGTGCGGGTCCACGCGGCTGTCGGAGCAGGCGATCACCAGGGTCCCCGGGCGTTGCCCGTCGGCGAGCTTTTCGTAAACGCCTCGGACTTGCGGCCAGTGGCCGTTCCTGAACGCGCGATAGCCGTCGAGAAGGGTCTGCAAGGGGTATCGTCCTGGTTAACTTCCACGTCCCGGATTATGCCCGGGAGGTTGACGGCGAGCCTGCTACCATCCGCGCCGGAGATCGCCAATGCGCCGCCCCTTCTTCCAGCGACTTTTCCCGATCCTGCTCGTCGCCGGCCTGCTTGCGGCCTGCGGCACGGCGCCGGCGGCCCCCATGCGCCGGGAAAACCTCACCCGCCAGATCGCCGATGACGCCGCCGCCTTCAACGAGGCCTACGCCCGAACCGTCAGCGGCCAGATCCTGCTCAACATCCTTCGCGCCCGCGATCGCCAGCCCCGTTACTACCTCTCGATGTCCGGCATCGCCGATGCGCCAAGCCTCAGGTTCCGCGAGAACGTGGGCGTCAGCGGCACGCCCCTGGGAGAGGGCGGGTCGCCCTGGGGCTTCGGGAGCTTCGGCTTCGAGCGCGAAACATCCAGCCGGCCAAGCTACGCTGTCCAGCCGCTGAGCGCCGAGACCCTGACCAAGACCGTCTTCCAACCCACGCCCACGAATGTCTTCGGGCACTACTGGCAAAGCGGCTGGTCCCGCGATCTGCTGATCCTGCTGATGGTGGAGCGCATCGTCCGCGTGGAAGTCGTGGGGGGCGAACGCGTGGTCACCGAAGTCCTCAACGACGCCACCAACATCCGCACCGACTGCCTCGCCGACGAGGGCGGCGGTTGCAAGTTCGTTCGGGCCGCGCGGGCCTTTCTGGGCGAGATCGCGGTGCGCGACGAAGCCCCCGCCACGTCGGACGCAACCCCCGTGTGCGGGCTCGTCACCGCCTACGCGCCTGCGCAGCCCGTCCGCCAGGCGTCGCCCCCGCCGGGCCAGACGTGCGAGCCGCGCTTTGTCGTCGGGGCCGCCACGTACGTGATGAGCCTGCGGTCCTTTGACGACATCGTCTACTACGTGGGCGAGCTCATGCGTCCGTCGCTCACGCAGGCGGGCGACGGCGCCGTGATGGCCTCGCCGCTCACCGTGCGTGCAGCGGGCCTGCGCAGCGATACGGGCGCGCCGCTCTTCCGCATCCTGCCGGCGGAGGCCGCCCGGCAGGCTGCGCCGACCGATCCGCAGGCGTACTTCGCCGCAGGGGTTGCGTATGGCGGGCGCCGCTTCTACGCGGGGCCGCCCGTTGGCCGGTCCTGCCCGGCGGCGACGCCGGACGGCCTGTGCGCCGACGATCCCGTCCTGGGCGACCGGTCGTCGTCGGTGCTTTCCCTGCTGGCGGAGCTTTTGGCGCTCAATCAGTCCCCGGATGCGATCCGCGCGCCCCAGCGGCTGTTCGTGGAGTAGGCGTCAGCCGAGGCGCCACGGCGGATGCTTCCGGTTTTCCCCGGCGCGATAAAGGATGATCCGGTTGCCCGCGGGATCGCGCAGGTGCGCTTCGCGCCAGAGCCATGATTGGTCGGTCGGCGGGAGATCAAACGCCACGCCAAGGCCGGCGAGCCGCTGCGCCTGATCGTCGAGATCGTCGCACTCGAAGTAAACTGCGGGGGCGGAGGGACCGGGCGCTTCGGAGGCCTGGTGCAAGGAAAAGGTGCTGTCGCCCTCGGGCAGCTCGAAGCGGGCGTAATGGTCCGCGCGCACGATGAGAACGAGGCCGAGCATCTCGTAGAACGCGATGGAGCTGGCGAGATCGAGCGCGCCGACGGTGACCTGATTGAGCCGCATGGCCGGGCTATAGCGCCGCGCCAGCGCCGATGGTAGCGCCTCCGGCATGGCCGCCACCGTCGAGACCCTGTTCGCCACGCCCCTCTATCGCGCCCGCCTCGGCGGCCCGGGCGAGCGCGGCCTCATCGCGGACCTCGCCGCCGCCTGCCGCGCCATCGCGGCCGACGACGTCGCCGGCCAAGCGTGGAGCGCGCGTCACGGCTATCGCGGATACACGTCGTACGCGTCGCTGAATGATTTGTCCTGGCGCGATCCCGCGTTCGCGGCGCTGGAGGCGCGGCTGTCGCCGCACGTCGCGGCGTTCGCGCAGGTGGCGGAGTTCGATCTCGGCGGACGACCGTTGGCGCTCGATTCCCTCTGGATCAATGTGCTGGAGCCCGGCGGCGTGCACACCGGCCACATCCATCCCAACGCGGCGGTCAGCGGCACGCTCTACCTCGAGACGCCGGAGGGGGCGGCGCCCATTCGCTTCGAGGATCCCCGTCTGCCGCTGATGATGGCCGCCCCGCCGCGCAAGGCGCGGGCGAAGGCGGAGAACCGCCGGCACGTCAGCGTCGCGCCCGCGCCGGGCGTCGTGCTTCTGTGGGAAAGCTGGCTGCGCCACGAGGTTCCGCTGAACGACGCCGCCGCCGAGCGCGTCAGCGTCAGCTTCAACTATCGCTGGGGCTAGGCGGGTTCGGCGACGGTCGGCCTGGACTGCGCGGCCGCCTCGGCCTCCGCGCGCAGCGCCTTGACGTAGGCCGTGCAGGCGGCGGCGGCGTCGAGCATGGCGCGGGAGCGGTTGCGCGTGCGCGCCAGCATGATCCCGCCTTCCACCGCGCCGATGAATGCGCTGGCGAACTGGCGCGACCAGGGCTCCGGGAGGCCCTTTTCGTTGGCCATGGCGGAGAGCGCGTCCTCCCAGTCGGCGAACGCCTTGGCGGCCTCCGCCTTGAGAGCGGGGGAGACGGACGCGGCCTCCAGGCCCACCAGCGCGATGATGCAGCCGTTTTCGAAACCGGACTCGTCCAGGTTCGCCGCCCAGCCGGTGCAGGCGGTGTTGATGTAGTCTTCGAGGGAGGTGGTGATCTTGGCCCGTTCGCGGATGCCGGCGAGCACCGCCTCGCTGGCGCCACGCACCGCCTCCAGCGCGATCTGCTCCTTGCCGCCCGGGAAATGGAAGTAGAGCGACCCCCGCGGCGCGCCGGAAAATGCGATCAACTCGGCCACGCCCACGCCCTCGTAGCCACGCCGGCGGAACAGGGTCGTGGCCGCTTCGATCATGGCGGCCTTGGGATCGGGGTGCCGGGCCCAACGGTGTGTAACCATGTCGCGAGAATGAGCCTTGCGCATCGCAGCGTCCAGAGCTAGCACTATGATGACCGTCATACATATTTAAACGACGGCCGTCCACAACGGAGCAAGGCATGACCTCCCCTCAAAGCCGCTTCGCCGTCCTCGTCGCCGCCTCGGCGATGCTGGCGTCGGCGGCGACCCCCGCGTTCGCCGCCAGCGACACCGAAGCCCGCCGCGCGGCCATCGCCGCCTGCAAGACTGCGGTGGCCTCCCAGCTTTCGGCCGAAGTCGCTGACGTGAACCTCGACCGCATCCAGACCCGTGGCCGCACGATCGAGCTGCGCCTGGAAGTCCGCAAGGACGGCGCCCGCGTGGGCCTCGCCGAATGCACCTACAGCCGCCGTGACGAAAAGACCGACGTCGTCGTCATCGAACCGGCGACCAAGACCGCCTCGAACTGAAGCTGCAGGCGCGGCGCGGCGTCCGGGGCGTTGCTTGCCCGGTCGTCGCGCCGTGTCGCCGCCTGTGAGGAGCGGCATTGGGCGCGGCGTCCGCCGATGCTAGAGGGCCGGCGAGGGAGATGCCTATGCTGCGCCGCGCCGTCGTCACCGCCTGTTTCGCCGCCCTGGTCACGGGCGCGGCCTTCGCCCAGCCCGCGACACCGCCCGCGACACCGCCCGCGCCCCGCGTCACGCTCGAAACAACCATGGGCGCGATCACAATCACGCTGGACCCCGTGGGCGCGCCGCAAACCACTGCGCACATGCTGCGGCTGTTCCGCTCCCGCCATTATGTCGGCGCCGCGATTTTCCGGGTCGAGCCGGGATTCCTCATCCAGTTGGGCGATCTCGACGCCAACCTGAACTACCGCAACCCGCCACCCGGCCGTGTCCCGCTGGAAACCGCCAACACCCGCCACGCCCGCGGCGCCGTGGCGCTCGCGCGCGAGGACGATCCCGGCAGCGGCAAGTCGAGCTTCTACTTCGATCTCGCCGCCAACCGTCACCTCAACGCCGATCCCAAGGCGCCGCCCAACACCACCGGCTACACCGTGTTCGGCCGCGTCACCGCTGGCATGGCCGTGCTGGACCGGATCGCGGCGGTGGAGCTTGATCCCACGCGCGGTCCTTACCCCGGCAAACTGCCCAAGACGCCCATCGTGGTCACCGCCGTGAAGGTGGAGTAGCGCGTCCCGATTGCCTCCGCGCGCCGCCCCTTTCATGGTGGGCGAAAAGCGGAGGCCCCATGTCCGAGACCGTGATCCCAGTCCCCGAGTCCTTCGCCGCCGGCGCGCTGGTGGACGATATCGCCTACCGCAGCATGCACGCGGCCGCGCTGGCGGACCCGGAAGCCTTTTGGGGCCATCATGGCCAGCGGCTGGACTGGATCGATCCCTTCACGCAGGTGAAGGACTGCTCCTTCCACGAGGCCGACTTCCGCATCCGCTGGTACGCCGACGGCGTGCTCAACGTCGCCGCCAACTGCATCGACCGCCACCTCGCCACACGTGGCGACAAGACGGCGATCCTCTGGGAGGGCGACGATCCCGCCCAGTCCCGCGCCATCACCTACCGGCAGCTCCACGCCGAAGTCTGCCGCATGGCCAACGTGCTGAAAGCGCGCGGCGTCGCGAAGGGCGATCGCGTCACGATCTACCTGCCGATGATTCCGGAGGCCGCCTTCGCCATGCTGGCGTGCGCGCGCATCGGCGCCATCCACTCGGTGGTGTTCGGCGGCTTCTCGCCAGAGAGCCTCGCCAACCGCATCAACGATTGCGCCTCCCGCCTGGTGATCACGGCCGATGAGGGCGTACGAGGCGGCAAGACCATTCCGCTGAAGGCCAACACCGACGCCGCGCTCACACACTGTCCTTCAGTGGAGACAGTGCTGGTGGTGACGCGCACGGGCGCCGATGTGACCATGATGTCGGGGCGCGACTTCCGCTATGAGACGGAGGCCATGCTGGCGCCGGCAGAGTGCGCCCCCACCCCGATGGAGGCGGAGGATCCGCTGTTCATCCTCTACACCTCGGGATCAACGGGAAAACCGAAGGGCGTCCTGCACACCTCCGGCGGCTATCTCGTGTACGCCGCCATGACGCACGAGTACGTGTTCGACCTGAAGGAAGACGACGTCTACTGGTGCACGGCGGACGTGGGCTGGGTGACGGGCCACACCTACATCGTCTAC
>JANRIM010000021.1:0-9805 GCA_033764865.1 Hyphomonadaceae bacterium
CGGTGATGCGCTTGGTGACTTCCGCGAGTTCCATGTCGTCGTTCCTCCGATGACGGCAGCGTCAACGATACAGCACGCCGGTGGCCCCGGATCAAGGATGCCGCGTTGACGTCAACGGCAATTTGACGTGCGCCGGCGCCCTCGCAGCGCGCGGGCGCGGCGCGGTTTTTTTTCGGGCTCGCGGCGACGACGGCGGCCTGCCGCTCAGGAGCTGTCGGTTGCGGGAACGGGGCGGGCCGCGCGGCGGACGGGCGGCGCCGGCGGCGACCATGCCAGCACGGGCGCCCGCGCCGGGCAGTGCGTCAGCCGTCGGCGGACGCGCGCCACGAGCTGGTCGATGCGGTCGACGACGGCGCGAAGCGCCGCGAGGTGCGCCCGCAGGGAGCCCCCGCGCCATCGCGCCACCCGCGTGACGTGTCGCAGGCACGCGCCATGCCGGCGCCGGCGAAATCCCGGTGGGGCGCCGACAGGGCGCCGCGCCCCCGGCGGGGCGGTCCGCGACGGCAGGTCGGCGGCGGCCAGGCACACCAGCACCGCGCGCAGGCCGCGCCGCAGGTTGCGCACGTCCGCCTCCAGGCGGGCGCGCCACACGCCGGCGTCGCCGAACGCCTCCGCGAGCCACAGGAGCGCCCCGCACAGCCACAGACGCCCTTCCAGGAGGAGGGCGCGGAGGCGTTGGAGATCGGTGCGGCGCGCGTGGGTCATGGGCGCCAGCATACGCCCGCAGCGGTGCGCGGGGATGGGCGGGACGCCTGTCCGCAGGGCCTGCCCGGGCGCCCGCCATGGCCGCCATGCGAACATTTTCCGCGCAGGCCGGCGCTCTCGCTGTCCCCGTGGGGGACAGGCCCCCTCAGGCGCGCCCTACTCCTCCAGCTCGACGTCCCAGTAGAGGTAGTCCACCCAGGTCTCGTGCAGGTGGTGGGGCGGGAAGCGGCGGCCCATGCCCTGCAATTCGTGCATGTTGGGCCGGCGGGGCCGGTGCGGCAGGTGCATGCCGATCTCCTTCAGGGAGCGGCCGCCCTTGCGGAGATTGCACGGCCCGCAGGCGGTGACGATGTTCTCCCAGGTCGTGCGCCCTCCGCGGGAGCGGGGGATGAGGTGGTCGAAGGTCAGGTCCGCGGTGTCGCCGCAGTACTGGCAGTGGAAACCGTCGCGCAGGAACACGTTGAAGCGCGTGAACGCGGGCGGACGATCCTGGCTGACGTACTCCCGCAGCGAGATCACCGACGGCAGCCGCATGGTGAAGCTGGGGGAATGGACCTCGTGGTCGTACTCGGCGATCACGTCCACCCGTTCGAGGAAGACGGCCTTCACCACCTCCTGCCAGGGCCAGAGCGATAGCGGATAGTACGACAGGGGCCGGTAATCGGCGTTCAGGACGAGGGCGGGCCAGCCGCTGGGGGGTGCGCTAACGACCTGCACGGCGGCCCTCCTGCACGGGACCGGACGCCGGTGCTGGACCGGCTGGGGCGGCGATCAGATGGCGCGGCTGGTCAATCCTGAAGACGCATCCTCCTCAGCCCCTCCTAACGCATGACGCCATGCAGTGCGAGGAGAACATGCCTGATTCCCCGTGACACCGTGATGACGATGGGCGGGGGCATGGGCGGGGGTACGGGCGGGCGTCAGGCCAGTTTGCCCGCGAGGGCGGCCTTGAGAAAATCCCCGGCCAGCGCCAGGCCGTCCGGGCCGATGGAATGGGGCACGCCGTAGGAGATGTGCCACTGCGCGGAGAGGCCGGCGGCGGCCAGCGCGTCGGCGGCGTCGAAGGTGGCGGTCACGGGCACGACGTCGTCCTGGTCGCCGTGCACCAGCAGCACGGGGCGGCGCCCTTGCGCCTCCGCCTTCACAGTGTCCGGGGCCGGCAGCGCGCCCGAAAAGCCCACGATGCCCGCCAGGCCCGCCCGCCGCAGCCCCACGTGCAGCGCCATCATCGTCCCCTGCGAGAAACCCACCAGCGCGGCCCGGGCGGCGGGCAGTTGATACCGCTCCAGCTCCCGGTCGATGAACTTGCCCAGCGCGGGCGCCGCGCGCGCGACGCCCTGCGCCAGCTCGCGGGCGTCCATTCGGGCTATGGGGAACCACTGGAAGCCCCCCGGCGCCATGGGCACGGGCTCGGGCGCGTTGGGCGCGACGAACTGGGTGTTGGGCAACAGCTTGGCCCAGTAGGGCGCAAGCGAGATGAGATCGGCCCCGTTGGAGCCGTACCCGTGCAGCAGCACCACGAGGCTTGAGGGTTTGCCGCCCGCTGCCGGCGGCATGCGGGGACCGTCGATGTTTCCAAGCATGGCGTCGATTTAGCGCGTCAGACCCAGCGCCGCCACCGCCGCCGCGACGCCGTCCATGCGGGGAACCATGTCATCGGCCAGATGCGGTTGGGTGGGAATGTAGAACAGCCCGAGATCGAGGCCGCGCAAGGCGCGTTCGGCGCACACGTCCGGCATGATGAGATCGAGCGCGGCGGGCGCGTTCGCGGGGTCGGGCAGCTTGGGCGCGATGAGGCCGGTGTAGACCGCGCCCGGCATCAGCACGTGGACGGACAGGCCCTTCTCCGCCGTCTCGTCGCGCAGCCACTCCGCCGCGACCAGCAGGCCGTGCTTGGTGGCTGCGTAGAGGCCAAGCCCCGCGCCGCGCACGGCGCTCGGCACGCTGAGCGAATTCTCCGAAGCCGTGAACATGATCCGTCCCGGCCGGCCGTCGAGCGCGCGCACATAGGCCTGCGCGATCTTCAACCCCGAAAACAGATTGATCTGGAACAGGCGTTCGATCACGGCGTCGTCGAAGGCTTCGTTCGCCAGCCGCTTGTTTCGCCCGACGCCCGCGTTCGAGGCGATGAAATCGAGCTGGCCGCGATGCGCCATCGCATCGGCCACCAGCGCGGCCGGCGCGGCGGGATCGCCGAGATCGCAGACGATGGGGCAGGCGCCGATCCGGCCCGCCGCGTCATGGAGCGCATCGGCGTTCACGTCGGCTGCGATGACATGCGCGCCACGCGCCGCAAACTGCGCCGCCAGCGCCTGCCCGATGCCGGAGGCCGCCCCGGTGACGAGCGCCGTCTTGCCCTGCCAGTCGATCATGGGGTCGCCATCTTCTTCGCCGCGCGCGCGCGCCGCCAGCGCAGGAACAACCACGCCAGCGGGGCAAGCACAACGCCGACCGGAATGAGCACCGCGATCAGGCGCACGATGAACGCAAAGCCCAGCATGACGATGGAGAAGAACTCGGTGAACGCCTCCGCCAGCGGCGCGAACGTGCCGCCGGTGACGGCGTTGGGCCTGGACTGGTAGCCGAGGTTCAGGAGCGCGGTCGCCACCCGCTCGCGCATCACGGCGAGCTGGCTTTCGGCGCTGTCGATCTCGCCCTGCACCCGCGCGAGTTCGCGTTCGGTCTCCAGGAGGTCGGCCAGCCGTCCGGGGCGCGCGCGCAGGAGTTGCTGGAGCCGGTCGCGCAGCGTTTTCTGCGCCCGCAGGCGGGCGTCGATGTCCACGATCTGGCGGGTGAGATCCTCGCTGGCGACGCTGGTCTCGCGCACCCGCCCGCCGGCGCCGCGGGCGTCGCCCTCAAGGCCGGCGCGGAAGCCCTCCAGCCAGCGCGGCTCGGCGCGCAACTGGATCGTCCCGTAGATCTGCTCGTCGCTGACCGCATTGACCGTGGAGCCCAGCACCTGGCACGTCGCGGGCCCCGCCGCCCGGCACGCAGCCTCGTGGCGCGCCATCGCGGCCCGCACTTCCCGGGTGGGGAATTCCAGTGTCGCGCCGTAGACGTAGGCCATCAGCGCCGCCCCTGCGCCCGGCGTGCGCGCGGGCGCGCCGGCCTCGGGCGGGGGCGCAGCCGCATCTGCGGGGGAGGCTTCGCCGTCCGCGAACGCCTGCGTGGCGGCGCCCACGGCGGCCATCTCCGGCGCCGGCGCCGCTGCGTCGCGCTGGCTGCATCCCGCCAGCGCCAGCGCCGCCAAAACCGCCAACCCGATCCGCATGCCCGCCGCTCCCGTTGCGCGGGCGGACGCTAACACCCGGCTTCCGGCAAAGTCATGGCCGCGCCACAGGCGGGCGAGCGGCAAGCGTGCTAGGCGAAGCGTCGTGATCGTCTCCCGCTTCGCCCCCTCGCCCACGGGCCTGCTGCACCTCGGGCACGCGTTCTCCGCGCTGACGGCGGCGGCGGGCGCGGACCGTTTCCTGGTGCGCATCGAGGATCTCGACCACACGCGCTGCCGGCCGGCCTACGAGGCGGCGATCCTGGAGGATCTCGCCTGGCTTGGCCTGCGCTGGGAAACGCCCGTGCGGCGCCAGTCCGCGCACATGGCGGAGTATGGCGCGGCGCTGCGGCGGCTGATCGAGGCGGGCGTGGCGTATCGCTGTTTCCGCACGCGGCGCGAACTGGCCGCCGAGAGCGCCCACGCCCCGCACGGCGCCGGCGACGTCGTGCGCGGCGGGCCCGCCCCCGACGACGCGGAGCGTCTCGCCCGCGGCGACGCCTTCGCGTGGCGGCTGTGGCTGGATCGCTGCCGCGATCACCTTGGCGCGCGCTGGGATGCGCTCGGCTTCGAGGCCGATGGCGTATGGGTGGCGGCCGATCCGGGGCGGCTGGGCGATGCGGTGATCGCGCGCAAGGATTTCCCCGCCAGCTACCACATCGCCAGCGTGTGGGACGATGCGCTGCAGGGCGTCACCCACGTGGTGCGCGGGGAGGACCTGCGCGAGGCTGCGCACCTGCACGTGCTGCTGCAGGCGTTGCTGGAGCTACCCACGCCACGCTACCGCCACCACCGCCTCATCCTCGGCCCCGACGGCAAGCGCCTGGCCAAACGCGACCACGCCGCGACGCTGCGCAGCCTGCGCGAGAGCGGCTTCACCGCCCAGGCCGTGCGCGCGATGGTGGGGCTTTAGTTCAGGCGCGCTACGCCGGCGGCGCCGCCGCTTCCGGAAACAGCGCGCCCACGCGGCCGACCCAGTCATACAGCGCGTCCCACGCGTCGGGCGTTTCCGCGATCAGCCCCATGCGCACGATCACAAGGTCCCGCGACGGGATGACGAGCACGATCTGGCCCTCATGGCCCTGGGCGGAGAACCCGTCGCGGCCGGCGTCCATCAGCACGCGGCGGGGCTTGCCGGGGCCCGTGGCGGGATTGAGCCACCAGCCCGCGCCGTAGCCGTCGGTGTTGGCCGCCGGGCCCGGCGTGCGCGCGAAATCCACCCAGCCCTCCGGCAGGATGCGGCGCCCGTCCCACACGCCGTCGCGGAGATAGAGATACCCGAACTTCGCGAACTCCCGCGCCGGCGCGTAGATCAGGGCGCTGCCGTAGAAGAGGCCCGTCTGGTCGAATTCCGGCTGGGCGGTCTTCATGCCGATGCGGTCGAACAGGCCTTCGCGCATCCAGCGGAGCATGGCGGCCCGACGCGCGGCCGCGTCCGCCGGCGCTGGAAAGACCGTGCGGGTAAGTGCGTCCGCCGTCAGCACGATGCCGCAGGAGTTGTAGTTCCACACCGCGCCCGGAGCGTGGATCATCGGCAGGCCCGCGCACCAGCGCGCCACGTCCAGCCGGCCCGGGCCGAACAGCTTGCGCGCCGCGTCGCTCCTGGTCACCGACGGCGCGCCGATCTCCAGGTAGCGCTGCCCGTCGACCATGTTGAGCCAGGTGCGCCACGAAAGCGCGGCGCGCCCATCCCCCGCCGCCCAGTGCGGCGAGCCCATCGGCGCGTCGGGATCGATGCGGCCCTGCGCCGCCGCCACGCCCACCAGCGCGTGCGTGACGGACTTCGCCACCGACCACGACACCAGCCGCGTCTGCGGCGTGTAACCGGGGGCGTACCGCTCGTACACGAGCCGGCCGTTCTGGACGATCACCACCTCCCGCGTCTCTCCGAGCGCGGGGATCTTGCCGTCGAACGCATCCGACATCGCCGCCGCGAGACCGGCGGCGTCCACGCCCGCCGGCGCGGCGACGGACCAGTCCGCTGTGGGCCAGGGCACGCCCTCGGGGTGGGGCCGCAGGGGAACCAGCTGCGCCCACGCGGGCGCTGCGGCCATCGTCAGCAAGAGGCAGGCGGCGGCGATCAGTCTGTGCATGGCGTTTCCCCGCCCCTCCCCGTATCGTTGCGCGAACCATACGGGGAGCGGGCGATGAAGGGCAAATGGGGCTGGGCGGCGCTGGCCGTCGTGGTGGCGCTAGCAGGCGCGGGCGCGTGGTTCGGCCGCGACGCCGTGGCCTTCGCGCGCATCGGCACGACCTACGCCGCCAAGCAGACCTGCTCATGCCTGTTCGTTGCCGGCCGCACGATGGACAGCTGCAAGACGGACTATCCCCAGGACGCGGTCAAACAGTTCACCTGGGCCGTGAACGGCGGCGACGTCACCGTCTCCGCCGCCGGCGGGCTCATCTCCGCCACCGCGACGTTCGAGGACGGGTACGGCTGCCGTCCGGTGACGTGAGGGTTGGCGCGACGCCGGCGGCCGCACGCGTCGTTTCGCAGCCAATTGCCCCGGCGCGCGCCGCCCGCTAGACCCTGCGCCATCCCCGAACCACCTATCTGCTCAGGAGCACGCCCATGGCCCGTCGCAACAAGATCGCGCTGATCGGCGCCGGCATGATCGGCGGCACGCTGGCCCACATCGCGGCGCGCGAGGAGCTGGGCGACATCGTCCTGTGCGACGTGGCCGACGGCATTCCGCAGGGCAAGGCGCTCGACATCGACGAGGCCAGCCCGGTCTTCGGCAAGGACGTCAACATCACCGGCGCCACCGTGAAGGAAACGGCCGACTACGCCGCCATCAAAGGCGCCGACGTGTGCATCGTTACCGCGGGCGTGGCGCGCAAGCCGGGCATGAGCCGCGACGATCTCATCGGCATCAACCTGGGGGTGATGAAATCCGTCGCCGCCGGCATCAGGACGTATGCCCCGGACGCGTTCGTGATCGTCGTCACCAACCCGCTCGACGCCATGGTGTGGGCGATGCAGAAATTCTCGGGCCTGCCGCCGGCGAAGGTCGTGGGCATGGCCGGCGTGCTGGATTCGGCGCGCTTCCGTTGGTTCCTGGCCGAGCGGTTCAACGTGGCCGTGGAGGACGTGCAGGCCTTCACGCTCGGCGGCCACGGCGACGACATGGTGCCGATGATCTCCAACTCCTCCGTGGGCGGCGTGCCGCTGCCGACGCTTGTGAAGATGGGCTGGTGCACGCAGGCCGAACTCGACGCGATGGTGGACCGCACCCGCAAGGGCGGCGCGGAAATCGTGAACCTGCTCAAGACGGGCTCGGCGTTCTACGCGCCGGCGGAAAGCGCCATCACCATGGCGCGCGCCTACCTGAAGGACCAGAAGCGCGTGCTGGCGTGCGCGGCCCACCTCACCGGCCAGTACGGCGTCAAAGACCTTTACGTCGGGGTGATGACCGTGATCGGGGCCGGCGGCGTGGAGCGCATCGTGGAGGCGCCGCTGAGCGAGGCCGAAGCCGCGATGATGACCAAGAGCATCGACGCCGTGAAGGGCCTGGTGGCGGCGTGCAAGACGGCGGACCCGAGCCTGGCGTAGGCGTGACGCGGGCGGACCGCGCAACTGGGGGGCGAGGGAGAGATACATGAAACGATTGGCGGCCCTTCTGCTTGTCGGCGCCCTTGGCGGCGCCGCGCCCGCGCCGGCGTCCCTTTCCGCCGATATCGAGCGCGACTACCGCGCCAACCTCGAGAAGCTGTTCATCCACTTCCACCGCAACCCGGAGCTTTCCTACCGCGAAACGCGCACCGCCGCGCGCATGGCGCAGGAGCTGCGCGCGCTGGGGCTGCAGGTCACCGAGCGCGTGGGCGGCACGGGCGTGGTGGCGGTGCTGCGCAACGGCGAGGGCCCCACGGTGCTGATGCGCGCCGACATGGACGGCCTGCCCGTGCAGGAACGCTCCGGCCTCGCCTACGCCTCCACCGCCCGGCAGGTGGACATCGACGGCGTGGAGAAGCCCGTCATGCATGCGTGCGGCCACGACACGCACATCACGTCGCTGGTGGGCGCGGCGCGCCAGCTGATCGCGCGCAAGGCGCAGTGGGCCGGCACAATCGTGTTCGTGGTCCAGCCCGCGGAGGAACGCATCGGCGGCGCCAAGGCCATGCTCGACGACGGCCTCTACACCCGCTTCCCCAAGCCGGACTACGCGATCGGGTTCCATGCCGCCGCCCTCGACGAAGCGGGCAAGATCGGCGTGTCCGAAGCCACCGTCTCATCGAGTTCCGACAGCCTGGACATCACGGTGCGCGGCGTCGGGGCTCATGGCGCCTCCCCGCACCGCGGCGTCGACCCCGTGCTGGTGGCGTCGCAGATCGTGGTGTCGCTGCAAAGCCTCGTGTCCCGCACCGTCGATCCGCTGGCGCCGGGCGTGGTCACCGTGGGCTCCATCCACGGCGGCTCCAAGCACAACATCATCGGCGAGGAGGTGGCGCTCCAGCTCACGATCCGCGCCGATACGCCCGCCGTGCGCCAGCAACTTCTGGACGGCGTGCGCCGCGTGGCCGACGGCGTCGCGCGCGCGCACGGCGTGCCGGAAAACCTGCTGCCCGTCGTCACGCCCTCGGGGGAATCCACGCCGCCCACCGTCAACGATCCCGAAACCGCCCGCCGCATCGCCGCCGCCATCACACGCGACATGGGCGCGGACCGCCTCTCCACAAAGAAGCGCGAGGGCATGGGCGCGGAGGACTTCGCCTACTTCGTGGCGCCGGAGCATGGGGTGAAGGGCGTTTACATGAGCGTGGGGGGCACATCCGCCGCCGCCCTGCCCACCGCCGCCTCCCACCACTCCCCGCTCTTCAAGATCGAACCCGAACCGGTGATCCGGACCGGCGTGGAGGCCATGACCATCGCGGCCATGGAGCTGCTTGCGAAACCGTAGACTTGAGCGAGCGCGCATCCGCCCTCGCGAACGACCATAAGGACAAGGCGTATCCCCGATGTCCCTCGGCCCCACCCTGGAAACCGCGCGGCTGATCCTGCGCCCGCCGGTGCAGACGGACTTCGACCTGTGGGCGGAGTTCGCGGCCGACGAGGTGGCGGCGCAGTTCGTCGGCGGGCGCCAACCGCGCAGCGCCGCGTGGCGGGGCATGGCGTCGGTGGCGGGATCGTGGGCGCTCTTGGGCTTCGGCATGTTTTCGGTGATCGAGAAGGCGACCGGCCGCTGGATCGGGCGTCTGGGGCCGTGGCGGCCCGACGGTTGGCCCGGCGCGGAGGTGGGCTGGGGCCTCGCCCGCGAGACGTGGGGCAAAGGCTACGCCACCGAGGGCGCGACCGCCGCCATGGACTGGGCCGTCGACCATCTCGGCTGGACCGACATCATCCATTGCATCGACCCCGCCAACGCCGCGTCCCAGGCCGTGGCGGCGCGCCTGGGCAGCGTGAACCGCGGCCCCGGCCGCATGCCGGCGCCGTTCGAAGCCGCCCCGATCGACCTGTGGGGACAAACCGCCGCTGACTGGAAGGCGCGACGGCGTTAACGGGGCCGTGGCATAGACTGCCGCCATGCGCGCCCTCGTTCTCGCCTCGCTGACCATCGCCGCCGCCCAGGCCTCCGCCAAGGCGCGCGCCGACGACACCATCGTCGTCACCGCCGAGCGCCGGGCGCAGGCGGTGAGCACCGTCCCGTCTAACGCCGCCGCGCTCGATGCAGAGGACCTCGCCCTCGTCGGCGCCCAGGCGCCCAGCGAGGCGCTGAACCGGCTGCCGGGCGTGGCCATCCATCGCGGCTCCGGCGTCGAGAGCCTGCCGGCGATCCGCAGCCCCGTGCTCACGGGCGGCCAGGGCGCGGGCTCCTTCCTGATCCTGGAGGACGG
>JANRIM010000164.1:0-4712 GCA_033764865.1 Hyphomonadaceae bacterium
GATGCTGGTCTATCCGGCCCCCGGCGCGCAGCCCATCGTTTCGCGTACGGTCACGGCCACGCGGCGCTGGGCGCTTGACGGGCGCTATGTGCGGGAGGAGTTGCGCGGGACCGTGTTCGGCGCGCCCAGCGCGCGCGACGGTGTGCTGGGCTACAACCGTCTGGACGGACGTTTCGAATGGGTCACGATCGACACCTTCGAACCGGGGCAGATGGTGTACCTCGGGCGCGGCGACGAGACGGCGAAGTCCTTCTCGCTGTACGGGGAAAGCACCGAAGCCGGCATGGGTGCCGAGCCCACCGGGCGCAAGCGCGACCTGCGGTTCGAATTCGAGATCCGGGACAGGAACTACAACGTCCAGCGCATCTTCGCGAAGTTTCCCGGCGGCGCGGAATTCCTATTCGTGGAGCAGCGGTTCACGAGGGTGCGCGGCCAGTGACATCGCGTTCGGTAACGACGGGTGGACGCGTCTGGCGCGCGGCGTTGGCAGGTGGCGTCGCGCTCTGCGCGCCAGCGGCTGCGCTCGGGCAGGTCGGGGCGGAGGCATACGCGATCAAGCCGCTGCGCTGGGAAGAGGATTACTCGTGGCTGGCCGGCATCGAGCGGCCGGACGGCGTGCCCGCCTTCAAGTACGTCGCGCTGGGCGAGGGGGCGTGGGCGAGCTTCGGCGTCGAGGCCCGCGCCCGCGTGGAGACCTACGACGAACCGCTGTTCGGTCTGCGCGGCGCTTCAGACTTCGTCTCCGCGCAAGGCCGCCTGCTTGTCCATGGCGATGTGCACCTCACGCCGGCCGTGCGCACCTTCGTACAACTGGGCGTCGCCGACGAACGCGGTCGTGAGCCCGACGCACGCGCCCCCGACGAAAGCGCGCTCGATCTGTCGCAGGCCTTCGTGGATTTCGGCCGCGAGAGTGGTCGCCGCCTGCGGATCGGGCGACAGGAACTGCCGTTCGGCCGTTTTCTTAGCCTTCGCGATGGCACCAACATTCGTCGTACGTTCGATGGCGCGCGGTTGACCGGCGGACTGGGCGACCTGCGGCTTGACGGCTTCGTCGCGCGCCCGACGCGCAATGGCCCCGACGCCTTCGACGACGACCCCGATCCCGCGGATGCGGCGTGGGGCGTGTCGGTCAGCCGGGGCGGGCTCTCGGCCATCTATTTCGGGCGTCGTGACGAGCGCTCGCGCTATGCCGCCGGCGTCGGAACGGAAGAGCGCCACACCCTCGCCCTGCGCACAACCGGAGAACGCGGGCCCTGGCGCTGGGAGGCGCAGGCCGGCGTCCAGTCGGGCGAGCTTGAGACCGCCGCGGGCGCGCTGGACATCCGCGCCGCCGGCTTCGCCAGCGAAGTGAGCCGGGGGTTCGATGGCGCGTGGCGGCCGCGCGCGGCGCTGCGCATCGACGCCGCCGGCGGGGATGAAAATCCCGCCGACGGAACGCTGGGGACGTTCGATCTCGGCTATCCCAATCTCGCCTATCTCTCTGACGCCGCCGCCATCGCGCCCCGCAACGTTCTCGACGTTCACCCCTTTCTCACGGTGCAGCCCACCCCGCAGCTGACGCTGACCGGCGGCGCGGAGGTGCTGTGGCGACTGGAGCGCGGCGACGCGCTGTATGCACCGCCCGCGGTGGCGCTCACGCCCGTTTATGCGGGGGGCGGGCGCTATGTGGGCACGCAATGGTATCTGCGCGCCGGTCTCCGCCCGGATCGGCACTGGGACATCTCGCTCAGCGCGGTGCGTATCGACCCTGGACCGGCGATCACGCGCGCCGGCGGCAAGGCCCAGACCTTCGCCGCCGTGCAGACTAGCCTGCGCTACTGATGCCGCGTCACGAACTCGTCTCCATGGCGCCGGCGGGGATCGTTTTTTCCGCCGCACCCACTTCGCCCGCTCTCGTCGTTGCGGCACACATCGGGCATATCGGGGAGGCGGGTCCGTCGCTTGCGCTACGGTCGCACCGCTCCGGTCCTTTGAGGACAGGGCGTGAAGGTATGGGCCTGAGAAACAGGGCCTGAGAGGAAAGCGCCATGGCGAATGCAACGCAAACCCGGGAAGCCTTGATCGCGCGCCTCAGCGAGGCCGCCGAGGTCGAGCACAATCTGATGTGCGTCTATCTCTACGCGGCCTTCAGCCTGAAGGACGGCGAAGCGGATGGTCTGTCGCCCGCCGAAGCCGAGGCCGTGCGGCGGTGGCGCGGTGAAATTCTCGCCGTCGCGCGGGAGGAGATGGTGCACCTGCTGCTGGTGTCCAACCTGCTGACGGCGGTGGGCGGCGCGGCGCACTTCGGGCGCATGAATTTCCCCATCCCGCCCGGCAGCCTGCCTGCCGAGATGCAGGTGCGGCTCGCGCCTTTCGACCGCGATACGCTGCAGCACCTGATCTGGCTGGAACGACCCGACGGCGTCGATGAGCCCATGGGCGAAGGCTTCCAGCCGATCCAGCGGTACGAACGGGGCATGCGCGGCGAGGGCGCCCGGCTAATGCCGCATGCCATCGACTATCCCACCGTGGGCGCGCTTTACGCCCAGCTTGAGTCCGACCTCGACGCCATCGCGGCCAGGCTGGGCGAGGACACGTTGTTCATCGGCCCGCGGACGGGCCAGATCGACGCGACGCTGATCGCCATGCCGGGCGTCACGGCGGTGGTCTGCCTCGCCACTGCGCACGCAGCCATCCGCGGGATCGTGGAGCAGGGCGAAGGCGCCCGGATCGGCGACGCCACCAGCCACTACGCCCGCTTCAAGACGATCGCGCGCGATTACGACGCGCTGCTCGCCGCCAATCCGGGCTTCGCGCCGGCCCATCCCGCTGCGCACAATCCCGTCATGCGCCGGCCGCCGACGCCCGAAGGCAAGGTGTGGATCGAGGCCGAACAGGCCGCCGTCATCGTCGATCTCGCCAACGCCATCTATGCGCACATGCTGCGGCTGCTGACGCAGGCGTTCGGCCGCACCGGACCCGAAGCGGAGCGCGCCGCGCTGATCGACGCCGCCATCGCCACGATGGTCGCGCTCACGCCTGCGGCGGAGGCTGCGACCCGCTTTCCCGCCCGCGACGGCGACGCGTCGTGCCGGGCGGGGATGAGCTTCGCCACCCTGCGCTCGATGACGCCGCTGCCTTCGGGCGCGGCGGAGTGGCGGATGCTCAGCGAACGCCTGGGCGAGATCGCCGCCACCGCGGCCCGGATCGAGGCGTGGCATCCCAAGCTCGCCAGCGCGCGCGCAATTCTCGACGCCGCCTACGCCCAGTTCGCGCGCCAGGCGGCGGCGTTTGCCGAAGCGCCCGCGGCGGTTGCATTGTCTTCCGTCGCGGCTGCGCCGCCGCCGCGCACGGCGCCTGCGTCCACCGTCGCCGACGGCGTTGAAGTGGTCGAAGGCGCAGGGCTCACGCTGCTGTTCGAGGCGAAGCGCTGCATCCACGCCCGCTTCTGCGTGACCGGACTGCCGGCGGTGTTCAAGGCGAACGTGGAAGGACCGTGGATCGATCCCGATGCGGCCTCCGTCGAAGCGTTGGTCGCGGTGGCGCATGCCTGTCCGTCCGGTGCCATCCGCTACCGGCGCAAGGATGGCGGCCCGCAGGAAGCGCCGCCGCCGGTCAATCTCGCGCGGCTGCGTGAAAACGGGCCCTACGCGGTCCACGCCGACATCGATCTTGCGGGGCACGGGCCGATGACGCGGGCCACGCTGTGCCGGTGCGGCGCGTCGAAAACCAAGCCCTTCTGCGACGGCAGCCACGCGGCCGCCGGCTTCGCCGCCACGGGCGAGCCCGCGACCCGCGAGAGCGAACCGCTTGCGGTGCGCGGCGGCGCGCTCGCCATCGTCCCGCAGCCCAACGGGCCGCTCCAGGTGCGCGGGCCGCTGGAGATCTGCGCGGGCACCGGCCGTACGGTGGATCGGGTGACCTCGGCGCGGCTGTGCCGCTGCGGCGGCTCCAAGACCAAGCCGTTCTGCGACAATTCCCATCTGACGAACGGCTTTACCGCCGATTGAGGAGCCGATGATGAAGCCGATCCTGTCCGCCCTTGCGCTCGCGCTTGCGCTCGCGCTTGCGCTTGGCGCCTGCTCGCCAGCCCCGGCGCCGCCGACCAATGCGCCCGCCGGGCCCGCGGCGCTCGCCAGCTATCCGTCGCCCACGTTCCTGGAGAACCTCACCGCCGCCGCCGACGGCGCGCTCCTCGTCACCAACTACACCGGCAAGACGATCGAGCGTCTGCCCGCCGGCGGCGGCGCGGCGGAGACCTTCGCGCGCCTCGACGTGCATCCCGTCAGCATCCTGCCGCAGGGCGATGGCTATCTCGTCGCCGCGCACGCCACGCCCTTCACCGCAGGGCCCAGCTTCCTTGGCACCGGCGTGCTGCTCAGCCTCGACGCGCGCGGCGCGGAGACAGCCCGGACGCCCGTGCCGGACGCGGGCTTCCTCAATGGCATGGTGGACGCGCCCGACGGCGCCGTCCTCATCGCCGACAGCGCCAAGGCGCAGATCCTGCGGTTCGATCCCGCGACGCGCGCGGTGTCCGTCTGGCTCGCCGACGCCGTGCTGGCGCCGAACGCCGAGCCGTTCCTGCCCGGCGTCAACGGCCTGAAGCGCACCGACGGCGCACTGATCCTCTCAAGCTCCGCCACGCGCACGCTCTACCAAATCGCGCTCAGCCCCAACGGTCTCCCGCAGGGGCCGATGACGCCTGTCGTCGCCAACCTGCCGGGTGCCGACGA
>JANRIM010000167.1:0-3187 GCA_033764865.1 Hyphomonadaceae bacterium
CCCGGCGGGGATCTCCGTGAAACCGAACGGTCGGAACATGCCGGGCTGGCCCACCACAAGCACCGCGCGCGCTGGCGTCGCGTCGCAGGCGGCGAGCGCCGAGGCCACCAGCGCCGGCCCCAGACGTGCGCCCTGCGCCGCAGGCGCCACCGCCAGCGGGCCGAGGAACAGCGCCTCAGCATCGCCGACGGCGATCCGGTAAAGGCGGCAGCATCCCACCGGCGCGCCCGCCCGCAGCGCCACCCGCGACAGCGAACGGTCAAGCACGGCGGATTCGCGCACGCGCTCGCTCACCTTCGCGAAGCGGCCGGGGCCGAAGGCGGCGTCGAGCACGGCCTCCAGCGCGGCGTCGAAGGCCGGATCGTCGGGGACGAGGTCGGCGCTCACGCGGCGAGATCGGCGTAGACGGCGCGGGGCAGCTCATCCCACAGCGGATAGGCGCGCGACGGCATGAACTGCGTCATGAGCACGACCGAGAGATCGTTCACCGGATCGATCCACATGCTGGTGCCCGCCGCGCCGCCCCAGTACGCCGACCCCGGCGGCGGGCCGCCCGCTTGCGCGCTGGCCTCCGTGACGACGCCCATGCCTGCGCCCATGACGGCGCCGTCCTCGCCGGGGACGCTGCGCGGCAACAGGTTCGACCGCGCGCGGCGCGCCGTCGCGCGCGCGATCACCTGCCGCCCGTCGAAAGCGCCGTCCGCCAGCAGCATGGCGCAGAAGCGGTCATAGTCGCGCGCGCTCGATACGAGCCCGCCGCCGCCCGAGGGATATGGCGGGGCCGCGAGGTACGGGGACTGGCCCTCCGGCTCCAGCGGCGCGATGCCCCCGTCGCGGACCTCGTAGTTCTGCGCAAGTCTCGCCTTCTGCGACTCCGAGACCTGGAAGCCCGTATCCGTCATGGCCATGGGATCGAACAGCCGGTGACGCAGATACCGCCCGAACGGCGTCCCGCTGGCGTTCTGGATGACGAGGCCCAGAAGGTCGAGCGAGACGCTGTACTGGTAGCGGGTCCCGGGATCGGCGATCAGCGGCTCGCGCGCCAGGCGCTCGCCGAATTCCTCCAGCGACCGGGGCGCGGCGGGACGCGGCGTGGGATCGCCGGGCGTGAGGCTCGCGGCCTCATAGCGCTTGCCCACCGCATCGGGGACGATGGCGTAGCCGAGACCGGCGGTGTGCGTGAGCAGATGGCGCACCGTCATGCGCGTGCGCGCAGGGCGCAGCGCGCCGTCCGCCTCCAGCACCTGCGGGTTGGCGAAGGCGGGGATGAAATCCGCCACCGGCTGGTCGAGCCCGAGCTTGCGCTCCTCGATCAGCGCGAGCGCGGCGACCCCGGTGACCGGCTTGGTCATGGAGAAGATGCGCCAGAGCGTGCGCTCATTGACGGGCGGCCCGCCCAGCGCGCCGGCGCCCCGCGTCAAGACGCTGACCTGCGCGCCCCGGCGGATCGTGACGCAACCGCCGGCGAGCTTGCCCGCGTCCACGTAGCCGCCCAGCAGCGCGGCGGTCCGCGGCCACGCGGAGGGCCCCGCCCGGCCGGTCGACGCGACGCACGCCCCCGCCAGTCCGATGAGGACGGTGCGCCGGTTCGGCGCGACAGGGGTGCGGAGGCAGTCCATGGCGACCCTTCAAAGCCGACGGCGCAAGCGTGCGGGCGGGACCGGTAACGCGCGCGGGCGAAAGTGCAAGCGCCGAGCGCGCAGGCCGGGGCCGCGCGCGCCCGCCGCTTGCGCGGCGCGGACGCGGGGGGCACTGTGCGCCATCTCCATGCACCTCCCCGATTTCTCCGTCCTCCGCCGGCCAGCGTACGCGCGGTTCTGGATCGCGCGCGCGACCTATGTCCTGGGTTGGCAGATCCAGACCACCGCCCTGCTGTGGCACGTCCACCAGCTTTCGATCGCGGCGGGAAAATCGGAGCGGGAAGCGGTGTTCGCGCTGGGGCTTGTGGGTCTGTTCCAGTTCGTGCCGCTGTTTGCGCTGTCGCTGGTGGGCGGGCAACTGGCGGACCGGTACGACCGCAAACTGATCCTGACGATCTGCTACGGCGTGAAGCTCGTCATCGCGGCGGGGCTGGCGTTCGCCACCGTGGCGCTGGCGCCGGCGGCGATGATCAACGTGATCTTCGGCGCCGCGATGCTGAGCGGGGCCGTCAATGCGTTCCAGCCCGCGGCGGCGCAGTCCCTGCTGCCCACGCTGGTGCCGCGCGAAGCGCTGCCGCAGGCCATCGCCCTCAACTCCCTTGCGTTCACCACCGGGTCCGTGGCGGGGCCGTCCGTGGGCGGGGTTCTGCTGGCGCTGGGCGGCGCCCACCACGGGGGCGCGCAGCTGGCGTTCCTGGCGGCGACGGCGCTGATCGCGCTGGGGATCGCTGCGCTGTGGGGCGTGCCGTCGGCCCGGCGCGACGCCGTGGAGACCCGGCGCACGCTGGCGCTCATCGTGGAGGGCCTGCGCTACGTGCGCGACAACAAGATCGTGCTCGGGGCCATATCGCTGGACCTCGTCGTCGTGTTGCTGGCGGGCGCGCAGGCGCTGGTGCCGGTGTTCGCCGACCGGATCCTGCGCACCGACGACGCCGGCTATGGCCTGCTGCGCGCGGCACTGGCCATCGGCGCGGCCGCCACCGCGCTCGTGATCGCCGCCTACCCTTTGCGCAGACGCGTGGGCCGATGGATGTTCGGGGCCACATTCGTGTTCGCGGGCGCCACCATCGTGTTCGGGCTGTCGACATCCTACTGGCTTTCGTTCACGGCGCTCGTCGTCGCCGGCGCCGCGGACATGATCTCCGTGCAGGTGCGCCAGAGCCTGATCCAGCTCGCCACGCCGGAAGCCATGCTGGGCCGCGTGGCGGCGGTGAGCTTCATCTTCATCTCCGCCTCCAACGAGCTGGGGGATTTCGAGGCGGGCGTCATGGGCGCGCTGTTCGGGCCCGCACTCGGCGTGGCGCTGGGCGGGGTGGCCGCGCTGGCGGCGGCGGCGATGTGGATGCGGCTGTTCCCCGAACTCGCCCGCGCCGACACCTTCCAGGATCGCGCGCTGGAGGAGAGCCGCGAAAACGCAGGCGCCAAGGCATGACCATCACTCTCGCTCCCGCGGAGACCGCCATCGACGTCGCAGCCGTGGCCGATCTCTTCCGCGAATACGTCTACCGCATCGGGCGCGAGCTGGGCCTGGACGTGGGCTACCAGGA
>JANRIM010000169.1:0-2900 GCA_033764865.1 Hyphomonadaceae bacterium
CCGATTTCCTCCACGATTCCCGCGGCTTCAAGGCCAAGCCCGGAGGGCGTCGCGATCGGATACAGGCCGCTGCGGTGGTAGGTGTCGATGAAGTTCACGCCGATGGCCGTCGCGCGGACCACGATCTCGCCCGGGCCCGCCGCGGGGCGCGCCACATCCTCGACGGCGATGACCTCCGGCCCCCCGGTGGCCGCGATGCGGACGGCCTTCACGACGTCCGCCGCGCAGCGAGGCACGCCGTCGCCGGCGCGCCCTCGCCGTCCACGTCGTCGATCGCGCGCATCGCTTCCAGCGGGCGGTCGGTGGAGATGATGTGCAGCCCGGTGTCGGCGAAGGCCGTGTACCCGGCGTCCCCCTCGCGGGCGAAGCGGCCGTCCCAACTCGTCTCCGGCCGGCCGAGCGTGCCGAACGCCACCTCGACGCCCTTCTGCGCCAGCGAGACGTTCAGCGCCGGGTCCGGCTCGCGCGTGCCCGTCCAGGCGAGGAAGCGCGAGAAGTCGACCGGGGCGTACGCGGCCCCCTCAAGCTCGCGGATGGTCTCCGGCGACGCCGAGATCATCAGCTCCGGCGCGAGGCGATGCACGCGGAACGCGTCGGCGGTGTTGTACGTGATGATCACCGCCCGGTTCTCGGCCCTCGCCGCCCGCACCGCCGCGACCACCTCCTCGAACGGCGTCCCGCGCTTCACGTCGAGCTGGACGATGACCCGGTTTCGGGACCACTCGAGCGCCTGCTGCAACGTGGGCGGACTGGCGTCCAGCACGCGGCCGCCTTCGTCCTTCAGTTTCAGGCGCCGGAACGCGGCCGCGTCGATCGCCGCAACCGGGCCCGCGCCGTTGGTCGTGCGGTCGAGCGTCTCGTCGTGCATCAGGACCAGGACGCCATCGCGCGTGCGGCGCACGTCGATCTCGATCAGCACCGGCCCGGGCGCGCCGCCGAGCGTGCGCTCGAACGTGGCGATGGCGTTCTCCGCCGGTTGGTCCCCGCCCCGGTGGGCGGCGATTACCGTGAGCGACCGCTCACGCACACAATCGAAGAATCCTGCGATGTCGACCGGCGTGCGGTCCCGGAATTCCGGGAGCGCAGGCACGGATTCGCACGCGGCGAGCAGAAGCGCCGCGCACGCCAGAAACCAGCGTCTCATCCGATGTGCTGCCGGAAGAACGCCACGGTGCGGGCATCGGCAAGCTCGGCGGCGTGCGCATCGAAGTGCGCGCCGCCCACGCGGGTGAACGCGTGGTCCTGGTCGGGATAGACGTGCAGCGAGACGCCGGGTTTGTCGCCGAGGCCGGCCACGATGGCGTCCTGCGCCGCCTTCGGCACGAACTGGTCCTTGCCCGCGATGTGCAGCATGAGCGGCGTCGACAGCGTCGCCGCCTCCGCGAGCTTCTGGTCGATCGACACGCCGTAGTAGCCGACCGCGGCGTCCGCCGTGGTCCGGCACGCGGTCAGGTAGGCCAGCAGGCCGCCGAGGCAGTAACCCACCGCGCCCACCTTCGCGATCTTCGCCGAGGCGCGGACGTGATCGACAGTGCGCTGGATGTCGGCGACGCCGGTCTCGGGGTTGAAACGGTTCATGAGGTCGAAGGCCCGCTTCCATTCGCCTTCGGTCTTGTCCGTCAGCTCCACGCCCGGCTCCAGCCGCCAGAACAGGTCCGGCGCGATGGCGAGATACCCCTCGCCCGCCAGCCACGCGCATTTGCCGCGGACGCCTTCGTTCACCCCGAAGATCTCCTGGATCACCACCACTGCGCCCCGCGGCGGTCCCGACGGCGCCGCCACGAAGGCCTTGAACGCGCCGCCGTCGGCGTCGATCTGCTCCCAGCGATCGGTCATTGCTCGGCCACTCCCTTGAAGACTGCGGTCTCTTACGGGCAAGGCCGACGCGGGTCTATAATCGTGGGTGCGACTGCTTCGCTGATCCGAACCTGGCCGAGGGCCCCCATGAAGATGACCGTGAACCTGGAATGCACGCCGGAAGAAGCCCGTCGGTTCGTGGGCCTGCCGGACGTATCCCCGCTCAACGAAATGCTCGTGGCCGAGATGACGAACCGAGCGCAGGAAAACCTCAAGCTGATGGCGCCCGACGCGATGATGCGCTCGTGGATGGCGTTCGGCGGCCAGGCGCAGGACGCCTTCGTCAAGATGATGGCCAACACCACCGGCGCACGGAGCGAATAGCCCGCCATGGCCCACTCCGCCGCTGCGCCGGGGGCGACGATCTTCGCCCTCGCCAGCGGCGCTGGCCGCGCCGGTGTCGCGGTGATCCGGCTTTCGGGGCCTGACGCCGGCCAGGCGCTGGCGGCGCTGGCCGGTCGTCTTCCCCCGCCGCGCACCGCCGTCGTGCGACGTCTCCGCGCGCCGGACGGCGAAACCCTCGACCAGGCGCTCGCGCTCTGGTTCCCGGCCCCCGCGAGCTTCACCGGCGAGGACGTCGCGGAGCTGCACGTCCATGGCGGGGCGGCGGTCGTCGCCGCGGTGGGCGAGGCGCTCCTGGCTCTTGGCTTGCGCCCCGCGGCGCCGGGCGAGTTCAGCCGCCGCGCGTTTGACCACGGCAAGCTGGACCTCACCGCCGCGGAGGGCTTGGCCGACCTCGTGGACGCGGAAACCGAGGGCCAGCGCCGTCAGGCCCTGCGCCAGATGGAGGGCGGACTGGCCGCGCTCTACGACGGCTGGCGCGCGGACCTCCTGAACGCACTCGCCCTGCTGGACGCCGAGATCGACTTTCCCGACGAGGACCTGCCCGAGGGCGTCGGCGCCCGGGCGCGGCCCATCATCGCCCGCCTCGCCGCCGCGCTGGCCGGGCACCTCGACGACGGCGCCCGCGGGGAGCGCATCCGGGACGGCTACCGCATCGCCCTCATCGGCCCGCCGAACGCGGGAAAATCCAGCCTGCTCAA
>JANRIM010000171.1:0-7953 GCA_033764865.1 Hyphomonadaceae bacterium
TTCGCGCTGCCGGTGACGTTCGTGCGCTCGCCGACGATGATGAAGTTGGCGAAGGGATTGGCCGTGGTCATGTCTGGCGGTCCATCTCACGCCGCCGCCGTGAACGGTTCGAGGCCCGAGAGCCGCATCACGGGTTCGCACGTCCAGGTCTTGCGCGGCGCATGGCCGCGCGCGGCGTCCGCGAGAGCGCGGATGTGATCCGGCGTGGTGCCGCAGCAGCCGCCGACGATGTTGACCACGCCCCCGTTCATCCACGGGCCCATGACGCGCACCATGTCCTCCGGCGTTTCGTCGTACCCGCCCATCGCGTTGGGAAGGCCCGCGTTCGGGTAGGCGCTGATGCGCACGTCCGCCGCGCGGGCGAGCGCGCGGATGTGGGCGTCCATGTCCTTGGGGCCGAGCGCGCAATTCAGGCCGACGCTCCACGGGTTCGCATGCCGGATGGAGTGCCAGAACGCCTCCACCGTCTGGCCCGACAGGGTGCGGCCGGACAGATCGGTGATGGTGCCGGAGATCATGATCGGCAGGCGTTCGCCGAGGTCGTCGAAGAACTCCTCGACGCCGTAAAGGGCGGCCTTGGCGTTGAGCGTGTCGAAGATGGTCTCGATCAGGATGACGTCTGCGCCGCCTTCCACGAGACCGCGCGCCTGCTGCCGGTAGGCCTCCGCCACGACCTCGAACGTCACGTCCCGGCGGGCGGGATCGTTCACGTCGGGCGAGAGCGAGAGCGTCTTGTTGGTCGGGCCGATGGCGCCCGCCACGAGGCGCACGCGCCCGTCCCGCTGAAAGGCCGCATCGCAGGCTTCGCGGGCGATCCGCGCGGCGGCGACGTTGATGTCGTCCACCGCCGCCTCGAGCGCATAGTCCGCCTGCGCGATGGTGGTGGCGGAGAATGTGTTGGTGGAGGTGATGTCGGCGCCGGCGTCGAGATAGAGATCGTGGATCTCGCGCACGATGTCGGGGCGCGTCACGCACAGGATGTCGTTGTTGCCCTTGAGCGGCCGGTTGTGGTCGGCGAAGCGGTCGCCGCGGAAGTCCTGCTCGGTGAGCGCGTAGCCCTGCAGCATGGAGCCCCACGCGCCGTCGAGGATGACGATGCGCTCCTGTGCGCTGCGTTCAAGCTGGGCGAAGCGTTCCTTGCGCGTCATGCCGCGGCTCCCTGCGCCTTCACGCCCAGCATCCGGCAGATGGCCATCGTCAGCTCTGCGCGATTGAGCGTGTAGAAATGGAAGTCCTCCACGCCCTCGGCCGCGAGCCGCGCGCACAACTCGCCCGTGGTCGCGGCCGCCACCAGCAGGCGGGTTTCGGGATCGTCGTCGAGGCCGTCGAACATGTCGGCGAACCAGTCGGGCACGGCCACGCCGCCCACGGCGGCCATCTTGCGGAAGCCGTTGAAGTTGGAGACCGGCATCACGCCGGGCGCCAACGCCGCCTCGATGCCGGCGCGCGCCACACGGTCGCGCAGGCGCAGGAACGAGGCTGCGTCGACGAAGAAGTTGGAGATGAGCCGCGTGGCGCCGGCGTCCACCTTTCGTTTCAGATTGTCGATCTCGGCGTCCCAGGTGGGGCTGTCGGGGTGGCGGTCGGCGTAGGCCGCCACCGAAATCTCGAACGGCGCCACGGCGCGGGCACCCGCCACCAGATCGGACGCATAGGCGTAGCCCTCCGGATGCGGAACATAGGCGCCGCCGGCGCCGTCGGGCGGATCGCCGCGCAACGCCACGATGTGGCGCACGCCCGCGTCCCAGTACGCGCGCAGCACCTCGTCCACCTCCGCCCGCGACGCAGCCACGCACGTCAGGTGCGCGGCGGGCTTGAGGCTGGTTTCGTTGATGATGCGCGCAACGGTGCGGTGCGTGCGGTCGCGGGTGGAGCCGCCGGCCCCGTACGTGACGGAGACGAAAGTGGGATGCAGCTGCTCCAGCCGCCGGATGGCGGCCCACAGGCTCTCTTCGAGCTTTTCCGACTTCGGCGGGAAGAATTCGAACGACACGCGCGGGCCGCCCACGCGCGACAGGCGCGCCGCCGCCGCATCGAAAATGGCCTGAACTCCCGTCATCGCACGGCCTCCACCAGCGCGCGGTCACCCGCCCAGATCTTCACCACGAGGCCGCCTTCGGCGCCGGCCAGCGTCGTTTCCCGCAGCCGCGGAATCCCCGCCGCCGCGCACCACTGCGCCATTTCCGCGTCGGAGAAACCGAGGCGGCGGTGGGCGTGTTTCTCCCGCAGGAACTCAAGGCCATGGGGGGCGAAATCCGCGATGACGAGGCGTCCGCCCTCCTTGAGCAGACGCGCCGCCTGCATCACCGCGCGGCCGGGATCGGGCAGGAAGTGCAGCACCTGGTGGATCGTCACGAGGTCGGCGACGCCCGCGGCGATGGGCGGCTCGTAGACGTCGCCGTAGCGTACGGTGGCCCGCCCCTCAGGCAGGCCGGCGACCGCGGCGCGCGCGATGGCCAGCATCTGGCGGCTCGTGTCGAACCCCTCCGCGCGCTCCACCCGGTCGGCGAACACCTCCAGCATGCGGCCCTGCCCCACCCCCACGTCCACCATGAAGCCGAACGGCCCGGGCCCAGCGGCCTGCTGCATGGCGGCTTCGATGTCGGCGTCGGGCAGGTGCAACCCGCGGAGCCTCGCCCAGTCGTCGGCGTTGGCGGCGAAGTACGCCGCCGCCTGGTCCTCCCGCGCGCGGCGGATGTCGGCGAGGCGGCCGGCGTCGTGCTGCAGCTCCGGCTGGGACAGGTCCAGCATGCCGACGACGTTATCGACCAGGCTCCGCTCCGGCGTGCCGGGGGCGGCCAGCCGATAGAACACCCACGCGCCCTCCGGAATGCGCTCCACCAATCCGCTTTCCGTTAGGAGACGTAGATGCCGGCTGATGCGCGGCTGGCTCTGCGCCAGCGCTTGCGCCAGTTCGCCTACGGCCAACTCGCCCCGCGCCAGCAGCGCCAGCGCCCGCAGCCGCGTCTGCTCCCCCGCCCCCCGGAGGGCGGAGACGACGCGTGCGGCGGACGCGCGTTCGGTTGGAGATATAAACATATCTTTATATGACATGCGCCAACCGCTATTGGAAGCCCCGTGATCAGGCCATGAAGGGTTGATTAACGGCGGGCGGGGCATATCTCGCGTACGGAGGGTGATTTGATGCGCCGACACTGGTTGATTGCGGCGCTCGTCCTTGGGACGGGCGGCGTCGCGCAGGCGCAGGAAGCGGCGCCAGCGCCGCCCCCCGTGGCGCCGCAGGATGTGGGACAGGCCGACCCCTTCGAGGGCTTCAACCGAGCCATGTTCGCGTTCAACGCCCGGGTGGACGAGTTCGCGCTCGAGCCCGTGGCCCGCGGATACCGGGCTGTCACACCCAAGTTTTTCCGCACGGGCGTGAGCAACGTCCTGTCCAACCTCACGGCGCCGGTGACGTTCGCCAACGACGTCCTGCAGGTGGAGCCCACCCGCGCGGGAACCACGCTGGCGCGCTTCGGCATCAACTCCACCATCGGCGTCGTCGGGCTGTTCGACGTCGCGTCCGGCATGGGTCTGGAGAAGCACTCCGAGGATTTCGGCCAGACGCTGGGTCGGTGGGGCGTGGCGCCCGGGCCGTACATCGTCCTGCCGCTGCTTGGCCCCTCCACCCTGCGCGACGGCTCGGGCCGGATCGTCGACGGGTTCCTGGATCCCATCAACTACGCGGAGTTCGACGGCGACGACGCCTTCCGGATCACGCGCGGCGTCCTGACCGTGGTCTCGGCCCGCGAAGCCGGGATCGAGGCGTTCGAGAGCCTCTTCGCGACGTCTGTCGATCCGTACGTCTCTTTGCGCACCACCTATCTGATCTTGCGGGAAAGCGCCGTGCAAAACGGCCGGACAAACGTCCAAGACTTGCCTGAATTCGATGAGATTCCTGATGAAGCTGGGCAGGAGCCGTCACCGGCGCCCGCCCAGCCGCCGCCACAGGGGAACTGAAGTGATCGACCGTCTCTCCCGCCGCGCGTTCGCGGTCGCCGCCCTCGCGTCCGCCGCCAGCCTTGCGGCGCCTTCGGCGGCCTTCGCCGAGGTCTCGGCAGCCGAGTATGTGTCCCGCCAGGGCAACGCCGCGCTCGCAGCGCTCGCCAACCGGGGCGTGACGCCGGCCGCCCGCCAGGCGCAGTTCCGGGCGCTGATGCTGCAGCTCGCCGACATGCCGAGCATCTCGGCCTACGTGCTCGGACCCAACGCGTCGCGCCGCCTGCGCGCGGACCCTGCGCTCAACGCCGAGTGGCAGGCCGCCTTCATCGACTATTGCGTGGCGGTCTACGAGGACCAGCTCGACCAGTTCCGCGGCAACGAGATGAAGGTCACGCGGTCGACCGACCGGGTGCCCGGCCGTGACGTGATCGTGGAGACCCAGATCATCCCGCGCGGCCAGACCCGCCCCATGCTGGTGGAGTGGCGCCTCGTGAAGCGCGGCGCAGACTGGAAGGTCGTCGACGCGTCCCTGGTGATCGAGGACAGCCGCATCTGGCTGGCGCAACGCCAGCGCGCGGATTTCGAAGCCACGCTGGGCACGCGGGCCGACGTGCCGGCGCTGCTGGCGCTGATCCGCCGCCAGACGGCGACGATGCGGACCCGCATCGCCGCCCGCAGCGCCCGCGGCTGAGGCGGGCGGCGAACGCGGCCCCTCCGATCGCACGATCCCCGAAAGCACGCTTCGTCGGGCGGGGGACGGCGGTTTAGGCGGCCCGGAGCCCCCGCCCCCGACGCCTGGTCCGCGGGCGCCGTCCTTGGGGCGCATGCGGCCGTTCCGCAGCCGAAACATCGGCGTGCTTCCGATTCCCCCGAATCATTTACCTTTCGGCATCCGGATCGGAGCATGACATCGCCCCATGAGGCGCCCAGACTGGTACCTGAAGCAGCTGCGCGAGCGTGTCTCGATCGCGGACTATGCGGGCAAGCGCCTCACCTGGGACCGTCGCAAATCGCGGCCCTCGGCCGGGGACTACTGGGCCCCATGCCCCTTCCACACGGAAAAATCCGCCTCCTTTCACGTCCGTGACCGCGAGGGAACCTTCAAGTGCTTCGGCTGCGGCGAAGGCGGCGACGTGTTCAAGCTCTGCCAGAAGCTGGAGGGGCTCGACTTCGTGGGCGCCATCGACCGCCTCGCGCTGGAAGCGGGCATGCCCCCTCCCGAGACGACGCCCGGCGAACAGCGCGCCCAGGACGCCCGCGGGCGCTTGCTGCGGATCGTGGCGGCCGCGCATGGCCTCTATCGCAAGGCGCTGATGGCGCCGGAGCACGCGAGCGTCCGCGCCTACCTCGAAAACCGGGGCCTGGGGCCCGACGCCTGGGACCAGTTCGGCATCGGCTACGCCCCCGACCAGTGGACGTTCGCGCTGGACGCGCTGGGCCGCGAGGGCGTGCGCCGCGAGGACGTCATCGCCGCAGGTTTGGCGCGCGAAGGCGGCCGCAGCGGCGCCATCGACCTCTTCCGCCACCGCGTGATGTTTCCCATCGCGGACGCGCAGGGGCGCGTCATCGCGTTCGGCGGCCGCACGCTGTCCACGGACAAGGAAACGCCGAAGTACGTTAACTCGCCCGACAGCGACGTCTATCACAAAGGGAAGGTGCTCTATCGCCTGAAGGAGGCGCGGGAGGTGCTGGCCAGGACCCGCGGCGACGGGTTCGTGGTAGCGGAAGGCTATCTCGACGTGGCCGCCTTCGAGCGCGCGGGCGTGGCGGCGGTGGCGCCGCTGGGCACCGCGCTGACGGACGACCAGCTTCTGCTGGCCTGGAAATCGGGGGGCGCGCCCACGCTCTGTTTCGACGGCGACGCCGCCGGCCTTCGCGCGGCTGACCGCGCCCTCGACACCGCCCTGCCCCACCTTGGCCCGGAGCGGACGGTGCGCATCGTCATCCTGCCGCCCGGCCTCGACCCCGACGACGTCTTCCGCGCGTCGGGACCGGACGCGCTGACCGCCCTGCTCAAGACGGCCCTGCCGGCGGATGAGGCCCTGTTCCAGCGGGAGAAGGCGCGCCGCCCCCTCGATACCCCGGAGGCCCGCGCGGATCTGCAACGGCGCCTCAAGGAGGCGGCCGCACGCATCGCCCACCCCGACACCCGCCGCCAGTACGAGCGGGCGCTGAACGACCGCTTCTACGCGCTGACCCGCCCGGCGGCCCGCGCGCCGTTCGCCCCCCCGTCGGGGGCCCGCGGCCCGCGCGGCAGGGCAGCGGAGCCGCCGGCCCACCCGACGCCGGAGCTGAAAACCCTGGCCCAGCTCCAGAACTCCAGCCTGATGGAGAGCATGGTCCGGCTGCCGGTGGACCACCCCCACGTGCTGCGCGCCGGCGCCGACCGCTTCGCCCACCTGCCCATCGCCGACCGGGACCTCGACAAGATCCGCCATGCAATCCTCGATCTATGGGCTGCATCGAAACCGGTTGACCGCGCCGCCCTCAGCCACCATTTGCTGTCCGCCGGACTGGAAAGCGCCGCAGGAGCCGTCCTCCGGTGGCCGCCGCCCGTGGCGGCGCGTCGGCGGGACGGAGCGGCCGACGCCGCGGCCACGGGGGGTGAAGCGGCGGTCGTCGACGGGACGGGGCCTGAGGCGCTGGGGGGCGATGCGCAGCGTGTCGAGGCGGAGTGGATGGCGTTCCTGTCCCTCGACCTCACGAGTCCGCAGGTGGTGAAGGAGATCGACGAGGCGCGACGAGCAGACCTCGACACCGACGACGAAGCGTACCGGGCCGCCATCGCCGCCACCAAGGCGCGACGCGCCCTCTATGAAGCCGCGGTCAACCGCGGCGATCCCAACGACGACGCGGGCCCCGCCCGGCCCGCACGCCCCGGGGAGCTCCCCCAGGACCGCGTCGCCTGAACGACCCGACCGACGACATTGCAGCGGCCCCGCGCCGCCCCGGAGACAGACCCCGCATGAGCAAGACCGAAGAACAGGCCCCCGAAAAAGAAGAGACCGCGGACGGGCCGCTTCTCGATCTCAATGACGCCGCCGTGAAGAAGATGATCAAGGCCGCGAAGGCGCGCGGCTGGGTCACGCACGAGGAGCTCAACAAGGTCCTGCCCAGCGAGGAGTTCAGCTCCGAGCAGATCGAGGACACGCTGAGCCAGCTCAGCGAGATGGGCATCAACGTCGTCGAATCCGAAGAGGAAGCGGAAACGACCGACGCCCGCGAGGTCGTCACCCGCGACGAGGCAGCCAAGCCCGCCGTCACCAACACCCGCGAAGACGCAGACCGCACGGACGATCCGGTGCGCATGTACCTGCGCGAGATGGGCTCCGTGGAGCTCCTCTCCCGCGAGGGCGAAATCGCCATCGCCAAGCGCATCGAGGCTGGCCGCGACGCGATGATCCGGGGCCTGTGCGAAAGCCCGCTCACGTTCGAAGCCATCATGGTGTGGCGCGACGAACTGCGCAAACAGCAGATCCTGCTGCGCGACATCATCGACCTTGAGGCCACCTACGGCGCCGAGACGGGCGCCGCCCCGCCCACCCAGGAAGCGGCGGAAGCCTCCACCGAAGAGGCCGACGACGTCGATCCCGCCGAGGCCGCTGCGCAGGAAGATTCCGACTTCGACGACGAGGCCGCCATCTCCATGTCGGCGATGGAGGCGGAGCTGCGCGAGGGCGTGATGGCCACGCTCGACGCCATCGCCGAGGCGTTCGGCGAATTCCGCAAGCTGCAGGAAAAGCGCATCGACGCGCGCATCGGCGGCAAGACCATCGCGGCCAAGCAGGCCAGCCGCTACGACGAACTGCAGAACACCATCATCGAGGAGCTGAAGAAGCTCAAGCTCAACAACGCCCGCATCGAGAGCCTCGTCGAGCAGCTCTACGCCATCAACCGCAAGCTGCTGGCCCTCGAGGGCCGCCTGATGCGGCTGGCCGACGCCAACGGCATCTCGCGGGGCTCCTTCGTCGAGACCTACGTCGGCTCCGAACTCGATCCCAAGTGGATGGA
>JANRIM010000018.1:0-42410 GCA_033764865.1 Hyphomonadaceae bacterium
CGGGCGCGGTTGAGATCGAGGCGGACAGTCATTTCGGGCGTGGCCACGAGCCGCGCGCCCGCCATGGCCGCTTCCCGCAACAGGGGCATGGCTTGCGCCCGGCTGCCCTCCACGTCGACGCCGGATCGCATCTGGACCGCGGCGACCCGCAGGACCCGCGCCATCAGGCGCCCGCCAACAGGGGGTCGAGACGCCCGTCGGCCTCGAGGGCGTGCAGGTCGTCACAGCCACCGACGTGGTGATCGCCGATGAAAATCTGCGGAAAAGTGCGTCGACCGCCGGACCGGCTGACCATTTCGGCCTTCTTGGCGGCGTCCATGCCGGCCTGGATCTCCGTGACGGGCGCGCCCTTCTTGGTCAGCAGCGCCATGGCGCGCGTGCAATAGGGGCAGAACATGGTCGTGTAGACCGTCACGGGCTTCATCGCGGACCTCTCCTTCGGGTCATATAATCACGTCCACTGGGCGGACAACGCGCGCCAACGTCAGCACATGCACCTCCCGCGCCTTGGCCCGCAGCAGCGCCCGCGTGCAGGCCTCGGCGGTGGCGCCTGTCGTGTAAACGTCATCAATCAGGATCACGATTCGCCCCGCAACCCGATCCGCCTTGCCCGGAACCGCCCGGTAAACGCCGGAGACATTGCGTCGCCGCTGGCTGGCGGTGAGGCCGTGCTGGCTTTTTCGGCGCCGCCTGCGCTCCAGGGCGTCGACCAGGACTGGCCGCCCCGTGTGGGCGGCGAGCGCCTGGGCCAGCCAGGCGGACTGGTTGAAACGCCGCTCGAGCAGGCGGGTCCAGTGCAGGGGCGCGGGGGCCAGCAGGTCGGCTTTCGCGAGCATGTCGCGGCCTGCGTCAGCCATCCAGACCGCGAAGGTGGCAAGGCCGTCGCGGCGTCCGCCACGCTTCAGGTCGAGGATAAGGCGTCTGGAGGCATCGTCGTACGCCAGGGGCGCGCGCGCCGAGGCGAAGGGCGGCGTCCGCGCCGCGCAGGCGCCGCACACGGCGTCCGCCGCTTCGACGCCGGAAAACGGGAAGCCGCAGACGGCGCATTGCGGACCTCCCAGGAACGGCAGCAGCGACCATTGGGCCGCGTCGATCACGCCTGGCCGGTCCACGATCCGGTCCGACAGCAGGGAGCGCGGCGGCCAGATGACGTCGGCCGCCCGGGACAGAATGGAGCGTCGACCCTGACCCTCACCCACGCCATACTCCCCCGATGGCCGTCGCCCCCTTCGATCCTCGCCGCGTGCGCCTTCATCGCGAACGCGCGGCGGCGTCCGGTCGCGACGCCTGGTTCCTGCACGACCGGATCGCCGACGATCTGGCCGAGCGGCTGGAGGCGGTCAACCGGACCTTCGCGCACGTTCTGGTGCTAGGCGGCGGCCCGGCGTTCGCGAAGGCGCTGCAGCTGCGCCCCCACGCACGCGCGCGGATCGCCGGCGCCGTCGTCACCGCGGACTGGGCCGGAGCGGAAGTGCTCTGCGACCCCGAACGCCTGCCCTTCCGGGAGGAGGCGTTCGATCTCGTCGTCTCCATTCTCGCGCTCCACTGGGTCAACGACCTCCCCGGCGCGCTGATCCAGATCCGTCGCTCCCTCAAACCGGACGGCCTCTTCCTCGGCGCCCAGCTGGGCGGCCGGACCCTGCACGAGCTGCGCGGCGTGCTGCTGGCGGCGGAAGCGGAAATCCGTGGCGGGGCGGCCCTGAGAATCGCGCCCTTCGCCGATGCGCTCGACATGGCGGGTCTGCTGCAGCGGGCTGGGTTCGCTCTCCCCGTCGCAGATCGCGACACGGCGACCGTGCGCTATCGCGATCCACTCCGGCTGCTGGCCGATCTGCGCGCCATGGGCGAAACAAGCGCCCTGGCGGAGCGGGCGCCGCCGCTGACCCGCGCCACGCTGTTCCGGGCCATGGCGCTCTATCGTGAGCGCTTCTCCGCCGAGGACGGGCGCGTTCCGGCCACGTTCGAGGTCCTCACCGCCACAGGATGGAGCCCGCACGAAAGCCAGCAAAAGCCGCTTAGGCCGGGCGCGGCGCGCATGCGCCTCGCCGATGCGCTGGGGGTGCAGGAGCACAGCGCAGGCGAGAAGCCAGGCTAGCCGCGGAAGGGCCCGGTGGCGGACGGGCCACACCCCCAGAGACATCGCCGGCCCATGCAGGCGCCGCATTGCGACGCCGTGAGACTCTGCTAAGTCACCGTTCTGTCACAGCGGCGGCGGGCCGGTGCGCGCCGGGCCGGAACGGTCCGGCCGGATACCGTAGGCAGGGGTGCTTCCATGAAACTCATGAGCGGCAACGCAAACCTGCCCTTGGCGGCGGCCATCTGCGACTACCTCGATGCGCCACTGACCCGCACCGAAGTGAAGCGCTTCAAGGATGGCGAAATCTTCGCCGTCATCGAGGAAAACGTCCGCGGCGAAGATGTGTTCGTCGTCCAGTCCACGTCGGCGCCCGCCAACGACAACCTGATGGAGCTGCTGATCTGCGTGGACGCGCTGGTGCGCGCATCGGCCCGGCGGATCACCGCCGTCATCCCTTACTTCGGCTACGCCCGCCAGGACCGAAAGGTGGGCGGACGGACGCCGATCTCCGCCAAGCTGGTGGCCAATCTCATCACCAAGGCGGGCGCCAACCGCGTGCTGACGATGGAATTGCACGCCGGCCAGATCCAGGGCTTCTTCGACATCCCCACCGACAACCTGTTCTGCACGCCTGTCATGGAGAAGGACATCCGCGAGCAGTTCGGCCCCTCGGCGTCCGAACTGATGATCGTGTCCCCAGACGTGGGCGGCGTGGTCCGGGCGCGGGCGCTCGCCAATCGCTTCGGGGCCGACCTCGCCATCGTCGACAAGCGCCGCGAACGCGCCGGCGAAAGCGAGGTGATGAACATCATCGGCGACGTGAAGGGTCGACGCTGCATCCTCTTTGACGACATCGTCGATAGCGCCGGCACGCTGTGCAACGCCGCCGCCGCCTTGCGGGAGCATGGCGCGGTCAGCGTTTCGGCCTACGTTTCCCACGGCGTGCTGTCCAACGGCGCCTCGGCGCGGGTGGACAAGTCCCTGCTGGATGAGCTGGTGGTGACGGATTCCATCCTGCACGGCGAAGCGATCATGAAGTCGAAGAAGATCCGGTCCATCTCCGTGGCGCCGCTCATGGGCGAAGCCATCCGTCGCATCGCCAACGAGGAAAGCGTCTCGAAGCTCTTCGACTGAAGCCTTACGCCGCCTCGGCCACGAACCCCTTCCACGTTTTCATGTAGCTGACGAACGCCTCCCCCAGGCCTTCGCGTCGCAGGTGATCGGCGGCGACCGGCAACGGCGCGGGCAGGAAGCCCGGATCCGCCGCCACCCGGCGCGGAAAGTCGTGATGCAGGATGGCGCCGCGCCCGATCAGCACATAGTCCAGTCCCGCCGCCATCGCCTTGGCGCAGGCCTCCCCCGTGGCGATCTTGCCCGCTGCGCCGAGGCGCACCCCGCCGCGCTCAAGATCGGTGAACCAGGACACCAACGGGCGCTCCTTGAAGGCGTCCTCCTCCGGCGTCTTGAAGACATCCCACAGCGACAGGTCGAGATAGTCGATCAGGCCCTCCCGCATCAGGCGCTGGGCCACAGCCCGGATGTCCTCCAGCTTGAGCCCGAAGCGCTCCGGCGAGAGGCGCACGCCGAGGCTGAACCCCGGCCCGCACGTGGCGCGCACACCCTCCACGATGTCGAACAGCAGACGCGCGCGGTTTTCCGGGGATCCGCCGTAGCGATCGGTCCGCTGGTTGATCTCGGGGCTGAGGAAGGCGCACAGCAGGTAGCCGTGCGCGCCGTGCAGTTCGACGCCGTCAAACCCCGCCCGTTGGCACCGCGCCGCAGCAGCGACGAAGTCCGCCGCCACGCGCTCGACCTCCGACGAGGTGAGGGCGCGCGCGCCAGTCTCGGCGTCGTCGGACGGGCCCACCGGGGCGGTGCCGATCAGGTCGCGCGGCGCGCGGATGCCGGCATGATGCAGCTGCACCACGGCATGGCTGCCGGCGGCGCGGATCGCATGCGCGAGCCGGGCAAGGCCCGGATGATGGCGTTCGTCATGTGCGCCAAGCTGTCCCGGGAAGCCCACGCCCACGGCCTGCACGGACGCCGCGCAGGTCATCGTCAGGCCGAAACCGCCGGCCGCCCGCATGGTCAACCAGCGGAATTCGTCGTCGCTGAGCGTGCCGTCGGGGTGGCTTTGCAAGTTGGTGAGCGGGGCGAGCACGAAGCGGTTCTTCAGCACCGCGCCGCAGGTCAGCGGCAGAGGTTCATGCAGCGTCGTCATGTCGATGGTCTCAGGCGAATCTGTCGAAGTCACGGCTATGGATTGCGGCGCACCATTGGCAAGGCCCGGCGCGGTTCGCAAGCTCCCCCGCCACGCTTGCCCATTCGACGCTGCGGACATACGTAGCGGCATGCGTACGGTCGCCGCCTTCGTCGCCAGCCTCCTCCTCGCCGCCTGCGCCGTCCGCGCCGAGAACGAGGCGGACGCGGACCGCTTTCCCACTTCCCGCAATTTCAGCGCCGACGTGATGACGCGCGTGAGCGTGACGGCGGGCGGCGCAACGCCCTGGAAGCTGTCGGCGCTCAATACGCCGCGCGCTGCGCCAGCGCCGTGGAAGATCGTCGTCGTCACGGGCACGCCGTCCTGGTCCGAGTACTGGGCGCCCGTGCTGGCGAAGGTGCGTCCGGATCGGGAAATGGTGGTGGCGGACCGGCCGGGATTCGCCCTGAGCGAACCGCAGACCGCAGTCACCGACATCGCCGCGCAGGCGGACGCGCTCTCCGCCCTCCTCGACGGTCCGGAAGACCAGAAGGTCGTCCTCATCGGCCAGAGCTACGGTGGGCCGATCGCCGCCCTGTTGGCCGCCCGGCATCCTCAGAAGGTCAAGGCGCTCGTGCTGGTGAGCGCGTTCTACGGCGATCGCGGGCCCACCATCCGCCGTCTCGATGCGCTGGGCTCGTTGGTGCGACCGGCCCTGCCGCGCGACATGAAGAACTCGCTGGCCGAGATCAACCGCCAGGCCCCGCAGCTGCCGGCGGCCCGCGCCGCGCTCAAGGGTCTCGCCGCGCCGGTCATCGTCCTGCACGGCGACAAGGACACCTTCATCCTGCCGGACGCCGCCGAACGGCTCGCCGCGGAGGCGGGCGCCGACTACATCGTCGCGCCGGGCGGGGACCATTTCCTGAACGCCTGCTGCGTGGACGCGGTGCTGGACGCCGTCGAGCGCGGCATCGCGTCGGCTGAGGGGGCCGCGCCCTAGCGGCGGGCCCTTCCCATTCGACGGCCGCCTCCGCACAGTGCCGTCCGGAGGCTGAACCCCATGTCCAACCGGTCTTTTCTCACCCGGCGCAAGCCCATCGACGGATCGATCGATCCCGGCCATGCGATCCTGCGGCGCACCCTGTCATGGCCGCACCTTGTGGGCCTTGGCGTGGGCGCGATCGTGGGCACCGGCATCTACACGTTGATCGGCGTGGGCGCAGGGCTCGCGGGACCGGGCGTGATGCTGGCCTTCGTGCTGGCGGGGCTCGTATGCGTGTTCGCCGCCCTCTGTTACGCAGAGCTGGCAGCCATGATGCCGGCGGCGGGCAGCGCCTATACGTACACCTACGCCGCACTGGGGGAGTTGCTGGCCTGGATCGTGGGCTGGAGCCTCCTGCTTGAGTATTCCGTCGTGTGCAGCGCCGTCGCCGTCGGGTGGTCGGGCTACGCCGTGGGCTTCCTGGAGGGCGTGGGCGTGCAGCTGCCCGAGGCGCTCACGAAGGGGCCGCACGCCGGCGGTCTCTTCAACCTGCCCGCGGTGGCGATCATCGCCGTGGTGGCGGGGCTGCTGGCCGTGGGCACGCGCGAGAGCGCGGCGGTCAACGCGGTGCTCGTGGTGGTGAAGGTGGCGGCGCTGGCGGTATTCGTGGCGATCGCCGTGCCCGCGTTCGAACCTGCGAACTTCGAGCCGTTCCTGCCGTTCGGCCTCTACTCCGAAGACGCCGGGGGTGCGAAGCTGGGCGTGCTGCCTGCGGCGAGCATCATCTTCTTTGCATTCTACGGCTTCGACGCCGTCTCCACCGCCGCGGAGGAAGTCAAGCGGCCGGAGCGCGACCTCGCCATTGGCATCGTCGGCTCCATGCTCATCTGCACCCTTATCTACATGGCCGTGGGCGCCGCTGCGATCGGCGCCATGCCCTATGGCCAGTTGGCCGCCAGCGAAGAACCGCTCGCCGAAGTGATGCGGACGCTTGGCCAGCCAGGGCCTGCCGCCATCGTCGCGGGCGCGGCGGTGGTGGCGCTGCCCACGGTGATCCTTGCGTTCATGTACGGGCAGAGCCGCATCTTCTTCGTCATGGCGCGCGACGGCCTGTTGCCGCGGGCGCTCGCCACCGTGAACGCCCGCACGGGCTCGCCGCTCACCATGACCTTCGCCACTGCGATCTTCGTAGGCGCGATCGCCGGCTTCTTTCCGCTGGGAGAGATCGCGGCGCTGGCCAACGCAGGCACGCTGGCGGCGTTCATCGCCGTGGGCGCCGCGCTTATCGTGCTGCGCCGGCGCGAGCCTGCGCGGCCCCGCCCCTTCCGCGCGCCGTGGGGCGTCCTGACGGGGCTGCTGGCCATCGCGGGCTGCGCCTATCTCTTCGCCACCCTGCCGGCCCAGACGCAGGTGTATTTCATCATCGCGCAGGCGGTCGGCCTTCTGGTCTACTTTGCGTACGGCGTGCGCAAGAGTCTCCTCCGGTCGTCCTAACGGGCCGCCGTCTCGTTGACGGCATCGACAAGCGCATCCACGTCGAAGGGCTTGCGCAGCACGCGCACGTCGCCCGCCGCCGCCGCGATCGCCGCGCTGTCGGAATAGCCCGACACGATGAGCGCGCGCAGCGTGGGGTGGCGGTTGCGGGCGGCGCGGATGAGCTCGGCGCCGTTCATCCCCGGCATCGCGAAGTCCGCCACGAGCACATCGAACCGCTGCGCATCGAGCAGGGCGAGCGCCGCCGTGGCGTCCGGCGCGTCGATCACCGCAAAGCCCGCGGCCTCCAACGTATCGACGATATGGGCGCGCACGAAGGCGTCGTCATCCACCACCAGCACCCGCGCGCGGGGGCCGGGCGGCGGATCGTCGTTGCCGGGATGGGCGATCAACGGGGCGGCGGGCGCATCCACATCCGCGCGGGGCAGGCGCACATGGATCGTCGTGCCGCGGCCCGGCGCGCTGATGATTTCAACATCCCCGCCCGACTGGCGCGCCACCGCGAACACCTGCGCGAGGCCAAGCCCTGTGCCTGCGCCCGTGGGCTTGGTGGTGAAGAACGGCTCCATGGCGCGCGCGCGCACGTCCTCCGACATCCCCACCCCGGTGTCGGCGACGGCGATGTCCACGTAACGGCCGGCGGGCGCCTGCGTGGAGCCGCGCCAGTCTATCGCCTTGACCGTGATCGTGAGCGTCCCACCGCGGGGCATCGCATCGCGCGCATTCACCGCGAGGTTGATGAGCGCCAGTTCAAGCTGGCTGGCGTCGCTCAGCGCCGAGAGCCCCGGCGGCGCGACGATCTCCACGCGCACGTTCTGCCCCACCGAATGCAGCAGCAGGTCGCGAACGCCGTCCAGCAGCCCAGCCATGTCGATGGGCGCGATCTGCATCTTCTGGCTCCGCGAGAACGCCAGCAGCTGGGAGGTGAGCTTGGCCGCGCGGCGGGCTGCTTCCAGGGCGTTGTCGAGAATGCGGTGCGTGCGCTCGTCGGCGCCGAGACGCGCGCGGATCCGCTCCAGCCCGCCGATGATGGGAGTAAGCAGGTTGTTGAAGTCGTGCGCGATCCCGCCGGTGAGCTGGCCAACCGCCTCCATCTTCTGCGCATGGCGCAGCGCATCTTCCGCGCGGCGACGGTCGGCCATGTCGCGCAGCACCAGCGCTACCAGAAGGCCCGCCAGCCCGAGTGCACCGAGGCCGCCGAGCACGGCCACCGCCAGCGACGCACCGCGCGGTAGATCGATCCGGTCGCGCGGATAGGCGACGTGCGTGGACCAGCCCGTTCTTGGAACCGTCTCGAACGTGGTGAAGGTTTGCGCGCCTTCCAGCGTCACACTGTTGTAGACCCCGCCGGGCCCCGACTGGAGCGCCGCCCGCAGGCTCTCCGAGGCGCTCTGCCCCACCCGGGATTCCGGGGCGAGCGAACGCGCGATGAAGCGCCCCTCCCTGTCCACCAGCGCCGCCACGGCCACTTTCGGCGACCACGCCTCCAGCAGCGCCTGGAAGGAGGCAGGGCTCTTGAGGATGGTCAGCGTGTAGCGAGGCGGGCCGTCTGCGGGGGCCGGGGCATGGATGGCGATGCTGGCCACGCCCCTCTCATCGACGCCCACGCCGCTGACGGTGATCGCGGACGGCGACACGGGCGGCGCAAGCGCCGGCGGTACAGCGGTGACGGCCCCGCCCGCCCGGTCCACGCCGAACAGGAGCGCGCCCGTGGCCGCGTCGCTGGCGACGATGGCGTTCCAGGAGGGGTTGGCCTCAAGCAGGCGCAGCGCATGGGCGCCGTACTCCCGCCAGGCGCCGGCCAACAGCACGGGCGAGGCCGAGACCGTGTGCACGACGCGCATGTCGGCTTCCAGCTCCGCGGCGGCGAGCGCGTTGACCATCTGCACCTGCCGGCTGGCCGTTGCGCGCAGTTCGTTCTGCGCGCCGCGCAGCGACATGACCCCGAGGATCGAGGCGAACGCGAGCGTGGGCAGGATCGCCGCGACGCCGAGAGCGATCATCGACCGCTGGAAAAACTTCATGGTCCCAATCCGCCCGCCGCCCGACGGGCCCGCCCGGAGGCGCCCCCGCCTCCCCAAGTCCCGCCGATCAGGCCCAACAACGCCGCAAGCCGTCTCCGGTTCCCGGCGGGAACCGGTTTCGGAGCGGGGTCGCGGGCGACCCGCCTCCGGACCCTGGGCGGACGCCCGCTAAACTTCCGACGTCGCCATTGCCACCCGGCCGCGCCTCCGCTATGCACCCGCCTTCGTTTCCCGAGGTCCCGGCCCGGAAAGCCGCTCGCGCCCGCGCGGGCGGCGTTCGCATTGGCCCCCGGTCCCGGCGGAAGCAATTCAGTTCATCCGGTGCGGAAAGGGCGACACCGTGGCAGGCATTGTTTTGAGCGTCGAACGGCGAGAGCGGACGGGCAGCGGCGGCGCCCGCGCCACCCGGCGTCAGGAGCGCGTTCCCGGCATCCTCTACGGCGGCCCTCGCGGCCCCGTGGCCATCGACGTGGCACGCAAGGAGCTGATCAAGGCCGTGCGGTCCGGCAAGTTCATCTCCCACATGATCACCATCGACCATAAGGGCGAGACCCAGCCGGTGATCCCGCGCGCGATCCAGTTCCACCCCGTGACGGACGAGCCGATCCACGTCGATCTCTATCGCGTCGAGGAAAACAGCATCATCGGCGTGGACGTCGTGGTCCACTTCAAGAACCACGCGGAAAGCCCCGGCCTGAAGCGGGGCGGCGTGCTCAACGTCGTGGAGCACACCATCCGCCTCAACGTGCCAGCCACGAAGATTCCCGAGGAGATCGTCGTCGACCTTACGGGCCTCGACGTGGGCGCGGTGATCCACCTGTCCAACATCACGCTGCCGGAAGGCGCTGCGCCCGCCGTCCGCGACCGGGACCTGACCATCGCGTCCATCGGCGGCCGCATGGCCGAGGCTGCGGAACCGGAAGCCGCCGCTGCGACGCCCGCCGCTGCAGCGCCCGCCAAGGACGACAAGAAGTAGGTTTCGCCTCCGCCAGCGCGGGAGGCGGCGGAGTTTCCCATGCTGCTCATCGCCGGCCTCGGCAATCCCGGCCCCAAGTACGCGCGCCATCGCCACAACATCGGCTTCATGGCGGTGGACGAAATCACGCGCCTGCACCGGTTCGCCCCCTGGCGACGGCGGTTCCAGGCGGAGGTGGCGGAGGGTGAGATCGCCGGCGTGAAATGCCTGGCGATGAAGCCGCAGACCTTCATGAACGAGAGCGGGCGCGCCGTTGGCGAGGCCGCAGCCTTCTTCAAGCTCGCCCCCACGGACGTGGTGGTGTTCTACGACGAGATCGATCTCGCGCCCGGCCGCTTCCGGATGAAGACCGGCGGCGGCGCGGCGGGCCACAACGGGATCCGCTCCATCGCCGCCAGCGCCATCGGCCCCGGTTTCCGCCGCGCGCGCTTAGGGGTGGGCCACCCCGGCGACAAGGACCTGGTGCACGGCTACGTGCTCAGCGATTTCCACAAGGCCGAGGGGCCTTGGGTCGAAGCGCTCATCCGCGCATGCGCGGAGGCGGCCCCCCTGCTGGTTGCGGGAGAGGACGATAAGTACCAGGGCGAGGTGCTGCGTCTCGCGCCCGCCGAGAAGGCCAACCCCCGCCAGAAGCCCGACGCAGGGACCTGATCGCGCGACGCCGCCTTGGACCCCGATCTTTTTTGACTGCTTCAGTCGAAGACGATCGTGCTCTAGGGCGCCAGTGCGGCGATCACTGCCTGGCCCATGGCCCGGGTCGTCAGCGCGCCGCCGATGTCACGCGTGCGCGCACCGGCATCGAGCGTCCTGGCCACCGCCGCCTCAAGGCGGTCGGCGAGGTCGGTGCGGTCGAGCGAAAGCCTGAGCGCCATGGCGAAGGACAAGATCGCCGCCAGCGGATTGGCCACGCCCTGCCCCGCGATATCCGGCGCCGAGCCGTGCACCGGCTCATAGAGGCCCGGCGCGCCCGGCGCGCCGAGCGCCGCGGACGGCAGAAGCCCGATGGAGCCCGTGGCCATGGCCGCCTCGTCGGACAAGAGGTCTCCGAACAGGTTGTCCGTAAGGATCACGTCGAACTGGCGCGGGGCCTTCACAAGCTGCATGGCGCAATTGTCCGCCAGAATGTGCTCGAGCGTCACGTCGGGATACTCCGCCGCGTGCAGCCGGGTGACTTCTTCCCGCCAGAGCAGGCCCGTCTCCATGACGTTGGATTTCTCCGCGGAGTGCACGAGGTTGCGTCGCTTGCGCGCCAGCTCGAACGCTACGCGCGCCACGCGGACGATCTCGTCCGTGTCGTAGACCTGGGTGTCCACCGCACGCCGCTTGCCGGAGGGAAGCGCCTCGATCCCCCGCGGCTGGCCGAAGTACACGCCGCCCGTCAGCTCCCGGACGATGACGATGTCGAGCCCCTCCACGATCTCCCGCTTGAGCGGCGAGGCGTCCGCCAGCGCGGGAAAGCAGAGCGCCGGACGCAGGTTGGCGAACACCGCCATGGCCTGGCGCAGGAGAAGAAGCCCCGCCTCCGGCCGCAAGGCGCGCGGCGCGCCCGCCCACTGCGGCCCGCCCACCGCGCCCATGAGCACAGCATCCGCAGCTTTTGCGCGCGCCACCGTCGCCTCCGAGATGGGCGCCCCTTCCGCGTCGATCGCCGCCCCGCCGAACAGCGCGTCCTCCAGGATCAGTTCGGGCCACAGCGCGCCCGCCACGCGGCGCACCTCGTCGATCACTTCGGGGCCGATGCCGTCGCCCGGCAGGAGGAGAAGGGTCTTGGACATGGCGGGTGTGTCGCCGAGGGACGCCGCGCCGTCTAGACCCTCGCCCGTATGGACCCTGACCGGTCGAGACCGGGCCGCTTCGGCGTGGCGTGTGCGATTCACGCTTCAGGCTGGTTCGGCGTGGGGGGATCGTGCTCCACGGGCGCCACCGTTGACAGCGCGCGGCGGATCAGCGGGGAGTGCGGCCATGCCCTTCCTTGTCGCCGTCGCGTTCGTGACCTTTCTCGGCTGCGCCGTCGCGGGGCTGGACCGGGACGCGGCGCGTGCGCTGACCGCCACGGGGCATGGTTGCGTCGCGCTCGCCGCCATCGTGTGGCCACGGACCCGGGTGGCGGTGTTCGAGGTGCTCAAGCGCCTCGCTCTGCCCGCAGGGCTGTTCGCCGCCCTCGTCCTGCAAGGCGCCGTCATGAGCGGGGCGTTCTATTTCGGGGCGTCCGCGACGCCGTGGCGGGCCGAGCAGGCCATGGTCGCCCTCACGGGCGCTGGCTTCTTCTTCGTCGCGACCGCCGGCATCGCCACCGCCATGGGCCGCAACCGCCTGACGGGCGCGATGTTGTGGATTCCCGTGGTCCTGAGCGTACTGACCCTGTTCGACTGGTTCGATGGCCAGGGAGACTTTTTCGGCCTTGTGACCCCCAATCCGGAGGGCCGGGTCCAGGGCCCCTTCTCCCATCCCAACGAGAGCGCCACGGCCTTCGCGTTGTTTGCGCTCTTTGCGGCGTTCGCCGCGGTGGACGAGCTCACCCGCCGGCCCGCCCATGGCCCGGAAGCCGCCTCCGCCCCGACGCTGACGCGGCGTCTCATCCTGCCGGGTACGGCGATGCTGGCGAGTCTCAACATGCTGGCGCTGAGCGGATCGCGCGCGGGGATCGCTGCGGGCGTAGCAGGGCTTGCGGTGTTCTTCTTCTTCGCATGGCGCCGCGGCCTGAAGGGCCGCGCCGGGCCGCGCATCGTGCCGCTGGCGGCCGGCGGTGTGGCGATCATGGCGCTGGTCGTGGCGGCGGCGTCCGGCGGGGGCGCGCTGCGGCGGTTCATCGGCGCCCCGCGACCCGACTACTACGCCGACATGACGACCGCCGCGATGCGGGCGTGGCGCGAGAAGCCGGTGTTCGGACACGGCATGGGCGCCTACGACGTGCTGCCGGCGGGCGAGGACGGCGCGCCGTTCGATGCGCTGCGCTGGCTGGCGGAGACTGGCCTGTTCGGCGTCGCGCTGCTGACCGGGGCGCTGGGGGTGCTCTTGTGGCGGCTTTGGCGGGCGGAGGATCACGGGCGCAAACCATCGCGCGGATATGCGCTTGCGGCGGCCGTCACCACCGTGGCGCTGGTCCACGGGGCGGCGACGTCCGCGATGGCGGCGCCGGCGGCGGTTGGCGTGCTCGCGGCGCTGATGGGCGTTGCGTGCGCCTACATCGACCCCGTGGGACAGGCGATGAAGGTGAAGCCTACGGCGCGGACGCGGGTGCTGGGCTGACGGCGGGCGGATTGGCGAGGACCGGCCCGGCGGCGGCGCAAGGGCCCCGCTCGGCGCCCATCTTGTCCGCGGCGATTTTCGCGCGTTCGGCCACCGCAGGCGCGCGCTGCAGGACGCAGGCTTCATCGGCCGCCCGCAGCTTGGTGGCGACGTCCAGCGCAGGCCACGCGGCGGCGGCGGCCTGCACGCGCCACAGCGCAGTCTCTGCATCGCGCGCGCGCGCGGCGTAACTTTCCGCCACGAGGCGCGCCATCGCGTCATCGGGCGCGCCGCCGTTTCGGGCGAGGATGATCATGGCGCGCACCGTGGGCGCGGCGGCGTCCGGCGGACTTGCGGCGGTGGCGCGATCGGCGGCGGCGGCGGCGGCGTCCAGCAGCGGCAGCGACAGTTCCGGGAGCGTGGCGGTTGCGGCCTGGAGATAGAGCGTGCGCGCGGCGCGGGCATGGATGGCGGCGTCACGCGGGGCGAGCGCCAGCGCGTCGGCGATGGCGAGCTGCGCCTGCGCCAGCGCCTCGTCCCGCGCGGGCCCCCTCGGCATGAGTTCGGCCGCACGCAGGCGTGCGGCCGACGTCGCGCTCGCGGAGGCGGCCATCGTCTGGGTGGCGCCCAGCACGATCACCGCAAGCGCGGCGACGGCGAACGCCGCCGCCGCCGCCTGGGGCGCCTCAACGAATGTAATAGGTCTGGTAGAGTTCACTGTAGTAATCGGGCTTGTCATAGAGAAGGCGCGACACAAGGCCCGATTCGACGCCGGAAAGCACGACGCCTGCGATGGACGCGCCGTGGGCGCGCAGCTGATCGATGGCGTTGCGCACCACCGGCGCAGGCGTTTTGCCCCACCGCACGACCATGAGCACCGAGTCCGCCACGGAAGCGAGCACGCGCGTGTCGGACACCGGCAGCACGGGGGCGCTGTCGAGGATGATCACGTCGTAGCGGGCGCGCAGCGCTTCGATGAGCGAGCGCATGGCGTCCGAGCCGAACAGGTCGCGCGGCGTGAACTCGGCCTGCGCCAGCGGGACGATGTCCACGCCGGAGCCGGGATCCTTCTGGATCACGTCGTTCAGCGTGGCGGTGCGGAAGAGCACTTCGGTCAGGCCCTTCTCCACTTCCAGGCCGATGCAGTGCGTTGCGGAGCGGCGGCGCAGGTCGCAATCCACCAGCACCGTCTTGGAACCGGCGAGCGCGGAGATGCGGGCGAGCGCGATGGACGTGGTGGTCTTGCCTTCGTCTGGCAGCGCAGAGGTGATGGCGAGCACCTTCACCTTGCGGTCCGGCGAGGAGAAGAAGGCGCCGGCGCGGACGCTGCGGAGCGCTTCGCCGAAGGCCGAGAGCGGCCGTTTCAGCACGAAGGATTCCGGGGTCAGCAGTTCGCCGTCCACGGTGCGGGTGCGCCGGTCGAGGAACGGCACCTGGCCCAGGCACGTGAGGTTGAGCCGGTTCTGGACATCTTCCGGCGTGCGGAAGGATTGCTCCAGCAGCTCCACGATCAACACCGCCAGCGCCCCCAGGGCCACGCCGAGGATCAGGCCGATGATCATGTTCAAGGCCGGCTTCGGAGATGATGGCTTGGTGGGGATCGAGGCGCGGGAGACGACGCGCGCGTCCGGCTGCTCGATACCGCTCTGGGCGGCGATTTCACGGTAGCGCGTGAGCAGCGCCTCGTAGAGCTGGCGGCTGGCGTCGGCGTCGCGGGTGCGCTCGCGCAGCGTGACTTCGCCGATGTTCTGTTCGGCCAGCGTGGCCTGCTGGGCGCCCAGCGTCTCGTCGATGGCGGCCACCGCCTGGCGGGCGATCCGCGCTTCGTCTTCGACGCTGGAGATGATGCGGCGCACTTCGAGGCGGATCTGCTCTTCCAGCGACTGATACTGCCGGTCGATCTCGAGCATCGCGGGGTGACGCGGGCCCTTCTGGGCCGACAGCTCGGCGCGACGGCGCGACAGTTCGGCCTGCTGCGTGCGCAGGTTGGAGATGGTGGGCGATTGCAGCGTCTCGCGCGCGGCGTCGCCTGTGCCGCCGGAGGACAGCGAAGCGCGCAGGCTGGCGGCGCGGGCTTCGGCGCGGGAGTACTCCTGCATCCGTTCGGCGCGCTGCAGGTTGAGCGCCTGGGCGGTCTGTTCGGTCAGGCGCACTCCGTCGGCGTTGAGCAGGCCTTCGCGGGCGCGATACTCCTCGACGCCGCGCTCCTTGCGCTGCACTTCCTCGGAGAGTTCCGACAGGCGTGTGGACAGCCAGTCGTTGGCGGTCTTGAGCGTATCGTACTTCGTCTGGAGCTGCTGGGTCAGGTAGTGGTTGGCGTAGGCGTCCGCGATGCGGGTGGACTTCAGCGGATCGCGCGACGTGAAGGTGATCTCCACCAGGTACGTGAGGCCAAGGCGCTTCACGTCCAGCTGGCGCAGCACGGCGGTGATCGCGTCCTCGCGGCGGCGCTGACGCGACGATGCATTCTCGCGCACCGTGGCGGGCGGGCCGCCGAACATCGCGCGCACGGAGGCGAACAGGCCCGGCGAGGGCGGCTTTGAGAACTCACGGTCCTCCAGCAGGCGCAGGGAATCCACCACGCGGCCCGCGAGGAAGCGCGAGGTCATGATCTGGGTTTCGGTGTCGATGGTGGCGGCGTCTGGCGGGCCGCCGGCGACGATGCCCTCCACGTTGCCAAGGACGCGCTTCTCGCGCAGGTCGATCTGCACCTGGACGGTGGAGGAGTACATCCGCGTCGCCGTCACGGTCGCGAACAGCACGATCAGGAACACCGACGCGAGGATGGCCGCGAACAGCCAGATCCGGCGCCGGAACATCTCCACGATGCGGATGAAGCCGAAGCCGTCCGCCGCCGACGGGATGGCCGGAAGGCCCTGCCCGCTCATCGCCCCGTTCATGCCCTGGGGTTTGCGTCCACCGAAATCCGCCGCCATAGCACTCTACTCCGACGCTTTCGTGGGAAGCCCTGCCCTAGATCCGGAACACGGCCGACACGGTGAAGCGATTAACATCATAGTCAGGGTCAGAGACCGGTCCGGACGAGGTCTGTCGTTCGTACCGCCACCGGGCGCCCAACTCCATGCGACGGTTGAGCAAGAAACGGGCCCCGAAATCGCCCGCCACCACATCATCGTCCCGCGCGATCCCCTGGAAGGCGCGGTTAACCGTGCCGAGCCCCGCCGTGAGCAGGATGTTGCGCCGCAATTCGTGATCGACGCGGGCTTCCACATCCGTCGAGACGAAGGCCGAGGCCCCGGTGGTGAGGGTTTCGTCCACCCGCCGGCGGGCCTCCACCGTCACGGTGGTGAGCGGCGTGGCGAAGTACTCCAGCCGGGCTTCCAGCGCGAGGCCCTCGGCGGTCTCCAGCGCTGGATCGTCGTAATCCTGGGAGAGATAGCCGGCGATGATCTCGCCCCGCAGAAGGCGCGTCAGGTCGGTGTTGACGCCCACCAGGTAGCTCACGCCTTCGGAATCGCGGTCGAAGGCCGCACGGGGCGGCTTCAGGTCATACTCCCGCGTGTTGGCCGCCACCTGCGCCACCAGCGCGGTATCGGGGCTCAGGCCGTATTCGAGGCGGGCGGTGGCGGTGGTGGTGGTATGGTCGCGCTGATCCTGGTCGGCCACGCCGCCGCCCACGAGGGGGGCGTCCTTGTAGTTGAGGTTTTCGCGGTCCACGCGCAGCCCGACGCGGGCGCGGTTGAACTCATACACCCCCGCCACGAAGGCGCTGCGCACCTCAAGACGGAGCGGTTTGGCTGCGTTTCCGGGGGAATCCGGGGCGCTGCGGCGCTCCGTGAGCCGTTCCTGGCGACCGCCGACCGTGAGAGTCGCGCCGCGGCGGACGTCAAGGCGGGCTTCGCCGGCGGCGAACACGTCGGTGTGGTCCTCGCTGTCACTGTCCTGATGGCGGACATCGTCGAGGCCGATCTCGCCGCGCAGGCTGTGGCGGCTCCAGTCGGTCTCGGCCGCGACGCGGGGCCGGAGCACCGTCACAAGATCGTCCTGCTCGTTGGCGGGCTGGTAGAAGATGTTGCTGTCGCTGGCGACATCCACGCCCAGCTCCGGGCGGACCACGAACGCCCCGAGCCGCAGGCCCTGGGCGGTGAAGTCCGGGCGGTCACGGTCGGCGACGCTTTCATTGCGGCCGCGGTCGATGGGGAAGGCCTGCGGCGTCGCACTCTGCGCGAGGGGTTCCGACGTCTGCGCCCGCGCGCCGGCCCCGATGGGCGCCATCAAGATGAGGGCCGCGAGGGCCACCCCGGCAAACAGTCCAGCTTTCATCCGCCCGCAACTTTCTGTTGTCGCGGCCACACCCGCGCCTGGCGCGTTCTGCGCCCATGGTTACCGACCCACACCCGTTCTCCCGTGGACGGCGAACCGTCTGGCTGCGCCTCTCCCCTCCGGCGTATCGGCGATGAACGGGCCGTGCTTGACGCGCGGGCCAATACACCTGTGGGGAGAACCCCACAAGTGTTTGATTTCAGGACAGGGATTTCGAAACGAGAGACCGGGCGGCGGCCGCGCCTGGACGCCCCCGGCCCGGCGGCGCGCTAGAAGAAGCGCTCGGTCACGCGGATGGTGTCGCCCGGCTGGACCGGCGAGCTTGCGGTGAGGCGCACCTTGCGCTCCGTCGGCTCGTCGCGGTGCTTGACGATGACCTGGTTCTGGTTGGCGCGGTAGGTGAACCCGCCCGCAGTCGCCACCGCGTTCTGGATCGTCAGCCCCTCGGAGAAGGGATACTCACCCGGCCGGTTGACCTCGCCCAGGATGTAGAACGCGCCCTTGATGACGCGGATCGTATCGCCGGGGTTCACGGTGACAGGCGAGAGCAGCGAGTACTCCTTCTCGGCCTCCTCCCCCGCGCGCTTGATCATCACGCGCGTCTGGTTGGCGAGGGTCGTGAAGCCCCCGGCCGTGGCCACCGCGTTGAACACGTTGAGGTTGGAGGAGGACGGATACTCCCCGGGACGCACCACCTCGCCGAGGATGTAGTAGGGCCGGAAGTTCGTGAAATCGATGGAAACGCGGGGATCGAGCAGGATCTGCTCCTCCCGCATGCGCCGTTCGAGCTCTTCCTCGAGCTGGCGGCGGGTGAGGCCGGCTGCCTGAACTTCCCCGATGAACGGCATGGCCACCCGGCCCGTGCTGTCGACGGAGAACTCACCCGAGAGCGACTCCTCGCCGAACACCAGGATGCGCAGCTTGTCGTTGATGCCGAGGATGTAGCCGTCCGCGGACGGCGCCATCGGGTTCGAGGCCCCGAAGGTCTGCGCCGGGGCGGCCGCCGGCGCGCCTGCGGCGCCCTGAGGCGTCGCTGCAGGGGACGCCTGCGGACCCGCCGCCGGGCTGGCGGCCGCCGGAACGTTGAGCGGCGGCGTCGGGACAGTCTGCGCCGACGCCAGGGTGGGAGCGACCATCAGCGCCATCGCGGCCAGCGCCGCGGCGATCATGCCAATCCGTTTCGAAACCCAAACGCGCATGTCTCTTCCCTGCTATTCGTCTCTGGCCCGCCATCGGCCCCCGCACGTGCCCGGGCCCGCTTCCGGTCTCCGGTCGCGGCCGCTGGGCGGCATTGCCTAGGCCTACGCAAGAATGACGCCTGACCGCGGCCGCCCCCAGGGCCATCCGGCCCCTGCGGCGTCCTGCGGGTCGGGCGTCACGTAGAAAACAACCGCACCGCGTCACCTTCAAGGCAAACCGCCGACAATCGCCCCGTGGCGTAGGCCCCGGTGTCGATGCCGATCCGCCGTGCGTCCCGGTAGAACCGCTCCGCCGGCGAATGGCCATGGACCACCACGAACGGCCACCGTTCCCGCGACCGCAGGAACGGCCCCCGGATGGAGATCAGGTCCCGCTCGCGCTGCTGGTCGAGCGCGACCCCCGGCTTCAGGCCCGCGTGGACGAACAGATAGTCCCCGAAGCGGACATGCAGCCTCAGACGGCGGAAGAAATCGAGATGGTCGGCGGGCATGGCGGCGCGCAGGGCTTCGGAGGCGCGGGTCAGGTCGCGCAGGCTGTGCCGGTTGGCGGGCGCGCGCACGCCATAGGAGAACAGCGTCTCCGCCCCGCCCTTGCCAAGCCAACGGGCGCCGGTGGCGGGTTGTTCAAGGAAGGTCAGCAGGGCGTCGTCGTGCTTGCCCTTGAGGAAGTGCACGTCGCGCTGGCCCGCGGCCAGCCCGATCAGGGTCTCCACGCAGCGGCGGGATTCCAGGCCCCGGTCGACGTAGTCGCCGAGGAAAACCAGCGTCGGCGCCACACCTTCCGTAGCGTGAACGCGGATGTCCGCCTCAATCTGGGACAAAAGGCCGTTCAGCAGGTCCGCCCGGCCATGGATGTCGCCCACGGCGTACAGCCGTCTGCCTTCCGCCATGCGGGCGGACCAGGGTGGCTTCAAAGCCCGGAGCATCGGCGGCGCGACTCACGAGGGAATGTGGCGGTCACGGCAAAGTGCACCGGCCAGCCCACGTCCTGCAAGGCCCCGCGAAGGCCGGCCGAGGGGCGCCCGGCGAAGGCCCCGCCGGCGGCGGGGTCAATCCTTGAGGGGCGCGGCGGGCGGCGTAAACGGCGGCGGGGCTTCCGCGGCGGACGCCTCGATCCGCGGCTCTGGCCCCATCCATGCAATCACCGATTTCGCACCATGATAAACAAGCGTCCAGCATACCACGCTGTAAACCAGCGCCCCCAGCAAACCGCCGACGCGCCACGCGCCGGCGCGGGTCGCGACGCGCGGGCCCTGGCTGGAAACCGGGCTGGATTCGCGTCGCTGGGGAATCATCAGCCGCGCTTGGCCGCCGTGTTGGATAAAGCCCGTGACGATCGGGCGGAAACGGCCCTGTATCGTTCCGGGACGTTTTTTTGTGCGCCGCACCAATATCTTTGTTGCATTGCGAAAACTTCGCATGCGATTGGTAATAAAGAGTTTACGTCTGGGATCAGGGTCACGAATCGATGAGCTACGAACTCGCCGACGCCCTCAATCAAGCCGCCTACGGGCTTAACCGCAGCAACCGTCGGCGCCGCCGCACGGGCAGCAGCGGCGGCTTGCACGGCGTCCAGGGCCGCAGCCACGTCGTGACCGACCCGGTGATCGTGATGGCCGCCATGCGGGCCAACGGCCGGGTGAAGCGCACCTTCGATATCGTCTCGTCGTTCTGCGGCCTGGTGATCCTCGCCCCGATCCTTCTGACCGTGGCGCTGCTGATCTGGCTGAATGACGGGGGCTCGCCCCTTTACGGGCACAAGCGCGTCGGCCGGCAGGGCCGGCCGTTCCAGTGCTGGAAGTTCCGCTCGATGGTGATGAACGGCGACGCCGTCCTCGCCGCCCATCTCGCCGCCAACCCGGAAGCGGCCAAGGAGTGGGAGGAAACCCAGAAACTCACCGACGATCCGCGCGTCACGCGCATCGGGGCCTTCATCCGCAAGACCAGCATCGACGAGCTGCCGCAGCTCTGGAACGTCCTGCGCGGCGAGATGAGCGTGATCGGCCCGCGGCCCATCACCCGCAAGGAACTTGACCGCTACGGCAAGAACCGCCGGTACTACCTGCTTGTCCGTCCCGGCATCACCGGCCTGTGGCAGGTGAGCGGGCGCAGCTCCACCACCTATGAGCGTCGCGTGTCGCTTGACCGCCGCTACCTGGAAAACTGGTCCTACGAACAGGACGTGATGATCCTGCTCAAGACGCTTCCGGCGGTGCTGAAGTCCGAAGGCGCGGTCTAGACCGCTCCGGGCGGCCGTCGCCGCCCCGATCCCAACTCAGGGCAGGACGTCGTCAAGCCAGCCGGCCAGGCTGTAGCGGCGGACGATCTCGGCGGGGGGCGCGCGGTACGGCGCGTTGAGAAACGCCTCGTCCAGCACAGGCCGCGCGCGATCGATCACCGCGATGTTCTGGGGATCGTAGAAATCAGCGGTCTTCAGTTCGGGATTGGTGGTCACGAGCTTTCGCCGGCCGCCCAGCATCTCGATGGTGCGCATGGTGTAACCGGTCTGCACCGGCCGTTCGATGTCGACTACCACACGCGCGCGCGCGATCAGCGCCGTCACGTCGGCCTTGCCCATCGGCTTGAACAGAAGCTCCCCTGGCGCAAAGCCCCAGTAGGACGGTCGATAGCTCTTCTGCAGGGTCAGCATGAGCGGCGAGCGCACGTAGAACATCGCCTTGAGCGCGCGCCCCTTGGGCAGGGCGGCGGCGATGCGGTCGCACACGGGCTTGCGGTCCGTATGCAGCGTGCCGAAGAACAGGAGGTCGATGTCGCCGCCCTCGTCGGGCAGCGCCGCGTACTCCTCCAGGAAGAACAGCGGTCTGTAGACGATCGCGGGATTGGCCCGCACGTCGGCGGGATCGAAGGACAGGACGCGGTCCACCCGGGTCATCTTCTGCGGCGTGTCCTTCGGCAGATTCTGCGAGCCGTCCCAGAAGTAGAGCGTGAAGCGCGCGGCCGGGAACGCCGCGCGCATCTCGTCGATCATCCGTGGAGACAGCGCCTCCCCCTTGATGATCAGCACGTCGCGGATGGGTTGGTCCTTCACTGCGGCGATGATGGCGCGGAAATAGGCGTCGGCCTTCTCGGCCACCATCTGCGGCGCAAGGCGCAGCGCGCCCTTGGTGTAGGTGTCCAGCGCAGGGCGATCCTCGTGCCACTGCACGCTGCGCCCGCGCGCCTCCATTGCCCGACGGATCTCGGCGGCGTAGCCGAAGAAACTCGCCGCGATGAACAGCGTGTCGACGGGCCGCGCGGTCATTGCGCTCAGCGCTTCGTCTCGCCGCGGCCCATCAGACCCCGCGACGCCAGCTCTTCCAGGGATTTCTCGTAGCCGCCGGCGCTGACCGTCTGGCCGGTCGCCCAGTCGAGAAACTGCGTCAGACCCGCCTCAAACCCGACCTTCGGCTCAAAGCCCAGAAGCGCGCGGGCGCGTGAAAGATCGGCGACGTTGTGGCGGATGTCGCCCACGCGGAAATCGCCGGTGACGCGGATGGGCGAGGAGGCCTTGAAATACGCCACCACCCGCTCGGCGACCTCCATCACCGTGGTGCGGACGCCGGAACCTACGTTGATGGCATGCACGCCCTTCGCCTCCGGCGCGACGCAGAGGGCGGTGGCGTCCACCACGTCGTCGACGAACACGAAGTCCCGGCTCTCCTGGCCGTCCTCGAACACCGCGATCGGCGCATCTTTGCGCGCGAGGTTCGAGAACACCGCGAGGATGCCGGTGTAGGGGTTGGAGAGCGACTGGCCCGGGCCGTAGACGTTCTGGTAGCGGAGCGCGAACGCGTCGAGGCCCAGCGCCTGCGCGAACATGAGCGTCATCTGCTCCTGCATCTGCTTGGTGAGGCCGTAAAATGAGGACGGCGCGAACGGCGTGTCCTCCCGCGTCGGCTCCACTGCGGCGATGGCGCCGCAGTGCGGGCACACGGGCTCGAACTGGCCCGCCGTCATGGCTGCGGCAGTGCGGGCGTGCGGATACACGACGCCGTGGGCGGCGCAGCGATACTGGCCTTCGCCGTAGGTGGCGCGCGACGACGCCACGATGAGCTTCTTCAGGGCCTTCGGGCGCTGGTTCACCAGCACGTCGAACATCAGGGCCGTGCCGCCGATGTTCACGCGGTCATAGTGCTCCACGGCGTACATCGACTGCCCGGTGCCCGTCTCCGCCGCCAGGTTGACGATGACTTCCGCCTCCCCGACCAGCGCCTCGATCGTTGCGCGGTCGCGCACGTCGCCGCGTACGCGCGTCACGTGGCCGACGAGCGGGGCGGGAAAATCCGCGCCCTCGCCATGGATCTGGGGGCTCAGGTTGTCCAGAACGGTGACCCCATGGCCGCCCGCCGCCAGCTTCAGCGCCAGCCGCGATCCGATGAAGCCTGCGCCGCCGGTGATCAGGATGTTCAACGTGGTTTCCTTCCGGTTGATGCGCCAGGTCGCCGCTTACACGTCCACCAGCGGCGCAAGGCAGGTTTCCCAGGCGTAGTGGGCGCAGCACGCGTCCTTGAAGGCGGTGAATTCCGCCCGCAGGATCGCGGGATCGCGGGCGGCGAGCTCGTGCAGGACGGCGCCCAGCTGGCTGGGGTCGCGGTTGTCGAAGACGAACCGGGCGGCGTGCGGAAAGGCCGCGAACTCCGCCATGATGGGCGCGGAGGAGAAGATGGCGCAGTTGCGCGCCACGTACTCCAGCGTCTTCAGCTTGAAGCCGCCGCCGAAGCGGTCCGTCACGATGCCGAGGCGCACGGCGCCGGCCCAGTCGAACTCCTGCATCCCGGCATGCAGCACCGAAGACGGCATCACCGACTTCACGCCCGGATCGAAACCGTGGACGGTGCGCACGCCGACGAAATCGGCGAACCGCTTGAGATCCCGGCGCTTGCGCCACCAGGCGTAACTGCCGGTGATCACGCATTCAGGCTTGAAGGCGGCGTCCTCGGACAAGGGGATCGAGGGAGGCGCGCCCGGGGGCGCCACCGCCACGTCCGCCCCGGCGAGGCCCGTGCGCATCGCCGCGGCGCGATCGGCCTGGGAGATCAGCACCAGCCGCGCGCCAGGCGTGGTGAACGTGCGCCGTTCGGCGCGCTGGGCCAGCGTGCGCAGGAAGGTGTCGAGCGGCCCGTCCTCAACGGCGAACTGCGAAGGCACGTTGTGGGCGTAGAGCGTCACCGGCGGGCCGCCGGGCGGCGCATCTGCGGCGAGGTGGAACAACGCCTCGTACAGGATGAACACGTGATCGTAGGCGGTGGCGGACAGGCGCGCGGCGAACGCCTCGCGAGCCTCGACGCCCTGGTAGCCCGCCCATTCGGAGGGCACCTGATGGCGCAGCATGCTGACAGCTTTCACGAGCGCGCGGCGTTCCCCGCGCACGGTGAAGATGTCGCACGCGAACCGCGCCTGGAGCGCGGCGACCACCTTGCGCAACACCACGGCGTCCCCGCCGTGATCCGGCCCGTCCCGTTCCGGTACGACCAGCAACGCCCGCCGCAGGGCGGCTTCGGGCGGCGCAAGATCGTCCATGGGCGGCGATGCGGGAGACGGCATGACGAAGCGTTCTATCCTGTCGCCCCGCCTGTCGCCGTTGCGCGCGGTGGGGTGTTCGGCTGTGCGCGTGCCGTGCAGCATTCATACCGTCAAGGCCCACCTGCGCGCGCCGGGCAGCGGTGCGAACTTTGCAGTCCCTGGGGGCCGGACGAGGCGGACGCGCCCGGCGCGTTAACCATGCCGGCGCCGCAGCGGAGAGTGGGCATTCCATGAAGGGCATCATCCTGGCCGGCGGCTCCGGCACGCGCCTGCACCCTCTGACGCTGGGCGTGAGCAAGCAGATCCTGCCCGTCTACGACAAGCCGATGATCTACTATCCGCTCTCCATCCTCATGCTGGGCGGGATCAAGGACATCCTCATCATTTCCACGCCCCGGGACCTGCCGCTCTTCCGCGGCCTGCTGGGCGACGGCTCGCAATGGGGGGTGCGGCTTGAGTACGCCGAGCAGGCCCAGCCCAACGGGCTGGCGGAGGCTTTCGTCATCGGCGCCGACTTCCTCGAAGGCGGCCCCGCCGCGCTGATCCTGGGGGACAATCTCTTCTACGGCGCCCAGATGGGCCACCTCCTCCGGGAGGCGATCGACGCCGCCGATCCGGCCACGGTGTTCGCCTACATCGTCAAGGACCCGGAGCGCTTCGGCGTGGTGGAGTTCGACGCCGCCATGCGCGCGGTCTCCATCGAGGAGAAACCGAAGCGCCCACGCTCCAACTGGGCCGTCACAGGGCTTTATCTGTATGACTGCCACGTGGTGGAGCACGCCCGGGGGCTGAAACCCTCCGCCCGCGGGGAGTTGGAGATCACCGATCTCAATCGCGCGTACCTTGAGGCGGGGGGCCTCACGGTGAAGCGCCTCGGTCGCGGCTATGCGTGGCTGGACACAGGAACCTTCGACGCGCTGCTGGAGGCGGCTGAGTTCGTGCGCGCGATCGAGCACCGTCAGGGCCTGAAGATCGCCTGCCTGGAGGAGATCGCGTTCCAGAACGGCTGGATCGACCAGGACCGGCTGCGCGCCATCGCCCGGGACATGAAGAATTCGCCCTACGGCCAGTATGTCGCCGCGCTGGCGGAGGCGGGCCGCGCCGCCCTCCTCGCGACGTGAATTGTCACCGCCGCGCAGGCCTCCTAAGGGGGCGTGACGCACGAATGGGAGCCTATTGTCCGTGAACGCCATGTCGAACACGCCGACGCCGAAGCCGTCGCTGCAATCGCCGAAGTTCATCTACGCCATGGGCGCCGTGCGCCCCTGGGACGAAGCGGTGCTGCACGTGACCACCGAAGGCGTGCAGCGCGGCATGAACGTGTTTGAGGGCCTGAAGGGATTCTGGCAGCCCGACGGCCGGTTCGGCCTCGTGGCCATGCCCCGGCACTACGCGCGCCTGAAGCGCTCTGCGGCGCTGATGCACATGCCCTTTGACATGACGTTCGACGAGTACGACGCCGCCTGCCACGCGATCACCGCCTGCCAGCGTGAGCCGGGCCGCAACATGTGGATCCGCACGACGCTCTACATCACCGAGGGCCACTGGGGTCAGGGCGACCGGACGGACCTCGTGTGCGCCGCCTACCACCACCCCGTGGGCCCGCCTCCGCGCATGGCCACCGGCGTGTCCACCTGGCGGCGCGCCACGGACAACGCAGTCCCGGCGCGCATCAAGTCCGGCTTCAATTACCTTTCCGCGCGGCTCGCCAAGATCGAGGGTCGCTCCCGCGGCTATCCCGAGATGATCCTCCTGAACCAGGACGGCCGCGTGGCGGAGTTCATCGGCTCAGGCCTCGTGATGGTGCGCGACGGCGCGGTCTACGCACCGCCCCCCACCGAGGGCGCGTTCGAGAGCATCACCGTGGACATCATCCGCGCGCTCTGCGCGGACCTCGGCATCGCCTTCGCGATGCGGCCCATCGACCGCACGGAGCTGATCATCGCCGACGAGATCGCCGCGGTGGGCACCCTGAACGACATGGTGCTGATCAGCGCCATCGACGAGGTTCCCAAGGGCCCCGCCCCCGTCCTGGAACGCGTCCTGGCGCGCTACCTCGCCGCCTGCGAAGGACGCGACCCCCATCCGGCGGTGGACCTCACGTTCAGGGACTGACGGTGCGGGAGGGCGCGCGTCCCCCGTCCGGGACGAGCCTGTCCCCGAAGGTCAGGATCTCTGCGGACACTTCGGTGCCGTCATCGTAGAGGCGCACCACATCCTCCGGGATGGTGGCGAGGTCGGAGGCGCGAAGATAGTCGCGCATCGTGGTGCCCGTGCAGCGGCTGTCGACGTTCGGCGCACCGCGACGCGCGGTGACGTCGTCGAGATGCACGGTGCGGAAGTCGATCGAGTACCGCGCAATGTCCGTCGTGTTGGGGACGGTCTCGTGCAGTTGCGCGCCCGAGAACAGGATCATCCCGCCGGGCGGCGGGAGATAGCGCACGGACACGTTTTGCAACGCCTCCTGCGGCTTGGGCTGTTCGCGCGTGTCCTGCCTGACGTGCTGGGCGGCCGACGCGCGGTTCTTCTGGTTCCATTCGTAGTAGTTGTAGATCTCGGAATTGTTGGCCACCGGCTCCGCGAAATAGCGCGGGTAGAAGCCCATCGCGTTGTCGGGATCGACGGGATAGATCGGCAGCCACCAGTTGATCTGGCACATCGGGGCCGAATACCAGGTGTCGCGATGGGGATGGAACGCATAGGCGATGCCCGAGGAGAGAAACTCCTTCGGGTAGGCCGATCGCAGCCGGGGCACGTCGAAATAGAGTTTGCCAAGGTCGATCCCGCGCTCGGCCATGATTTCCGGCAACAGACGCTTGCACTCGGGGTGGTGGATGAACTTCGGCTTGAGGACGGCGAGCACCGCCGCCACCTCCTCCGCCGTGCGGTGGCGATGAAGCGTGCGCGGGTCGAGCGGCGCGAACGCTTGCTCGAGCATGGCCTGGCCCAAAGCCGCCAGCGCCCGTGACGCGGGCGTGGCCCCGTAGATGAAGATGTCCCCCGCGTAGAGACGCGCACGACGATCCGCGTCGCTCAGGTCGGCGTCGATGAACACTGCGGACATTCTGCTCCCCGCGGCGATGGGTGGGCCGGGTTGACGCAGGGTCGCCCCCGTCATCACGGCTTCGTGATCATTGCATGTTCGGCGCCGCCCATTCAACGGATTGGGACGCGCAGGGCGCAGCTTTCCCCTGCGGCGGAAGCGCGCTTTTTGACCGGTCATGGGAAGGTTTGGCGGGCGGTCAGGCCGCCGGGGCGCCGAAGGGGCGGAATGTGGACCGCCGCACGACGGCGCACATCATCAGCAGCGTGACAAACGCCGCCTGCGGCACCACGAGGCTGGAGTCCAGCCACAGGTACTGGAACAGCACGGCCGCGGCGATGATCCGGGACTGGGTGGTCTGGTAGACGCAGGTCACCAGGAAGGCCGAGAAGGCCATGAACCCGACGAACCCATAGTCCACCGACAGCTTGAGCCAGCCGGGGATGAAGCCGTCGTTGACGTAGCCGGCGAGGTAGGTGTCCGCCGTCCCCGGGCCGGAGCCGAACACCAGCGTCAGGAAGGGCTCAGCCTGGAAGCGCTCGAAGATCTGCTGGCTCAGGACGAAGCGGAAATAGGCGCTGGAGTTGACGCTCTCGAACTCGTTTAGGCGCGTGATGAACAGCTCAAGGTTGAGCTGGCGGTAGAACACCATCATGACCAACGGGATGGCCACCGCGCCCAGCACCGCCCACGGCAACAACCGAGGGCTGCGCAGGTAGAGGATCATCAGCGGGATCGCGCCGAACAGCACGAACAGGGTGATGCCCGTCCCCGAATAGGTCGCCAGCATCGCCGCGCCGCAGGGAATGAGGTAGCGGGGGTCCCTCAGGAGGATAACGGCGATCAGCAGCGCCCGCGCCGCCAGCTGCGACAGCCAGGACGCCTCCATCAGGAAGAAGCCGTTCGCCTTGTAGATGCCGCTGCCCCACGACGTCCAGTTCAACGTATTGAATTCAATCAAGAACTCAGGGGCGATGAAGTCCCGCCAGGTAAACAGCCACTTCGGGTGCCAGACGTACTGGATAGCGTACTGCGCAACCCCGATGAGGCAAACCGCCACCGCCACCTTCAGGATCATCCGGTAGTAGCGCTCGTAGGCGTCGTCCTCCAGCACCACGGGGAACAGGAACATCCCGTAGAGGATCAGGTACATGTACATCGACATGGACGAGACCTCGGACTTCGCCAGCAGCAGGCTGAAGCACGCGCCCACCACCATGATGCAATAAAGGCCGATCCGCGCCGGCGACGGCCGCGCCCAGCCACGCCAGACAAGCCACCCCAGCACAAGCGGCGTGCCGATCAGGGACACCGGCAGCGGATACAGCACGCCGCCGATGGTTTGGTTGAAGCCGATGCGCTGGAGGAAGATGGCCAGCAGCGTCTGGATGCGGAACGCCATGAACGGCCCGCTGGCCGCGGCGTACGGCGCGTCGGTCGTGCGCGCCTCCGCGGACGGCGCCTCAATGGCGGGGTAGCTCATCGTGTCATCCGGCCGGGCGCCGCCCGTGCTGGCGCGCCCTTGCGGGCGTCACGCCGCAAGTTCCGGGCCGCCGATGCCCCGGGGGGCGTCACGGCGCCCGCACCAGTCCATGCCGCTCAAGGACGCTGGCCGCCGCCTCGATGCGGGCGAACGGCCAGCCGGCGCGGGCGGCGATGTCGTGGAGCGAGTGCACGCCGTCCGCATACGCCAGCACCCACAACAACGCCATCTCGTCCGGCCGGGCGGACGCCTGCCCGGCCACCTGCCGGTAAAGGCCGCGTTTACCAAGCCGCGGTTCGCCCTTCGGGTTGGTCGAGACCACGACCCTGTCGCGGTCGAGCGTCTCCAGGATGGTGCGCGCCGCCTCGAAGCTCGCCGCCAGCGCGGCGGGCTTCACGAACTCGGGGGTGTCGCCGGAGGTATGGTACTCCGGGTATTCTCCGTGGGGCGTCCGCGACAGCCGGCCCACAGCCAGGTCGAAGCCGGGCGAGCAGAACTGCCGCTCGTCGTAGCCGTAGGGGTAGTAGTCGATCACCCGCCCGCCGGCCTCGCCCACGACGCGGGCGGCGACCCGGTCCACCAGCTTGTCCCCCAGGCGGCTGCGCTTGTAGACGAGCGGCCCGTCGTCCCCCATGCCCGTCAGCACCAGGCCGTGTCGGACGTGGCGCGTATGCGCCTCGTTCAGCGCCAGCCACAGGATCGAGCCGATGGTCCCGGGACCGTACAGGAACCGGAACGTATGCCGGCGCGGCCCCCGGGCGAAGGCCGCCGCCAGATGCGCCGACACCACGAGCCCCGAGAGATTGTCGTTGGCGAGGGACGGGTGGCAGGTGTGGGTGGACACGATGATCTCGTCGGCGCTCTCCCCCGGCAGCACGATTTCCCCGAGGGTGACGGCGCCGTCCTTGAGCTCGCTGTCGATCACCACCTCGTAGGTCTGCTCCGGCAGCGTCTCCAGCAGGCTGTGCGGCAGACAGAAGCCCCAGTTCGGCGACCAGTAGCTGGTGCGATACGGGATGAGCGTGGGCCGGTCCGGCAGGGAGAACAGGTGCGGACGCAAAGCCTCCAGCGAAAATTGCCCACGGACGGGCACGCTGTAGTTCATGACGTGCAGGTTGTGGGCGCGGAAATCGACAATGCGACGCCCATCCGGGCCGGCGATCCAGGCGTCGCGGATGACCCATTCCTTCGGCGCCTCCCAGTCGAACGCCTGGGTTCCGCTGGGAACCTCCCGCTGGACGATGGGGTGGACGGCGGAGAGCATGCGCAGCGTCTCGCGCACGCCGTCGCCCGTGATGCTGCGACACAGGGGATAGAGCGCGCGCACCATCGCGTGCATCGTCTCGCCCAGCGCCGCCGCCTCCGACCCGTCCGCCGCCATCGCCGCTTCCCTCCATCCGCCGCCGCGCCGGCGTCTCTCCACTGCGCGCAAATATCATGCTGGGCCCACTTCCACACCCCGCCCCGAGCGCCGCCCGCGGCGCGCTTGATGCATGGTCGCGATCACGATGGCGCACGTGGATTTCGGCGCGCCCGGGAACCGTGCAGGCGGGCGAGACCGCCTTCGCCCCACGCCCCCGGGAGCGCCCGCCGTTCACGTATCCGGCACTGGTCTTGTGCGCCATTCCGGGACAATGTCGCGCCGCGATCGGGGGATCGTTTTCCCGACACAGCGCACACAAGGCGGGCGAGAAGCGGGCGTCATGGCGAACAAGGCTGACTGGAAGAAACTGCTGCACGTGCCAAGCTGCCGCCACTGCCATGCGGCGCTGACGGTGACTCTCGCGGACCTGGGCATGAGCCCGGTGGCGAACGACTACGTCGATCCCGTCCGGCACGCGGGGATGGAGCCGTTCTACCCGCTCGAGGTGCTCGTGTGCCCCACCTGCCGGCTGGCCCAGACGCGCGACGTGCTGGGCCCGGGCGCGGTGTTCCGCGAGGACTACGCCTATTTCTCCTCCCACAGCACGTCGTGGCTTGACCACGCGCGCCGCTACGTGGAGGAGGCGCGCGAGCGCTTCCATCTCAACACCGCAAGCCTCGTGGTCGAGATCGCCAGCAACGACGGCTACCTCCTTCAGTACGTGCGCAATCATGGCATCGGCGCGGTCGGCATCGAGCCGTGCAAGTCCGTGGCGGACGCCGCGATCGCCAAGGGCATCGACACCCGCATCAAGTTCTTCGGACGCGGGACCGCCCGCGCGCTGGCCGCCGAAGGCCTCAACGCCGATCTGATCGTGGCCAACAACGTGCTGGCGCACGTGCCCGACATCAACGATTTCGTCGGCGGCATCGCCATCTTGCTCAAGCCGGAGGGCGTGGCCACCTTCGAGGTGCACCACCTGCTGCGGCTGATGCAGCGCCGCCAGTTCGACACCATCTACCACGAGCATTTCTCCTACCTGTCGCTGGTCGCCGCGCAGAAGCTGTTCGCCGCCGCCGACCTGCGGGTCTTCGACGTCGAGGAGCTGACCTCCCACGGCGGTTCGATCCGGTTCTTCGTTTGCCGGGCGGAGGCTTCCCAGGAGGAGAGCCCCAACGTGGCGCGGGTCCTTGCGGAGGAGCGCGACTTCGGCCTGGAGCGCGACGAAACCTACGAGGCCTGGGGCCGCGACGTGCACGCCAGCAAGCGCGCGCTGTTGAAGCTGCTGGTGGACCTGAAAGACCAGGGAAAATCCATCGCCGCCTACGGCGCCCCCGCGAAGGGCGTGACGCTGCTGAACTTCTGCGGCATCGGGCGCGACTTCATCGACTTCACCGTCGATCTCGCGCCGTCCAAGCAGAACCGGCTCCTGCCCGGCGTGCACATCCCCATCCTGTCGCCGGACGCGCTCTATGAAATGCGCCCGGACTACGTGGTCATCCTGCCCTGGAACATCGAGGCGGAAATCGTCACCCAGTGCGCCGGCATCCGCGACTGGGGCGGCAAATTCATCGTGCCCGTGCCCTCGCCGCGCATCGTGGACTGAAGCGTCGGCGCAATGCATGTCCCGCATTGCGGGGGATGCACGGCCGGGCACGGAAGCGCAGGCGCCGCGCCGCCCACGTCCTTCTCGCGGCGGGGCGCGTTCCGATTGATCCGGCCGGCGAGCCGCGCGGGCGTTATCGCGCTAGCGCGCGCGGCTCCACCATCCGCATGGCGCGCTCCAGCGCCTCGGGGCCGTCCTTGATGCTCACGATGCGGGTCTGGCCTAGCGCATTGCGCGCCGCGCGCACGGCGTAGGAGTAGACGATGTGCTTCTTGAGCCAGGCGTCGGGCTTCATCTCACGGCCGTCGAGCCCCACTGCGCCGAGCACCTGGCGATCGCTGATCTTGGTCAGGCCCAGCCGTTGAAGGAAGGCGGCTTCCTGCTGGTAGTAGTCGAGCCCACCGGCGGTCATGTCCTTGTACATGGTGGACACGCCATGGGCGCGGGTGTGCAGCGCGGGCACCGCGTCCAGCATGGCCATGGACTTCGGCGTGTCCTTCAGCATGTGGCCGATGACGGAATCGATGGCCCACGAGCTTTGCGGATCGTCGAAGTACTGCGAGATGTGCTTGAACACCGACATCCGCGTGACGGGCACCATGCACTCCACGTAGTTCGTGTAGCGCAGCAGCGTGCCCGCCCGCTGGAGCGTGAGGTTGATGGTGTAGAAGGAGTTGGGATGCAGCGCGAGCTGCGCGGCGTGGAGGTCGTACTGGCGCATGAGCTCGAACGCGCGGTTCCAGCCCTCGGTGGTCACGACCACGTCGTCGTCAGGGAAGGCGATGTAGTCGTACGCGTCGAGATCGACGGGGTTCTTGCCGAGGCAGACGTGCATGCCGCCCCACTTGTACTTCGCCACGTCCTTGGTGAACGTGATACCGTCTTCGCCGGCGTGCGGGGGCGCGTCCTTCGCGCCGAAGTAGCTCATATGGAAATCCCACGTGCGCGCCACGTCCTTCTGCGCCAGCCACGTGGGATGCAGGCTGTCATCGCCCACGCGAGAAATGATCAGGTTGCGACGCGCCACGGTACTCTCCACCACTGATTGCCAACCACTGATTACAACGATCCTGGAAGCCAGTGCGCGGCGGACAGGTCGCCCGCAAAGCCCCCAAAGTCAACAAGCCGCGACGCGCGGCGCACCCTGCGCATCATTGCGCCTTTTTCGGCGCGCTGCGCGCCTTCGCCGGCGCCGCAGGACGCGGCGCGTCATGGCCCGGCCGCCGCCACGCGCGCACATAGTCCACTTCCAGATAGGCCGGGAACACGGTCTGCGCGTCGGGTTGTCCGGGCCAGCGGCCGCCGACGGCCAGGTTCAGGATCATGTACATCGGGCTGTGCAGATCGCGCGGCGTGGGGATCTGCATGACCTGGACGTCGTCGATGTAGTAGGTCAGCGTCGTTGGCCGCCAGTCGACGGCGAAGACGTGGAAGTCCTTCGTGATGTCGATGGCGTGCGGCACTTCGCGGTGGCGTGTGACGTGGCGGCCCTTTTCGCGCGAATGCGTGACGACCCACGTGCTGTGCGGCTGGTGACCGAGGAACTCCATCACGTCGATTTCCGGCGGGTTGCCGCCCTCGGCGTTGAGCATCCAGAACGCCGGCCACAGACCCTGCCCTTTCGGCAGCTTCATGCGCGCCTCGAACACGCCGTAGCGCTGGGCGAACATGCCCCAGGTGGAAATCATCGCCGACGTGTAGGCGCGCCCGAAGATCCGCTCGCGGAACGACGGCGGCGCCCGGTCCGCGCGCAGGCGCAGCACGCCCTGGCGGATCGTATGCCCCGGGGCCGGAAAGCCGCCCACGCGCTCGGGCCACACCGCATCGGTGTAGGCCTGGTTCTCCCCGTTTCCGGGCAGCGTCCGGGTGTGGAGGTTAAAGGGGTCGGACGAGTTGTCGTACCAGGTCTTCCAGCGGCCGGCGGTCCAGGTCCCGCGGTCGCGGGGGTCGGCCACGTTGAGGGTGTCGAACTCGTCGCTGAACGTCAGCACCAGGTTGCGGCGGTCGAGCGGGCGGGCCTCGCTCGCCTGCGCCATCGACAGGCCGGCCATGGCCAGCGCGACGGCGGAGACGACCGCCCGCAAGACTGCGCCGCGTCCGGTCACCCTTGGCGACGGATGAGGCGTTGCGCCCCGGCCCATGCCGAAGGCAGGAGGGTCTTGGGGGTCAACCCCGTCTCGCGGAATGCATAGATCGGCCATCGCCAGAAGTTGAATGCAAGCTGCGTGACGCCCTGCACCGCCACGAACGCGAAAAGATCGCCTTTGAAGACCGCCACCGCGATCACCCCCGCCGTGGTGGCCGCGCCCGTGATCAGCACCGCACGCAGGTGGGGCACCGTGTTGCCGGTGGTGATGACGTTCATCGCCGTGTGCGCATTGACGGACACGGTGTAGATCACCGCCAGCAGGATCAGCACGGGAGCCGGCGGCAGCATCGTTTCGCTGCCGATCATCCGCAGGATGGGCTCCCCGAGCGCGATGAACGCCGCCGAACCGACCGCCAGCAGCGACACCGACATGACCACGCAGAAGGCGTAGAGGTCGCGGGCCTTGGCCATGTCGCCCGCCAGGCGGGCCGCCGCGAGCCGCGGCATGCTCAGGGCCGTGCCAATCTGGGACACCGTGAGCAGCACCATCATCACCTGCAGCGTGATGGCGTACTCCGCCGCCGCCGCCGCGCCCACCGCCAGCGACACCGCGAAGAGGGAAAACCGGTTGGTGAAGAACTCGCCAAGGACCACCCACCCCTGCCGGACCGCCGTGGGCGTCAGCGTGCGCAGGATGGCCATCGCGGCGGCGCCCGTGCTGCGGCGCTCGTCGGCGACCTTCACGAGATCGCGCACCACCAGTCCGGCGTGGATGCGCGCCACCGCCACCGACAGCGCGTACGCTGCCGCCAGCGTGAGGATGCTGGGAAACGCGAGGAGGCCCGCAAGGGACGCCGCCACCTGGACGAAGCGGGAGACGATGGCGACCTGGTAGTTCTCGCGCAGCCTGTCGGCGCCCAACGTGAGGCAGTTCTGCCAGCTGAAGTTGGTCTGCAAGGCCAGCGACGCGATGAAGAGGCCCCAGGCCGGCCAGAGGTGCGCCGTATCCGTGGTGGTGCGCGCCAGGGCGGCGAGATAGACGCTGCCGCCTACCCCCAAACCCACAAGCACGATGGCGGCGAGAACGGTGTAGAGCCGCCGCGACGCCCGCAACAGGTTGGCGAGCAGCACGGGATCGACGCCGGTTCCCTGGCCCTCGGGCACGCCTTCCCGGCGCAGCGTCCGCGCGCCGTTGAGGACATACGTGAAATTGCGCGCCAGCGTGGGCGTGAACCCGAACTCGATCAGCAACGACAGCGTGTGGATGGTGAGGAAGACGTACCAGAACGTCAGCGCCGACGGCGACAGCGTGGCCGCGATCAGCGGCAGCATGAGCACGCCGGTGCCCACCTGCATGACCGTGCCGACGATGGCGTAGAGCACGTCGAGACGGCGGTCCTTGCCTTTGCGCATGGGGGGCGGCGCGTCATCGCCCGGCTCCGTGGGCGTGCGCGGGACCCGATCCGCTCCCGGAGCGCCGGCGACCGCGCTTTCACCACTCGTCGCCATGAGGCGCGCGTCTCCCGCTAGGCTTGCATCACGCATCGTGGGCGCATCCATGGCGGGAGAGCCTCTCGCCGTCGTCCTTCAAGCGCGCCCGCGATCAATCCTTCCAGATCTTCCAGGGCGCCTTGCCGCTCGCCCAGTGGGTGTCCAGTACAGTCTTGTCGCGCAGCGTGTCCATGCTCTGCCAGAAGCCGAAGTGGCGGTAGGACGCCAGTTGGCCGGCCTGCACGAGGCGGTTCATCGGTTCCTGTTCCCAGACGGTGGCGTCGCCGTCGATCACGTCGAACACCGAGGGCTCGCACACGAAGAACCCGCCGTTGATGAGGCCCACATCCTGGCTGTCCTTCTCCCGGAACGACACCACGCGCTCGCCATCCCCCGACAGGCCCAGCACGCCGAAGCGGCCCGGCGGCACCGTCGCGGTCAACGTGCAGGCCACGCCCATCTTGCGGTGGAAGGCGATGGTGTCGTTGATCGGCACATCGCTCACGCCGTCGCCGTAGGTGAGCAGGAACGTCTCGTCGCCCAGCGCCTCCCGCGCGCGCTTGAGGCGCCCGCCCGTCATGGTCTCGAGGCCCGTGTCCATCACCGTCACGCGCCAGGGCTCGGCGTCGGTGCGGTGGAACTCCACCTCTCCGGTGGCCAGATTGATGGTGAAATCGGAGTTGGACTGGCGGTAGTGCATCAGCCAGTTGCGGATGTACTCCACCTTGTAGCCGCCGAGGATCACGAAGTCGGTGTGGCCGTGCGCGGCGTAGATCTTCATGATGTGCCACAGGATCGGCCGCGAGCCCACGTCGATCATCGGCTTGGGTCGCACGGTGGTCTCTTCCGAGATGCGCGTGCCGTAACCGCCGGCGAAGATGGCGACCTTCATGACTGCCCGTTCCTGTGCTGTGGCCTCACGTCAGGCCGTTGTCGTGTGGCGGGTCTGCAAGATCAGGGCTAGGCGTCAGCGCACGAAATCGGGCCACGCCTCGTCCTTCGGCGCGATCACCGTGACGTCCCCGGGCCACACGATGCCCACGGCGGGATCGTTGTAGCGCAGGCCGCCTTCGTGCCCGGGCGCGTAGGCGCGCGAGTTCAGGTAGGTGACCTCCACATCGTCCGTCAGCGTCATGAACCCGTGTGCGACCCCCGCGGGCGCGTACATCTGGACGCCGTTGTCGCCCGAAAGCTCGGCTCCGAACCAGCGACCGTAGCTGGGCGACGCCGGGCGGATGTCCACCAGCACGTCGTAGATCGCGCCCCGCGCGCAGCGGATGAGCTTCACCTCCGCGTGCTCGCCCAGCTGGAAGTGCATGCCGCGCAGCGTGCCCTTGCGCGCCGAGCGGGACACGTTCTGCTGCACGTACACGGTCTCGAGGCCATGCTGGGCGAACTCCGCCGTGCAGAAGCTGCGGGCGAAGGAGCCGCGCTCGTCGCCGCGCGGCTCGAGCGCCACAAGCCAGGCGCCCTCGATGGGGGTTTGCGTGAACTTCACCCGACTTGCTCCACCAGCGCGTTGTCCAGGCCGAAATGCGCCGATTGCTCGGCGTAGAGGCGGTCGATCGTCCGGCCGGCGGGTCGCGCCACGTCGGCGAAGGTGAGCGGCGTATCCTTCGCGATGGCGCGGGTCGCGCGGGCGCCCTCGGCGAGGCCGATGGGCAGCAGATCCTCGCGCGCGATCACATCGGCGTTCTCCGCCACGCCGTAGAGCGCGTAGCCGCCGAAGCCGTCCAGCAGCTCGCCGGCGGCGATGTCCTTCTTGGCGACCGCCGCCACGCCCACCTGCGGCGCGCCGGCGGGAGCGAGCACCGCATCCCCGAACAGCACCGCGCGCGCGACAGAGTTGGGCAGCTCGAAATGGCACAGGTGGTACGGCGTGTAGAACACGTAGTACGGGCCCGCGCCGAGCTTGTAGAGGTTCAGGTAGTGCTTCTGGCGCGGGTCGTCGTGCGTGCCGAGCACGAACACGCCCGGCCCGGGGCTTGCGCCCACCACATAATCGACGATGCCGGGCCCGTCCGGGTCCAGGTGATCGGCGAAGGCCGCGAGGGTCTTGTCCAGCGGGGTCAGCGGCGCGGTGGGGTCTCCGCCGGAGAAGTCCGGTCCGATCATCCCGCGCCGGGCCACGCGCATGCCGGTGCCGTTGGCGACGATGGCCTGCTCGAAGCTGATCTTGGTGCCGTCCGCGAAGGACGTGACCATGTACGGGTTCTGCCCCCACTTTTCGGCGAAGGCGCGCTGCGTGGCAGGCGTGCGGTAGGGATCCTGCAGGCCCTTGATGTTGCCGCACAGCACGGGCTTCACGCCGATGCCCTTCACGAAGCGGTAGAGGTTCATCTCCACGCCGGGCTGGTCGCCGTCGGAGAAGGTGTAGATGACGCCGGCCTTGTCGGCCTTCACCTTCAGCAACGGGCCGACCGTGCCGTCGAGCTCGGCGTTCATCTGGACGACGTGCTTGCCGGACTCGATGGCGGCGAGGATCGCGCTGAGCGCGAAGTCCATCGATCCGGTCACTTCCACCACCGCTTCCAGTCCGTCGGCGCGCGCCAGCGCTTCGGGATCCTCGGTGACGACAGCCTTGCCGGCCCGGATGCGATCGGAGATCGCGCCCACGGTGTTGCAGACGGCGACGTCGTCGACGCCCGCCTCCCGGAAGCAACGCAGCGCCTGATCGGGGTTGCGCGCGGCGATGGCCGACAGCTCAAGCCCCGGCTTGGAGCGGATGGTCTGCAGCGCGGTCCCGAAGGCCTGGAAGCCCGCGCCCACCATGCCGAACCGCACGGCCTTGCCGGAAGCCGCCCGCTTGGCGAGAGCCGTATCGACGATGAACATGCCTTGCCGCTCCGCCCCTCTGCTTTGCCGATGGTCTCAGGCGTACTGCCAGAAGAGCTTGTCGTTCAGCAGGCCGGTGGACCGGTGCTTCATCAGCATCTTGAGGCGGGTGTACGGCTCGGCGCGGAACACCGCCTCCGTCATGCCGATCCGCGTGAACATCTCGTGCATCTGGCGCGCGCCCTTCTCGGCGGTCCACGTGCACTTGTAGTCGGGCAGCAGCCGCTGGATCTTGTCGAAGTTCACGCGATAGCTGCGGTTGTCGGCCGTGGCGGCGCCGATCTCGACCTCGCAGTCGGTGAAGACGCGCTGGATGGCCTCGGCGATCTCGATGACGCGGTAGTTCTGGTCGGAGCTGCCCACATTGAAAATCTGCCCGCTGATCACCTCCCGCGGCGCCCTGAGCGACAGCTCGATGGCCTGGCAGATGTCGAGCACGTGCACGAGCGGGCGCCACGCTGAACCGTCGCTGTTCAGCTTGATCTTCTTGGTGGTCCAGGCGAGGCCGCACAGATCGTTCAGCACAATGTCGAAACGCTGGCGGGGGCTTGCGCCGTAGGCGGTGGCGTTGCGGAGGAAGCACGGCGTGAAGCCCGCGTCCGCCATCGGCGCAACGTCGCGTTCCACCTTCGCCTTGCATTCGGCGTAGGCCGTGAGCGGCTGCGGCGGCGTGGTTTCGTCGACGAAGTCGCGGTCCACCGGCATCTGGCCGTAGACGCTGCACGAGGAGGTGTACACGAAGCGCTGCACGCCCGCCTGCTTGGCCGCCTGCGCGATGCGCACGGAGCCGCCGTGGTTGATCTCGTGCGTGAGGCCGGGGTCCTGCTGGCCGATGGGATCGTTGGAGAGTTCCGCGAGGTGGCAGACCGCGTCGAACCCTTCGAGGTCCGCGGCGGTGACGTCGCGCAGGTCCTTCGTGATCACGCCGGGGCGCGGGCCGGACATCGGATACAGCCAGCCCTGACGGTAGTAGCCGGTGTCGAAGCCGGTGACGTCGTAGCCGCGCTGCATCAGGTACGGGCCCAGAATGGCGCCGATGTAGCCGTCGATGCCGGTCACGAGGACTTTCATGATCGTTAATCCTGTTCGTTTGGGGCGCACGGACCGTGGGTCGCGCGGGGGCAATGTCTGATACCAGTCTCCCCGTAAGCAAGGGAGGCGCCGGAGCGCACACCCGCTGCGCATGGGTGCAGAAAGCTCATTGTGTGTCGCATGCCACGCGAACGGCGCCTTGTTCGTGTGCCAGTGTGGTGCAAGTCCTGTGCGGTACGGCGCGTGCACCGTAAGGTGTCTCCCGTCGGAGTGGTTAATGTTGTTCACCAAGGCCCGCCTCAAGGACGTCTGGATCCTTGATCTGGAACGCAGAGCCGACGAGCGCGGCTTTTTCGCGCGGGTGTTCTGCGAGCAGGAATTCGCCGCCCACGGCATGGTGACCCACTACGCCCAGATGAATACGAACTTCTCCGCGCACCGGGGCACGCTGCGCGGCCTGCATCGCCAGACCGGCGTCCACGCCGAGGCCAAGCTCATCCGCTGCATTGCGGGCGAGGCGTTCGAGATGCTGGTGGACCTGCGCCCTGACAGCCCGACCTACCTGGAGTGGGAATCCTTCACCCTGAACCCGCGGGACCGCCGGCTGCTCTACGCGCCGCCCGGCTTCGCGCACGGGTTCCTCGCCCTCGCCGACGACACCGAGATCACCTACTTCGCCAGCCGCCCCTACGCGCCCGGCGCGGAGGAGGGCGTGCGCTGGAACGATCCCGCGCTCGGGATGGACTGGCCGATCCCGATCACGCACATCTCCGAGAAGGACCGGACGTGGCCGGACCTCGCCGTCAGCGCGCGGGCGCCGGCCGCGGCGCTGGTTCCCCAGCCGGCCTGAGCCGCCGCCAGAGCGCGTCCAGCCGCCGCGCCGACGCCGGCGCGTGCACCCGCAGCGCCAGACCGTAGACCAGAAGCCCAAGCCCCCCCGCCGCGGGGAAGGCCAGCGGGTGGGGACCGGCCAGCTGAAGTCCCACCGCCGCCGCGATCGCCGCCACCAGCCCGGCCGCCAGCACGCCCAGGGCCTCGCCCGCCAGCGCCGCCCGCCGGGGCGCGGTGAGCAGCAGCGTCAGCGGCGTGCCAAGACGAACCAGCGCCCAGCCCATGGCCGCGCCTGCGAGACCCAGCGTTCCCGCCCCCGCCACCAGCGCCACCAGAAGCGGCCCCATGGCCTGCCAGCGGGCCTGCGCGGCGGCGTGACGGCCCCAGGCGGCGGACGCCAGCGTCATCAACGGGCGCGCCGGGGCCGTGATCAGCAGCGCCGGCCCCATCGCCAGCATCGGCGCCCAGGCGGACGCCCACTCGGAGGCCGCATCGCGTGAGGCCAGCGCGCCGGCGCCCGCCGCCGCCAGCGCCGCCCATGCGGTGACGAGAGCCAGCGCCGTCGTCGGCCGAACGCCGGCCAGCAACGCGCCCGCCGGCGCCATGGCCAGGAGGACGAACGCCGCAAACCCGCCCGCCCCCGCCGGTCCGTACATCGCGAAGACGAAGGCGAGGCTGGCCGCATCCTCCACCGCCGCGAGCCGGCGATGCGGGGCGGGGTGCGTGCACGCGGCGGCGGCGGCGGTCACCGCCAGCACGCCCGCCATCGCCGGCGAGACGAGCGCGAACACGCCAGCGGCGGCCCCCGCGCCGGCGCCGGCGCGCGCCAGCCGGACAGCGATCGACGATCCCATGCGTCACGCAAGCGCGCGCAGACCCCGGCCGTCCACGCCAATCCCCTTTCGCGACGCGCGGGCCGCCTTTTCGCTTGCGCCGCGCGCGAAAGGGGCGTGGCATGGCGCAGCGCGTCAGCGCTTGGCGAAACGATCCGGGCCGGCGCGCTGCACGCCCGTGACAACCGCTCCCGGCTCCACGGGCGCAAGGAGGCGCAGCCGCAACGACAACAAACGAAGAGGAGGACCATCATGGCCATGGGTAGATCGGCGACCGCGCGCGCGGTCGCACTGGTGGGTCCCAACGGCGCCGGCAAGACCACGCTGATGGAGGCGCTGCTGCATGCGGCGGGCGCCATCGAGCGGCAGGGCGCGGTGGCCATGGGCCAGACGGTGGGGGACTTCACGCCCGAGGCGCGGGCGCGCGGCCAGTCCGTGGAAATGACCATCGCATCCTTCCCCCACGCCGGCGACCGCTACGCCCTCGTGGATCTTCCCGGCTCCTGCGAATTCCAGGGCGAGCAGGACGGCGTGCTTCCCGCCGTCGATCTCGCCATCGTCGTGTGCGACCCCGATCCCGACAAGGCGCTGCTGCTGCAGCCGACGTTGAAGGAGCTCGACCGGCTCGGCGTGCCGCGCCTCCTGTTCGTCAACAAGATCGACACCGCCCGCGCGCGCCTGCGCGACATGATGGAGGCGTTGCAGGCCGTCAGCGCGCTGCCGCTGGTGGCGCGCCAGATTCCCATCCGCGAGGACGACAAGGCCACGGGCTACGTCGATCTCGCGCTGGAGCGCGCGTATGTGTACCGGCCCGGACGCGCCTCCGAGCGCATCGACCTCTCCGGCTCCGTGGCGGAGCGGGAATCGAAGGCCCGCTTCACGATGATGGAGAGGCTGGCCGATTTCGACGACGCGCTGATGGAGCAACTGCTTTCCGACGAGAAGCCCAGCGCGGAGGTGGTGTTCGCCGATCTCGTGCGCGAGCTGCGCGATCTCCAGATCGCGCCGGTGTTCCTGGGCGCTGCGCTGTCGGGCTTCGGCATCCGCCGCCTGCTGAAGGCGCTGCGCCATGAAACGCCCGCGCCGGTGCACGCCGCCGCCCGCCTGGGCGTCGACGGCGCGGGGCTCTACGTGTTCAAGACGTCCCACGCCGGCCAGGCCGGCAAGCAGAGCTTCGCGCGCGCCTTCGGCGCCGCCGTGCCGGACGGCGCAGACCTTGTGCGTCCCGACGGGGAGAAGCTGCGCGTGGGCGGCGTCATGCACATGATGGGCGCCCAGCAGAAGAAGGCCCCCGCCGTGGAGCCAGGTGAGATCGCCGCCATCGGCCGCATGGACGGCGCCCGCGTGGGCGACTTCCTCAGCGCGGACGGGCGTCCCCAGGCCGCCGCCGTCGATCCGCCCCGCCGCTACGGCGTCTTCGCGCTCGCGGTCGCGCCGCAGGACCGCAAGGACGACGTGCGCCTCACCACCGCGCTGCAGAAGCTGGCGGAGGAAGATCCCACGCTGTCCTTCGCCATGAACCCCGACACGCACGACCTCGTGGTGCAGGGGCAGGGCGAAATCCATCTGCGCGTGGCGATGGACCGCCTGAAGCGGCGTTACAACGTGGCGGTGAACGCCGCCCGCCCGAAGTGCGCCTACCGGGAGACGATCCGTCGCGGCGTCACCGTCCGCGGCAAGCACAAGAAGCAGTCCGGCGGCCACGGCCAGTTCGGCGACGCGGTGATCGAGATCGCGCCCCGGGGGCGCGGCGAGGGCTTCGCGTTCGCGGAGCGCATCCACGGCGGCGTCGTCCCGCGCCAGTACTTCGCGGCGGT